>CAZBBS010000017.1:0-40874 GCA_964490145.1 uncultured Enterobacteriaceae bacterium
CCACTTTCCAGCCCAAACACCTGGATCAGCTTCAGAAAGAAAAAAAGGTCCTTGAATACTGGTCACACGCTGCCGCCTACCTGCCGATGAAGGACTACCGCTATTGCCTGCCATACATGCAGGCCATCGCTTCAGGCCAGAAACACTGGCGGACACCTGACCGCAAAGCCATGAAAAAGGTGCTTGAGCGAATACAGGCAGAAGGTCCGCTGATGGCCAGGGATTTCGAACATACCGGAGACAGGGGCCAGGAATGGGGATGGAACTGGAAACCTGCCAAGATTGCACTGGAGCAACTATTCATCGAAGGCCAGCTGATAGCCACTCACCGAGTGGGATTCCAAAAGGTTTATGACTTGCCTGAACGCGCCCTGCCGAATGATATCGACACCAGCATGCCAACGACTGACGAGTTTCAGCGCCACCTCATCCGGAGCGCCATACGGGCACACGGGTTTGCCAGGGACAATGAGATAAGCTATCTGCGCAAGGGCCAGAAAACTGGTGTCAAACGCACACTGGCGCAGATGGTGGAAGACGGTGAGGTTCTGGAAGTCGCCATTGCCGGGATTCCAGGCGCTTATTTCACCACCAGTGAAAACCTGGACCAATTGCCGGGAAAACGTATAACACGGGGTGTCTCCCTGCTGTCCCCCTTTGACAATGCTGTCATTCAGCGCCGACGGATCCAGCAGATATTCGACTCCAGCTACCAGATTGAATGCTTTGTACCCGCCCACAAAAGACAATTCGGTTACTTTTGCCTGCCGATACTTTACGGCACAGAAATCGTCGGCAGGCTCGACCCGAAGGCAGACCGGCGAAAAAATCTACTGATTGTGAAAAGTGTGCACATTGAAAAAGCCGTTAAGGATGAAGATGAGCTTGCCAGCAAACTCGCTGAAGCACTGAAGCAGCTGGCCGCGTTCAACGGCTGCAACAGGATCAGTTATGAAGCAGGGAGAAAAGAACGCTTTGGTCAGCTGCTGAAAAGCAAACTCCAGTCGGCTGTATTATGAGGCTTTCAAAACCTCACAGACAATCTTGACCATGGTGGTCGGATTATAGGGCTTGGGCATGACCCCTTTGAATCCATAATCCCTGTAGTTGGCCATCACAGGATCCACGGCGTATCCGCTCGACACAATGGCCCTGGCCTCAGGATGAAGTCTCAGGATTTCCTGAACGGTTTCCTTACCGCCGAGTTCCCCCGGAATGGTCAAATCCATGATCACGCAAGCATAAGGCCTGTTTACTACGATCGCCTGCTGATACTTTTTCACCACATCAGAACCGCTTAACGTGATATCCACCTCAAAGCCTTCCTTTTCAAGAATCTTGCAGGCGAGCTCACACAAAAGAGGCTCATCATCCATAACCAGAATTCTTCCGCTCCTCCCTCCTGTTGCTGAGACTGCATCATCAGTTTCAGTGTCTTCAGGCAAACTGTCACTGCCAGCCGGTAAATAAATATCAAATGTTGTTCCTCGGCCGATCTGGGAATTGACGTTAATCCTGCCCCCATGACGGTTGATAATGGAATATACCGTTGCCAGTCCCAGGCCATTGCCAGTGGCCTTGGTACTGAAATAGGGATCAAATATCAGGTCGATATTTTCTTCACTGATTCCCCGGCCTTCGTCCCGAATCTGTACATGTACGTATTTACCTGAATCCAGATTCCACCTGGGGGCAGGAAATTCCACGCTATCGACGTTTATATACAGGTACCCTCCATTGGGCATTGCCTGTATTGCATTTATCACCAAATTGGAAAATACCTGCTCCATCTGTCCGCGATCTGCATCGACCACGCAGCCTTCACCAGGCAATCTCAGTTCCGGCTTTATATTGCTTCCAGCCAGATCCATAGACACCAGGTTCTTGATCAAAACATCCAGCTGCAAAGGGGTTTTAACCGGATTCCCGCCCTTGGCAAAGGTCAGCAACTGGTTCGACAGGTTGGTAGCCCGGTGGATGGCTTTTTCTGCCTGTCTCAGGTCACGATACCCTGGCTGGCTATCCGCCATATTATTTAAAGCAAGGGAAATATTGCCAAAAACCATGGTATGAATGTTATTGAAATCATGAGCGATGCCGCCGGCCAATACGCCCAGACTTTTCAGTTTTTGCATGCGGTACAGTTCTTCTTCGACCGCCTTCAACGAACTGATTTCCTGAACCGACCCGGAAATTTCCACCAGAGTGCCATCTTCCGCAATCACCGATTCTCCAATGGCATGAACCCACTTGAGTGTATTGTCATGTGTGACAATCCGGTATGTTGAATCATATCTGCCGCCATTGTTTATGGTGTTCTCGATAATCTTGATAGCCCCTTCCCGATCTTCAGGGTGCACTACTGCATCAAAGTCCTTGAACGGGGAGCCTTTGGGTAAACCGAAAATTTCAAACAGCTCATCGGTACCCGTCAGCTTCATCGTCTTCACATCTATGTCCCAGTGACCAATTTTACTCAGTTGCTGGGATCTGTTATGAAGCCGCTGGTAATCCTGTAGCGCCTTCAAAATTTCTGCTTCCCGGGAAGTATCCTGAAAACTGAGCATCACCAGCTGCCCGCTTTCATCAAGGTCGATTGCTTCTGCATACAGGCGACAGGCTAAGCATTGCTCCTGTTCATTCTGCAACTTCAGGTCTCCCTGCCAGTTACCATTTGCCAATGTGCTGGCAACAATATCAACAGGGTCAATCAAAGGGGGGAATTGGGGCAGGAACAGGTCGGTGAGAGTCATGCCATCAAGGTCTGTAGCACTGTATCCCAACAGTTGTTCCAGGTATGCATTGGCATGAACGATCTCACCGGTGTCTGGCCGGCACAGCAAAACACCATGAGGGATAGCACCAACTATCCGGCTCAGGATGGATGTGTTCAGAGTAAGGTTCATAAACCTGATTAACGGCCTCAGGGACTGAGGGTCTTAGCCATGCACTGGTGTGCGGCTTCCAGACTGGGAGAGGAAGAACAGTTTCTGTTGCTGTTCCTGATCGCAGGTAACAATGCCAGACGCGTCACCAGGTCCCTGGCCCGACGGTCAAACTCGTCGTAGCGTTCCAGCAGGACTTCTGCAGCTGTTGCGCGCTTGCCATCCTGCTGGTTAAGCAAGTTAATCTGTTCCATGATTTTGGCTCGTCTGCCATCAAGGACAGACAGACGCTGGTCCAGCGCGTTTTTCTGCGGCTCCAGCCTGTCTGCTATCGCCTCACAGGCATTGTAGGCATCCCGATCGAGTTTTTTATCACACTGCTCATCATAGCGGTTCACGTCCTGGTTAAACCTGGCCAAATCCTTGTTGTACTGTTCAAGATCCCTTTCATACCCGGCGCGCTCCCGCTCGACTATAGCTTTCTCACGGTCATAGGTCTGCTTGAGCACACGGTTGGCTTTCAATTGCGTTTCCGTTTCCCTGGCCTGACTGAGATTGCTGTACAACTCTTCCAGCATCTGGGTGGGTGAATTCCCCGCACCCTGGGCCAGTACTGCAAACGGGCACCCAAACAGCAGCAACGTCAGGCAAACGGATTTCAGGATCATGTTTTTCAGGGCTGGTCTCCCCATTAATTTCTCCTGTTTATCCTTTCTATCCTATTTTCTGTAAATGCCTCCACTCAAGGAGCATCATACAGATTATGGGGTCCAACATTGGAAATCAGCCGCTCACCGCAAAGTGCCATGGTGGTATCGAGCTCCTTGCGAATAATTTCCAGAACTTCTGAAACACCCGCCTGCCCACGAGCTCCCAGGCCGTAGACAAAGGCCCGGCCCAGCCAGACTCCCCGGGCTCCCATGCAAACAGCGCGCAGGACATCCTGACCGCAGCGTACACCCCCATCCATGTGGATCTCTATCCGGTTGCCTACAGCATCAACGATTTCGGGCAGCACCGCAATGGATGAAGGAGCACCGTCCAGCTGACGCCCGCCGTGGTTGGATACCACAATAGCATCAGCACCGGAATTGACCGCCAGGCGAGCATCCTCGGCATCCATGATCCCTTTGAGTATCAGCTTGCCGCCCCAGCGTTCCTTGATCCAGGCCACATCGTCCCAGTTCAGCGTAGGATCGAACTGGTCAGCAGTCCATGAGGCCAGCTTGCTAAGGTCCGACACCCCTTTGACATGCCCGGCTATATTGCCAAAAGTGTAGCGTTTGGCCCCCAGCATATTCAGGGCCCAACGGGGCCGACGCATAACCTGCCAGACATGATCAGGCGTAAATTTAGGGGGCGTGCTCAAGCCATTGCGAATGTCGTTATGACGCTGCCCCAGAATCTGCAGATCCAGTGTCAGCACCAGGGCACTGCACCCTGCCGCCTTGGCCCGATCAATCAGACGGCCGGCAAACTCCTTGTCGCGCATGACGTACAACTGAAACCAGAAAGGCTTCTCGGTATTGGCCGCCACATCCTCAATGGAGCAGATACTCATGGTGGACAGAATAAAGGGAACGCCAGCCTGCTCCGCAGCCCTGGCTGACAGAATCTCGCCATTGGCGTGCTGCATACCCAACATGCCGATGGGCGCCAGGGCAACCGGCATTGAAACGTCCTGCCCGACCAGGGTCGATGCCACCGAGCGGTTCGACATATCCACGGCTACCCGCTGACGGAAACGGATATCACGGAAGTCCGCTTCATTACGGTTATAGGTACTCTGGGTCCAGGAACCGGCATCCGCATATTGGTAAAACATCCTGGGTACACGGCTTTTGGCCAGAGCCTGATAATCCCATACATCACAAAGTTTATTCGGCATGAAACAGCAACCCTTTTATCCTGCACAAAATCTGGGCATATCTTACATCAATTCCCGCGACCAGTAATTTTCAGGGCGAAAAAAAACGGAGCCGAAGCTCCGTTTTTAACAGTATTTTACAATCAGCGTGCTGCCAGCCCCTGTACGACCTCAAGGGACTGCATGACATTTTCCTCAGGAGAGACGCCACCAATGGTGCTCACGATTTTACCATCGGTATCAACGATAAACGTGTCACGGGAGGCAAAACCATGATCGATTTCAACGCCGCGGGAGTCCTTGAATCCGGCCCGTCCTTCACGAACACTGACATCATAGGATTTGGCAATGCTGCCATCGGCATCCGACACCACCGGCAGTTCACCCGCACAGTATTCCGGGTCAGCCGAAAAATCATTCAAGCGTGCAATGCTGTCCAGCGACACCCCCACGACTGAAGCCCCCGCTGCACGAAACTTGTCCATGTTGATGGCGAAAGTGTGTGCCTGGATATTGCAACCCTGGGTGTAGGCCGATGGGTAAAAATAAACGACAGTGGGCCCCACCAGGTTCAGGGACTGCTGCAGCGAATAGGTGAACTCACTGCCATCCATGGATGCCTGGGCAGTGAATACTGGAGCAGTAGCCCCTGTTTCCAGGCCTGCCTGGGCCGTCAGGCTCAATGCCCCTGCAAGAAGTGTGGTTGTTATTACTGTTTTTTTCATGGCTCTCCCTCTCTCAAAGATAGCTCTAAACGTATCAACTGATCGATAATATAGTGCTTGTTCAATGTAGTGCAATGACCAGAGAGTAGCGAAATTCTTTCAGACATTCATATACTCCCCGGGGGTTTCACCGTTTTTGCACCAATTGACGCCACGGATAGTGAAAACTACCATGCTTCTTCACGCTTACTTACGGAAAAACCGATGAAAAAGTCTCTTAATCCAACCTTAATGTTGTGCCTTTCGCTTTGCCTAGTCGGGTGCGGCAACAGTGAAAATTCGCCAATGCCGGTGGCAGGCAATGTTGAAGAAGCATCGAACGTGTTGTTTGCTGATCTTGCTGCAGACGGTGATCCTGCAGAGAAGACTTTTCAGACTCTGGATGGCAGAGGCTTTGATGTCGACTTTTTTGCGGGCCAGAAAGTATTCATCAATTTCTGGGCAACCTGGTGTGCGCCCTGTATTAGGGAGATTCCGTCAATCAACAGGGCTGCAGCAGCCCTTGAGGATGAAGGCTACCTGTTTGTGTTTGTTTCTGATGAAGACAATGACACCATCGAGAATTTTCTGATGGAAAGGGAATTTGACGGGAATTTCATCAAGCTCAATGGCTATTTCGCCACGTTCGGAATTGGTGCTGTACCCAGCTCCTGGCTCCTTGATGAAAACGGCGATGTGACTGCCACGTGGGCAGGTGCGTACGAGTGGGACAGCGCCGAGATGCTGGCGGAAATCAGGAATCCTTCCCCGCCTGACCGCCCCTGATCTGTCAGGATTAAAAAATACCGTAGTCGATTACATCGTCAAAATAGCCGGTGACTGTCAGGGTGACCACCACATCGTATTCGTTGTAATTAAGCCAGTACCAGCCATGCTCGCCGCTGAAAGGCGCTGTGAGAGAACCGTTATTGCCGCTGCCTTCCTGCTGCTCCTTGTAGCGTACAAAAAAGTCCGGACCGAAGGAGGCATCGTGGCCATGAAAATCCACATAAATATCGCCCTGATCCACCGCCCATGAATACACGGCCACCTTGCCCTCCTGCATGACCAGTTTGACCTCGGTTTCTGCATCACCCGGAATGGTAATTTCCATGGTGCGGGTCTGGGGCGGTGTCTCCTGATCCTGGAAAACAGCGGGATTGGGCAATGGTGTCGGCTCACCAAAGGCAGGAATTTCCACCTCACGCAAGACCGCATTGCCGCCGATAATATCGGTGATCTCAATGGTCTGGACAGGCTCGGCATTCAATTGGGTCAACCCCAAGGCACCACCAATGCCTGTAGGATCAATGCCATATTCCGAAGGCAATACGATTGTTGTCAGAATGACAGCAGCAGCCACAATGGCGATCACAGTTGCCTTGACCAGGCTTTTTTCCGAAGTTTTATCGTTGGCAGACATAGTTAATCCTGTATGGGATCCGGTCCTGAAACTCAGGACACAAAGTAACCGGTCATCTGGTAGCCGAACAACATGAAGCCAGCCGACATGATGACGAGATTGGTATTAAAGGCGCCCCTGATGAAACTCGGGTATCGACGCCAGTAGGTGAAAGCCAGGAGCATGATGGTCAGGGCAGACAGCTGGCCAAGTTCTACACCGATATTGAAGGCAATCATGTTGGGCACCAGCCCTTCACTGGAAATAGTCAGGTCCTGCAGCTTGGTCGACAGGCCAAAGCCATGAGCCAAACCAAACAGGAATACGGCGTGCCGGGTATTGATGCTGACACCCAGGCGCTGGAAGCCGCCCATGTTCTCAAAAGCTTTGTAAACCACTGACAAGCCGATGATGGCATCCACAATGTAGGCATCAGCGTGAATCCCCCCGAGCACACCCAACAGCAGAGTGATACTGTGACCCAGGGCAAACAGGCTGACATAAAGGGCCACGTCTTTCATTTTGTAGAGAAAGAAGATCACACCGGCCAGGAACAGCAAATGGTCATAGCCGGTAAACATGTGCTTGGCGCCCAGGTACATATACGGAATAAAGGCCACGCCGCTGATACGCTGGATAAAATCAGCATCCCCTTCAGCCACACCATGGGCAAAAACTGGCAAGGCTGTGCACAGCAGCAGGAGAGAGGACAGGACTAATGCAGGTTTCACTGGAAAATTTCCCTGTTTATGATGAACGATGGCAGTGTACTTGGCTTTTTCCTGCATTGTAAGCAGTCAGACTCAGGCTGAAGTCCCGCCGATTAATGCCAGCATCGGCTCTTTAAGCAGTCTGCTGATATCCAGCCGGTTGGATTCATGAATAATGGTGTTGCAGGAAACCAGTTGATTTAGCCCCCCTGCCACCAGCTGCTGATCTACATCATCCACAAAAATACCGTGGATACAGGCACAGTCGATGTCCTTCACGCCTTTTTCCCTCAGGGCGCTGATGCACTCCAGCACCGTATGCCCGCTGGAAATAACATCATCAATAATCACCGCTCTTTTGGCTGACAAGTCCCCCAGATCCGGCAGGGTGATGACCACCTGGCGATCTCCCAGCCGGTTCTTTTCACCAATGACGTAAGGATGACCACTGATTGCCGCAATGCTGGATACCCACTGCTCACTTTCAGCATCAGGACCGACAAGAAAAATATCCGTTTCGCCGGACAACCATTCAGACAATACAGGAGCACCCTGCACCACCCGACTGGGAATAGCGTAAATCTCATCCAGGGAATGGTAGCGATGCAGATGAGGATCCACCGTCACCAGCCAGTCGAATTTTTCTGACACCAGCCCGGCAAAGATCCTGGAGGTCACTGCTTCACCATCCACAAAACGCCGGTCCTGACGCATATAGCACAGGTAAGGCGCAACCAGCCCGACACTGCGTGCGCCCATTTCCCTTAACGTATCAGCCAGGAATACCAGGGGCAGAAATTTGCCATCGGGATGACTCAGATCCACCAGGATCATGCAATCCTTCCCCTGAACCGGTGTGGTGATTTTGAGGTACGACTCACCATCCGGAAACGCCCGGCTCTGGAACTCTCCCAGATCACAGGGCAGCTTCTGGGCCAGGGAGTGAGCCAGCATATGGGGTTCGAGTGAAAATAAAACAGGCCGTGGTGTCGTCATGTCAGTTGTCCTCTTCAATTTTGAAGATGCCGCGATTTTTCTGATAGTAGGCAATCGCATAATCACGTTCACCGGCACTTTCCGCATACAGGGTAAACAAGGGATCACCGATTTCCACGTGGCTTCCGGCATTGGCGTGCAGACGCAGGCCGGCCAGCTGGTCGCCGGGCGCCCCGGCCAGTTTGGCGAGCCTGGCCAGGCGCCGATTATCCACCGACTGGATAAGGCCGCCCCGATCCGCTTTCTCAGTAATGGAAAAGCGGGCCTCCCTGAGTGATTTCAATCCCCCCTGGGCAGCCGCTATGCGCTGAAACTGCTTCCAGGCACGACCGTCCTCAAGAATTCTGGTGGCTTTGGCTCTGGCCTTGTCGATACCGATTTCTTCCGCCATATCCAGCAGGTTGGCGGCCAGCTCCAGTGAGCGCTGGCGCAAGTCATGGGGTGCTCCTGGCTCACACTGCAGGACAGCCATCAAATCCCTGGCCTCCTCCACGGGTCCAATACCCCGTCCCACCGGTTTGCTGCCATCAGTGATCACGCAACGAACATGGATGCCGCATTCCTGTGCCACCTGGTTAAACAAACTAGCCAGATAATCAGCCTCCCCAAGCGACCTGACTTTTGCGGTTTCTCCCACAGGGATATCAATCACCACATCGGTGGCACCGGCAGCGATTTTTTTGGATAGCACGGACGCTATAAGCTGCCCCTGCCCGTCAATTTCAAGCTCCTTCTCAATGCGCACCATCAGGTCATCCGCCGGGCTCAGACTGACCGAACCACCCCATACCATGCAGGCACCGGTGGCATTCACAATCTCCTGCATCTCCTCGATACTGAACGACACGTTGAACAGGGACTCCATGGTGTCTGCCGTCCCTGCCGGTGAGGTGATGGAACGGGAGGACGTTTTCGGCATGATGAGGCCTGCCGCACTGGCGATAGCGACGACCAGGGGTGTCGTTCTGTTCCCTGGCAAACCGCCGATACAGTGCTTGTCAAAGATACGCTGATTGCCGCCCCAGGAGAGTTGCTGACCGCAATTCACCATGGCTTTGGTCATGCTGGTGATTTCATCCAGGTTCATGCGATTGCCGGCACAGACACTGAGAAAGCTGGCTATCTCCACATCACGGTAGCGGTAGGCCGTAATGTCCTCCATGATTTCCTGGAGTTCATCAGCAGACAGGGTATGTCCGTAAATTTTCTTGCGAACCAGCCTGAGGGAATCCACGATCGGTGCATGGGTCACGGCCACCTCGGTACCCGGCTCCACACCCAGGCGCTCCATGGCGATATTCGACAGGCCTATCTCGCTCCGGTCGATGATGTGGTTTTCCACCACATCCAGCGTGGCGATGACTTCACGCCCACCGGCATACACCATGACCCGGCTGTTGGCACTGAACCCTTCAGCCCGACAGATATGGGAATCCCGGTGCAGATAGGCTATGGGCTCCTGCTGGGTATTGATACCGATGGCCATCACCTTGAGTAAAAAATCGTCCTGCATACCACTCCAGTTTTACCGCAAGCCAGGGACTTCATCCCCTGTCTTTTTGACTTTATGCGATGGGAGACATGGCCTGTTGATGAAAGTCAAACAGCTGCCAATTTTCGCTTTATGAAACTGACCAGACCAAAGAGGCTGAGGCAGGCGATGCCCAAGCCGCAAAAGGTCATGAACAGCTTGAACAGCATGCTGCCGGTTTTACCCGTGTGCAGCGGGTAGCCCAGATTGACCAGGCGCTCGACCAGCGGAACACCGCGGGCATCAATCCGCAAATCCATATATCCCAGCTCCTCGTCGATGTAAGCCAGGCTCAGACCTGTCCTGTTCCAGGCTCCGGGCTGCTGCACACCAATGATGCGGTGAGCGGAAAAACCACTGGGGACACTGGCTGTTCGGATCACGGCACCGGGAAATACCGCCAGCGTTCTTTCCATGGCCGGAAGCCAGTCACCGGTGCCCGGACCGGTAATATCATCAATACCCACGACCATGGCATCGCTGTATTCCTGGGATCGACGAATGTCCTCCAGCAGCAGTTCTTCCACTTCAAAGGGAAAGGCCAGAGTGATGCCGGTTACCAGGGTCAGTAACAAAGGCAGGGCCAGGACAATGCCCAGGTTGCGATGACTGATCACCAGGGCACCGCTGGACAATCCGGCAGGCCAGATTCCCCTGCTGAACAGGCGACGCAGCGGGATAAAAGTGATAACACCAAGCAGGACAAGAATGACCAGGGCAATAGCCGCAAGCCCGACAATGGTCAGACCAATATCGTCGAGCAGCAGGCGATGGTGCAGGTCATACAGCCACTCCTCAATGCGGTCATTCATATGCCACTGTTCCACCACCCTGCCATCGATATCCACATAGGCATAGTTGGTGTCGTACAGGGTGACTTTGCTGAGGGGAAATTCAGCCGTGGCAAACTGGATGCGCAGAATGTCGTTGTTCTCAAAGGTCGCTTCAATGGCGGCGGCTATGCGGGCAAGGGCACGGGGTTCAGGCGTGAAATTCACGCGTGCCTCAGGAATAGTCAGCATCACGTACTCATCCTTCCACAGCAGCAAGGTGCCGGTGACACTGCTGAGGATGAGCAACAGGGCGAGGGTCAGACCTGCCCACGCATGGACGGTCCTGATCAGTTTCATTAATGGATTTTGCACAATACCTGTTTTATCCCGGCTTGTAGTCCCGACAGTTTTCATCCGGGAATTCCAGCTCGATGGTTGTATGAGTGAGCGAGAAAGGCTCCAGTGTCTGTGCCACCAGTGCCTTGAGTGTTACCTGCGCCTTTGTATCAAGATGGCTTTTAAGGAGCAAGTGAGCAGTATAGACATGGTGCTCTCCATCCAGGGACCAGCAATGCTCATGATGAATAGAAGCGATTTCCGGAATTTTATGCAGTGCCTGGTTGATCTTCTTTGTCAGCAGGGATTCCGGCACCGCCTGAAAAAAGATTCTTACCGTTTCTTTCAGATGCTTGTAAATATTGAAGAGGATAAATGAGGTGAACACCACCGCAAGCAGGGGGTCCAGAATTGGCCAATCCATAAACAGCAGCACCACAGAAACTATCAGGACAGCTGCCCAGCCAAACACATCTTCCAGCAGATGCCAGTTCAACACCTTTTCATTCATGGAATGTCCGCCACTGAGTTTCCAGGCGGCGAGCCCATTCACCGTGATACCCAGGATGGCCAGTCCCAGCATGCCGCCTGCCACCGGCATTTGTGGATTGAACAGGCGGGGCACGGATTCGATCAGCACCCAGGCTGATCCTATCACCAGGATGATACTGTTGATGAGGGCACCGAAAAGGGAAAGGCGACGATACCCATACGTGAACACCTCATCGGGATCCCGCTTTGAGAGCCGATCAAGTATCCACGCGGATCCAATGGATAGACTGTCACCCAGGTCATGCACGGCATCGGCCATGATGGCCGTGCTGTTGGTCAACCAGCCGCCAATGAACTCGATGACACAAAAACCGGCATTCAGGGCAAAGGCAATACCGATCCGGTCCCCCTGGTAATGGTTATGATGGTGATGATGGGAATCGGACATGCTCAGTGACTGCCCCGGGACCTCAGGATGAATTTTTCAATTTCGACAATGAAGAGTATCGGCAAGGAGGCTGAGATACAAACCAGCCAGGCCTTGGCGCTCATGGTTTCCAGGCCGAACAGCTTTTGTGACAGCGGCAGGTAGGTAAAACCCAACTGAACCATCACAACCGTAAATATGGCAATCAGTGATGGCCAGATGCCGACCAGGAAACGCCAGGTAAAAATGCCGGCATGCAGGAAGCGGCAGTTCAGCAGATAAACAGCTTCTATCAGAACCAGAGTATTGATGGCTACGGTTCGGGACAGCTCCAGGCTGGCGCCCTGTTCAAGGAAGGCAGTAAACAGCCAGAAGATGACAGAGGCAGACACCAGAACGACCAGCGCCATCCTCAGCAGCAGGGTGCGCGTGATCAACTGCTGCCCCGGGGCACGCGGCGGCCTGTCCATAATGCCGGGTTCCGCGGATTCAAAACCGATTGCCAGGGCCAGGGTGACAGTTGTCACCATATTGATCCAGAGTATCTGCGCCGGCGTTATTGGCAGTACCGAACCCAGCATGATGGCGAGAATCACCACCATCGCCTCCGCCAGGCTGGTTGGCAGGATGAATACGATCGACTTCACCACATTGTCATATACCGTTCTGCCCTCTTTCACCGCAGTGGCAATGGTACTGAACTGGTCATCGAGCAGAATGATGTCAGCCGCTTCACGTGCAGCATCAGTGCCTTTCAGGCCCATGGCCACACCAATCTCTGACTGTCTTAGGGCTGGCGCATCGTTGACGCCGTCTCCCGTCATGGCAACAACATGGTGCTGTTCCTGCAGACTTCTGACCAGGTGCAGCTTGTTCGCCGGACTGGTTCTGGCAAAAATGTTGACCTCTTCAAGACGACCAGCCAGTTCATGCTGATCCAGTTGGTCCAGCTGCATGCCGGTTAATACCTGCTCTGTATCCAGTCCCAACTCCTGACCGATGGTGGCGGCAGTCAATGGGTTGTCTCCGGTGATCATTTTCACGGTAACACCTGCTGCATGACAGGCCCTGATACTGGCAATGGCTTCGGGTCTTGGCGGATCCTTGATGCCGGCCAGTGCGATGAGAGTCAAGCCACTGCTGATCAACTCGTGATCGAGATGCTCCTCGCCTTTTACCAGCGCTTTCTGCGCCTGTGCGATCACCCGGTGGCCCTCGGCAGCCAGCTGGTCAGCTTGGGACGTCCAGAACAGCTGATCGAATGGCTCCTCACCATGTGCAGTCAACTGCGCCCTGCAGGCGTCAAACAGAACATCGGGCGAGCCTTTGACAAATACCCGGTATTCATCCCCATGTCCTGACTGGTGGGAACCACGATTCAGGGTGGCCATGTAGCGACGTTCACTTTCGAAGGGAAGCTCATCCAGTCGCCGCCAGTCACGCCGGACATCATCATTGATGAGTCCGGTTTTCATGGCGAACACCAGCAGGGCACCTTCGGTCGGGTCACCAGCCAATGACCAGGCCGTGTCCTGCAGGGATACATTGGCATCATTGCACAGCATGCTGCACAGGGCGGCCTGCTGTACCAGGGGGTTGTGGCCATAAATGACGGTTTCACCACTGTCATCGTTCACCACCGCCCCTTCGGGACGATACCCTTCACCGGTAACGTGATAGCGGCCATCAGCGCACACCAGTTGCCTGACGGTCATCTCATTGGTTGTGAGCGTGCCGGTTTTATCGGTGCAGATAACATCCACGGCACCCAGGACTTCGACACTGGGCAGGCGTCTGACCAATGCCTTTTCCTTTGCCATACGCTGAACACCGATAGCCAGGGCAATGGTCACGATGGCTGGCAGGCCTTCAGGGATGGTCGCCACGGCAATACTGATCGCCGCCTGGAACATGTCTGCAAATCCGTAGCCCCTGACCAGCATGCCGAAGGCCATGCACAGCAGTGATACCAGGACAATAACCACACTTAACTGCGTGGCGAAATGTGCCAGCTGTTTCTGCAGGGGCGTTTCAGGAATGATGGTTGACTGCACCATTTCACTGATACTGCCTATCTCGGTATTCACCCCGGTGCTGGTGACCACCCCCCTGGCCACGCCAAAAGTGACAATTGTCCCCATATAGGCCATGTTCCGACGTTCTGCCAATGGCAAAGCCTCGGGCAAGGTGTCAACCAGCTTGCTGACTGGCTGGGACTCCCCTGTCAGTGCCGATTCGTCACAGCGCAGGTTCTTGGTAAAAAAGAGTCTGATGTCTGCCGGCACCCTGTCCCCTGCCTGTAAAATCACCACGTCACCAGGTACCAGCTCGGCACTGTCCACACTGATCTGCGCCCCATTCCTGAGGACCAGGCAACGGGTCCGGGTCATGGCTTTGATCGCCCGCAGGGCTCGCTCTGCCTTGCCTTCCTGGATATATCCCACGATGGCATTGAGCAGAACCACCAGCACGATCACGCCGCTGTCCATGGCATGATCAAGCAGCATGCTGATTACGGCACTGGCCAGCAAAACGTAAATCAGGACATTGCGAAACTGGTTAAGAAAGCGTTTCCAGGCGGGTTCCGGTGGTGAAACGGGCAATTCATTGGGCCCGAAAACTTGCAGACTGTGCGCTACAGTCTCGGACGTCAGCCCCTGCTCGGCACTGCCCAGTCGGCTGAACACGTCATCTGGCTCAACAGCGTGAGGTGACTCGGGGATGGAAAATTCAGTTTCGTTATTCACAACAACCCAAACAGAAAACAACGGAAGCGCTGCTGCAATATTGTCCCCCTTTTATACTTTTTTCCATGACTTTCCCGGGGTGCGATTGATGTAAATCCAATGCGTCAAACATTACCGGCCTTATCTGTAGTCAGCCTGCCGGCCCGGTGCTACGATGCCTGCTGCATGTTTTATGAGAATGTCTTATGGCTTCATTGCGATTTCTTGGCGCGGCCCAGGAGGTAACGGGTTCCTGTCATTTGCTGGAAACGGAGGAGTTGGGACGTGTCCTGCTTGATTGTGGCCTGCACCAGGGCGGTGATGCTGTCGACAAGGTGGCCAATTCCTCATTTGCCTTTGACCCGGCAAGCATCGATGCCCTGATCCTGTCCCATGCCCATCTGGATCACAGCGGACTGATCCCACTGCTCGTCAATAAAGGCTTCAAGGGTACAATTTACTGTACTCAGGGAAGCATGAAACTGCTGCCCGTTATGCTCAATGATGCAGCCGGCCTTTATGAACGCGACCTCAAGCATGAAAACCGGCGCCGCCTGCGTAAAGGCAAAAAGCCTGTTGAACCCCTGTATACCAAAAAGGATGTCGAGACCGCCCTGCAGCTATGCTATCCACAGCGTTACAACAAGTCATTTCCTGTAGGTAAAACCGGCAAGGCCACCCTGTGCTTCAGGGACGCCGGCCATATCCTTGGCTCAGCCATCATCGAACTCAGTTTCCCTGAAGATGGCCAAACCAAAAAACTGGTGTTTACCGGCGACCTGGGCAAGAAGGTCTCGGCACTGATGAATGAGCCTGCCATTGTGGAGGAAGCCGACCTGCTCATGATGGAAGGAACCTACGGCAATCGCAACCACCGCAATCAGCAGGAGACCCTCGACGAACTGGAGACTATCCTGCACGAAACCTGGGAAAAGAACGGGATTGTCATGATTCCTTCCTTTGCCGTGGGACGAACCCAGGAAATTCTTTTCCACCTGGGACAACTGTACAACCAGGGCAAACTGGACCCCTGGGCTGTCTATCTGGACAGCCCCATGGCCATCGAAGTCACCAACATCTATGACGAGTGCCTGAGCGTGCTCGATCGAAAGGATGCCGCACTGATCCGTGAAATGCACAAGGGGTCACTGAAAAACTTCCTGCCCGGTCTCAACTATGTCCAATCACCTGAAGAATCCATGAACCTGAACTTCATCAAGCACCGCGCCATCATCATTGCCGGCAGCGGCATGTGCACGGGAGGTCGCATCCGCCATCATCTGAAGCAGCGAATATGGAATAACAAAAACACACTCATCTTTGTAGGCTTCCAGGCCGCTGGCTCGCTGGGTCGTATCCTGGTGGACGGTGCCAAATCCATCAAGCTGTTCGGGGAGCATGTTGTGGTGAAATCCCGGGTGGAAACCCTGAACGGATTTTCCGCGCACGCCGACCAGAAAGAACTGGTCGAATGGGTGCTCAATGTCAAAAACAAACCACGTATCATGCTGGTACATGGCGAACTGGAATCCCTGGACACCCTGTCCATGAAGCTCTGGCGTGACCACCACGTATCGACTGAAATTCCCTACAGAGGGCAGGAAATATTCCTCTAGGGGCGCTTATTCCACCTTTCAGGACTACTCGCTGCCCGTCTTGCTGCCGGCATAGATCAGCAGCCTTGAACGACCGTCACGGTCCAGGTTCCGGCTGCGGGTATTGGCGGCCCTGTTGCAGAAAAACAGGTCATCGTAGCCATCGCCATTAAAGTCTGCCACTTCAATGTCAAAACCATTGCCATACAAAGGATAGGGAAGCGGCCCACCCTCCTTTACTTCACTGAATACACCATGACCATCGTTCAACAGAGTCATGACATTTCCCCCCAACCGCGAAATCTCGGCATGCGGCAGAAGGACATCCATATCCCCATCCTGATCGAGATCCACCACTTGCAGGGTAAAATGATTGCGCTCACCCGCGGGGTAGTAATTGGCAGGGACTTCCGTGAACACCCCTTTGCCGTTGTTTAACAGGAAATAGTCTTCCTGGCTGCCGAACGTGTTAAAACGTACATTGGCTACCAGCAGGTCAAGATCACCATCATCATCAGCATCCACAGCCCTGATTTCGCGGCTTTCATCGTCAAGGGGCGGCATATTGTCTTCAGCCAGAACCAGCGTCCCCAGGCCTGTATTCAAATAGAGCGCGTTGCGGCCCTCATTGGCCGTAATGACATCCAGGTCCCCGTCATTATCGACATCTGCCAGTTCAATATCCTGGGTGCGTCCTTCATTGAGCCAACGGGCCCGTGTTTCATCCCGAAAACTGCCGCTGCCATCATTGATCAGCACCCGGTTTTCCCCAATATTGCCAATCAGGACATCCTGATCGCCGTCGTTGTCGAGATCGAGGATGGCAAGGCTGTTTGAGGTGTCGGTAACCTCAAGCCGGTAGGAAGAATCCACATAACTGCCAGGCGCAAGCTGCAGATAGAACTCATTGACCTGGTCGTCTTCACTGACAAAAAACATGTCGAGATCACCATCACTGTCAAAATCCGCCAGACCGACCTCTTCGCTGTCATGGATGGTGCGGGGCATATCCAGCCCGGAAGCAAGATCAAACAGGCCGCCACCCGTGTTGATCAGCAGCAGATTGGGACTGAATTCCATAGCCAGTACAAGGTCGATATCACCATCTCCATCGACATCCCCGGCCGCTGCATCCATGCAGGCCCCCACAATGTCGGGCAACCGGGTGTCGGTGATATCCCTGTATAACGGGTCTGCATACACTGCCTGCATCGCGAAAATCACCAGGTAAACAGGCAGCATTCTGGGTTGTCTATGCAATGTCATTTCCTTTAAATCAGCCCACACAGGACAATTACCAAATCCGGCGTGTCCAAAATCGGGTTCCAACCATCACCAACCCCATGATACGGCTTATACAACCTTGGGGAAAAACCCTAATAACCACAAAAAATATCCGGAGAAAACCACAATTCTGCCATTTTTTTTGACTTTGCATTGGCCAATGCCTATGGCATCATCGGTGAAATTACTGAAAGATCCAGCCAGTCATATCGCTGCTGCGATTAATGGACCTGCCAGACACCGAAATACGCACTTATTCCAACCCGGCCACCACTGGTGGCTGGTAGCAAAAGAACAAAAAATCAGGCATCACAGAATGCCAACTTTGTCATTGGAGGGGGATGCTCGTATGAGAGTTCTGAAAACCAAACGGACTGTACGCACTGCACTTGCAGTGTCAATTTTAACCTGTGCCGCATTGTGGCAATCATCCCATGTGTTGGCGTCGGGCCCCCTGGCCTCGGCGGCGCGGATGGATGATCTGGACACGGCCCGTCAGCTCATCGCTTCAGGCATGGATATCAACCTGCCCGAACCTGACGGCACCACGCCACTGCTCTGGGCGGTATACAACAATTCTCCCGCATTGGTCCACATGCTGCTTGATGCAGGTGCTGACCCCAATGTTGCCAATGCCCTGAATATTTCCCCACTCCTGCAGGCCAGCCGCTACGGTAATGCCGACATGATAAAGGCCCTGCTGGAGAAAGGGGCCAGATTGGACCTCACTGCGGGAAAAACAGAACCCGTACTGATGGCTGCTGCCCGCTCCGGCAGCGCCGACGCCATAAATGCGCTGCTGTATGCCGGTGCCAATCCCAACAACAGGGAACCCATTGAGGACCAGACCGCCATTATGTGGGCTACAGCCGAAGGGCATCTGGACGCCGTGCGCACCCTGCTGGATGCGGGTGCCGACCCCAACCTGCAAGCCAGGGTAAACACGCTGACTGAACGCAAAAATGCCGACTTCCCTTCAGGCGGTTTTGCCCCCCTGCACTGGGCAACCCGTAATGGCGATGAGGACATGATACAGCTGCTGCTGGATCACGGCGCCAATATCAATGCCACCAATGGCGACAATGCCACCCCCATGATGCTGGCGATAGTGAATGATCGCCTGGATCTGGCCGCCAGCCTGCTGGAACACGGCGCCGATGCCAATGACGGTTCCCTGCTTTATGCCACAGAAATGCGTGATGCCACCACAGACTGGCGTGCCCAGGACGGCACGGTGTTTCGTGCGGATCACCCGAACCAGCTCAATGCCCTGGACCTTACCCGCCTGTTGCTGGAGGCCGGTGCTGACCCCAACAAACCCTTTATAGGCCAGATGCATAACGCCTCCATGTGCTGCGACTTGAAGTCAAACATGACTCCCTTTTACCGGGCTTCCAAGGCGGCCGACATCGAAGGCATGAGAATGATGCTCGAACACGGTGCCGACCCCAACTGGAAACCGGCCTCGGAAAGCCGCTATGTCACCATAGGCGTGGAAGAAGAGATTGCCAGCCGGTCCGCCCTGATGATGGCAACCACCGGCGGCAAGGGCGTTGGTGTTGATGGTGGCCCAAACGACCTGCGCTATGGCCCCCCTCCCTATCGTGAAGAAGGCGAGAGAGACCCGGCGAAAGCCGCCAGATTATTGCTTGAGGCCGGGGCTGATCCCAATGTGGTGGGACCCGATGGCATCACTGCGCTGCATGTTGCTGCCCGTGCGCTCAACCCGGATATTATTCGCGCCCTGGTCGAAAAAGGGGCAAATCTGAATGCCGAAAATGATGAAGGCAAGACGCCCTACCAGCTCGTTGAAAATATGGAGAGACCCAAAGCCACTCCGGGTTTCTATTTCGCTACCCCACCAGCCTGGCCTGAAGAGGTTGCTGCCTTGTTGAAAGAATTGGCGGGGGATGCGTAGACATGAAGAGACCGATGAAGTTGACAATAGTATCCAGCGCCCTGGCTGCAGCAGTAAGCCTGGCCGCAGGAAGTGCGAGTGCACAGAGTCAATCGGAGAAAGTCCTGGCCGAAAACTGGTCCATGTTCAACGACTACTGCATGGAATGCCACAGCTTTGAAGCTTTCAGGGGTGGGTTGGCACTAGAGGAGATGACCCCGAAAGACATTACAAGTAACCCGGACATTTTCGAAAAAGTCCTGCACAAACTGAAAATCAAGGCTATGCCACCACGCTCCCAGCCACAACCGGACCTGACGGTGCGTTCAAATCTTGTCACCGCACTGGAACAGACTCTGGATGCGGCTGCCCTGTCAGATCCTTATGCCGGCACAACAACCATTCACCGACTGAACCGTGCCGAGTACGCCAATTCCATCCGGGAACTGTTCGGGATTGATATCGATATCGCTGAACTGCTGCCCAGTGATGGGGGCGATTTCGGCTTCGACAACATTGCCGACCTACTGCGTACCTCGCCCTTGCTACTTGACCGTTACATGACAGTTGGCATGCGCGTGGCTGATATGGCGCTGGGCAATGTGGAAGCCTCACGTGCAGTCACCACCTTCACCATTCCTTTTGATACCAGTCAGGACAAACACCTGCCCGGCATGCCTTTGGGTACACGCGGTGGTGTTTCTGCAATCCACAATTTCCCGGCAGATGGCGAATACATTTTCGCTGCCCGCCCCTTGCAGGGCGTTGCTGAGGGTTACTTTGGCATTGAAGGACACGACATCCCCCATGACTTCCTGATCTATATTGATGGTGAAATCGTCTACACTAACCAGATCGGTGGAGCTGATCAGCATGCCATCAGCGTTAAGGAATTCAACGATGTCATCCCTGTGGTCAATGAAAAGCTGACCTCGCCCAAAATTCCAGTGACTGCAGGCCCTCATGAAGTGGTCTTCACCTGGCGGGAACGCACCACTGTTGAACAGAATTCCTGGCAGCCTGTGGATCGTGCCACACTGGAAATTCACAATACTTCGGGCATGCCTCGCCTGGAAAGCGCCTCCATAGAGGGGCCGTTCAATGCCACGGGTGTCAGTGATTCCGCCCCCCGTCAGAGGGTCATGACCTGTGAGCCCAGCAGCGCTTCACAGGAAGAGGCCTGCGTCCGTGAAATCCTGAGTAACCTGGCCAGACGGGCCTTCAGACGACCCGTGGATGATTCCGATATAGCCGCACCTCTTGCTTTTTACGAGGACGAACGCAACAACGGCGGTGATTTTGATAAGGGTCTGCGTGCTGCTGTTGCCAGGATGATTGTCAGCCCGTTCTTTCTGTTCCGTGTCGAACCAGACGCCCAGGATGGCGCTCCGGGTGTGGACCATGCCGTTGACGGTGTAGCCCTGGCATCCCGCCTGTCCTTCTTCCTGTGGTCATCACCACCCGATGATGAACTGCTTGAAATGGGCGTGAACGGCGGACTGGAGGATTCAAGCAGCAGACAAAGTCAGGTCGCCCGCATGCTCAATGATCCGCGCTCCAACGCGTTTATCGAAAACTTTGTCGGCCAGTGGCTGCAGCTACGTAACCTGGAAATGCGCGCCCGCCCCGACATCAAGATGTTCCCCGATTTCGACGACAACCTGCGCCAGGCTTTCCGCCAGGAAACCCAGATGCTGTTTGCCCATGTGCTGCGGGAAAACCTGCCACTGCATGAGCTGATGACCGCCAACTACACCTTCGTCAATGAACGGCTTGCCAGACATTACGGCATTGAAGGCGTTTATGGCTCAAGATTCCGCAAGGTGGAGCTGGACGATCGCAATCGCTGGGGTTTGTTTGGCCACGGCAGCATCCTGGCTTTGACATCAGCCACCAGCCGCACCTCTCCCATCATGCGTGCCAAGTTTGTCCTGTCCGAATTTTTTAATAATCCCCCACCACCGCCATTCCCGAATGTTCCGGCGCTGGAAGCCAGCGCTCCTGAAGGCAGACCTTCAACGGTTCGCGAACAGTTGGAGCGGCATCGTCGCGATCCGGTTTGCGCCGGCTGTCATGACGTGATGGACCCGGTTGGCTTTGCCCTGGAAAACTTCGATGTGGATGGCTCCTGGCGTGACATTGACCGCAACGGCCTGCCTGTCGATGCCACTGGCATCCTTGTCGACGGCTCGCCTGTGGATGGACCAAAAGCATTACGCGAAGCCCTGATCGCTGATCCGGAGCTTTTCGCCAACACATTGACCCAGAAACTGTTGATATATGCCCTGGGACGCGGCCTTGAGGCCAGGGATATGCCCATGGTTCGCAGCATCGTGAGAGAATCTGCGAAAAAAAATTACAGTTTGCAGTCAATCATTGTCGGTATCGTTGAGAGCTATCCGTTCCTCATGCGTACCAACAGTTCCAGTTCAACCATCAATACCATTGCAACCGCGGGAGAGTAACCATGTTCATTACCAGGAAACACCTGAGTCGCCGGGCACTGCTTAGGGGTGCCGGAGCAGCCATATCGCTGCCACTCCTTGATGCGATGGTGCCAGCAGCAACGGCACAATCGCTTACTGCTGCCAGAGAAAGGCTTCGTTTCGGCTCTGTCTATGTGCCCAACGGTATTTATCCAGCCGACTGGCACCCGGACGAGGTCGGCAAGGACTTCGAGTTCAAGAAGGTCATGAAACCGATTGAAAAGAACCGGCAGTATGTCACCACGATCAGTCGGATGAAATCACCGGAAGGTCGCCAGGACATGGGCGGTATACACATGGGTGCCAGCTCTGCCTTCCTCAATGGTGCCGGACCTCTCAGTGAAAACGGCAACTTTAACCAGTTGCGTTCCGCGAAATCGCTGGACCAGCTGATCGCAGATGTGGTCGCTGGAGACACGCCACTGCGTTCACTGGAAGTCGGCACAGAAGACATGGGCACCTCGGCGGGTGCCTGTGACAACTATCCCTGCCTGTATTTCAATACCTTGGCCTGGTATGACGACCAGAGCCCGCTGCCGGTTGCAGTAAGCCCCCAGGTCACCTTCGAACGTATGTTCGGCGACCCCGGCACTCCGCAGCAGCGTATGCGCCGACTGGAAACCAAGCAAAGCATGCTGGATTCCATTCTGGATGAATCCAAGCGCCTGGAAAGGATGCTAGGCTCGGGTGACAGTGCACTGCTGGATGAATACCTGACCAACATCCGCCGCATCGAGACCCAGATTCAACGCCTTTCCACCCGTTCTTCTGTAATCTCCAAGGCAAAAGACGGCCCCGTGGGCATTCCGGAAGATTTCGATGAGCACATGGATGTCACCTACGACCTGTTGCACCTCGCCTATCAGGGCGACATGACCCGCGTCTTTACGTTCATGACAGGTCATGAAGCCACTGGCCGCAGTTATGCACACATCGGGGTGAATGAACCCCATCACAACGTCTCTCATCACCAGAATACCGATGAAAGTATTGAACGCTATTCCCGCATCACGACTTACCAGATGCAGAAGTTTGCCAACTTTGTCGAGAAACTGAGAACCACTCCGGATGGTGATGGTTCCCTGCTGGATTCGACACTGCTGTATTTCGGTGCAGGTATGAGTAATGGCCTGGTGCACGATCGCCATAACGTACCCGCCATGCTGGTGGGCAGTGCCGGTGGTCGCCTGGAAGGCAACCGCCATCTGCAGGCAGATGAAGACGAACCAACGTCAAACCTGCTTCTGGGTATTGCCGACCTGATGGGTGTGGAAATCGACTCGATCGGCATTTCAACCAAACGCTTCCTGATCTGACAACGGATCAACCCTCTCTACAAGCCCGGCAATTGCCGGGCTTTTTTTATATTTGTTAACTGCCGGGATCTGACCGTTTAAACACAAAATAGCCGTTACGGAACCGGGTGGATTCGCTATACTTGCGCGATGGAAGTCACACTGTTCCCCAATCCGCGCCGCCCCGGTGTTGGCCTGCGGCCAAAAAAAGAAGCCTCCCGTCCCCTGCTCCCACAGCATGCCCGCATGTGTCCTGTGCTGGAAGCAGGCAGCTCACTTGGCGCCCTGGTTTATCCGCCCCTGGAAGAAAACGAACAGTTCCAGATTGGTTTTGAGGGTGAAGGGGTTTACCAGTTTGGCTATACGGTGAATCCAACCGGGGCAAAATGGGAGCAGGTCTTCACCATCACTTACAGACTGGCTGTGGGCGGGATCGGACTGCGCAAGGAAGAGGTCCAGCTGTTCATTCCTGAAACGCCGGGATTCAGGGAAACCGCCCTGGCCATAGCCCGCATGCTGATCGTGCCGGATGATATGGGCACACCCACAGGAGCGGTCACGCTCAGGGGCGCGTACAACTTCCAGACTGCACCAGGCTGGGACACCGTCTATTCTGGTGTTATCAACAGCATCGAACGCCCCATTGCCCCGGTGATGACCATACGGGTTGAAACCGACTGGCATGTCCACGACACCGAGTTCCGCTACGTGTTGGCTGAAGGCGAAACCATTTCCGTTTCCCGCAGCCTGCCTGTCGGCCAGGTGTTTTTTGTTCCCCGGGAGGAAATCACTTTCAGGGATGGCACCGAGGCTGAAGCAGCACAACGCCAGGAAACCAGTGCAGCGTTTTATAAGGAAAAAGCGACCATCAAGAAATCCACCCCTTACGGCATGCAGTATTCGCCGCTATATCAGCAGAAATGCCGGGAAAACAGGAAGGCATCCAAAAAGGATTCCTGAACATTTCAATCCTGATTGCCTGGACGCAGCGTTCTGATGAACTGCATCCATTCGTCCTGGGTCGGCATGACCGGATAATCCACCCTGCGCAGAATCTTCCATTCCCCGTCCTCACGGATGAATTCATCTTCATAGCGCCCACCCAGCATCGGCGTTGGCTGTCCTTGTTCACCCCGCATGATCAGTAAATGCCGGGACTTGGCAGTTGCCCTGTCACCATCAAGGTCAATCTGAAAATTGGTGCTGATGTGATAACTCTCGCTATTGACGAAACCTTCAGGCGGTTGGCCATAAAGATCAATCAGCATCTGGTAGATAGCATCACGGCCCTTGTATCTGTTGGGTCCATTGACCCACTCACCATCTCGGGCAAACAGGGCGGCATAGCCAGCAAAATCCCTGGCGTCCTGGGTGGCGGAGTATTCCACCAGCACCCGCTGTATGGCTAGCTCATCCTCCACCCGCTGCAAGCGCTGCGCCAGCGTCACATTGTCAGACTGGGCCGATACCGGCTGCAGACAAACCACCAGACCGATTTTTAGCACAAACGGTAAAACATCACGCATTTTCATACTTCCCCCTCCTGTTTCAGGCGAGGATAAACCAGCCGCCCGGACACCGTCCATTTTCGCTATTCCTGCTCTACCTTTTTTATTTCAACCAACCTGTCTTTGCTTTCATTCAGGTTGAGCGTAAGCTTGATCAAAAACTATATAGGGGATAACCATGAATCGTGCCATCTCTCACATCAAACATCTGGCCCTGGTCATCATTACTGTGTACTGCCCAGGCCTGTTTGCCCAGGACACAGCGATCACCAATGCCCGCATCATCATCGGCAATGGTGAAACCATCGAATCAGGCACCATCATCATTCGCGGCGGCAGAATCACGGACGTTGCCGCCGGCAATCTTTCAACACGCGGTCTCGACACCATCGATGGCTCAGGCATGACCGCCATGCCCGGCTTCATCGATGCCCATCGTCATATCAATAGCGGACCCAATGAGCGTGAGGAAATGCAGGCACAATTGGAAGCCGGTTATACAACCATATTGTCAGGCGGTGGTCCCGCAGAAGGCAACCTGGCACTTCGGGATCATATAGAAAGCGGCCAGATCAATGGTCCACGCATCATCCCTTCCAGCCGCATCGTACTGGCCAACAATACGCCGGAAAACGCCCGCGAAGAGGTCAGGGAAATGGCTCGCCAGGGTATCAAATGGACCGGGGAGATTTCCCTGACCCCGCAACCCCGGCCCAGCTACGCTGAACTGGAAGTGCTCAAGGCCGTCATCGACGAAGCGGATAAAGTCGGCGTGACTGTACAGGTCCATGCTGTGAGCACCCCTGCGATGGTAGCAGCAGTAAAAGCCGGCGTCAGACGGCTGGTCCACCTGCCCAACAAGGATTTCGTGGATCGCGAAGCGGCTCAACTACTGGCAGAAACCGATACCCTGATACTGGCCACGATTGGATTCGGAGCACCGGTGTTCGGCGTTTTTGCTGATGACAATCAACCCCGCTTCAGGGACGGCAACAACTGGCCTGAAGCCATTGCCGGTGCCAACCGTGATGCCCAGAACCGGGCTATTGGCAACGAGATCGGCTATACCATCGTCAATGCTCGTACTGTCTGGGATGAAGGTGTGGTCCTGGGTTACTGTACTGACACCCGTTACGATGCCTGGGCCGGTCTGCGACATGAACTGGAATCCTACAACGTCATGTTTTCCATCCAGGACATCAACCAGATCATGGGGCAGAATTCAGCGGCCTATATCAACATGGAGGATGACCTGGGCACCCTGGAAGCTGGCAAGCTTGCCGATATCGTTCTGGTAGATGGCAATCCACTGGACGGCTTCTGGCACATGCTGGATGCCCGTGTTGTGCTCAAGGAAGGAAACGTCGTTGTCGACAAACGCTGATACGACCATAGCATCCTGAAACAAAAAGCCCGGCTGGTGCCGGGCTTTTTGTTTTCTTCTATTCAGGAATCTAGTTGTATTTTTTGGGGTCATAATCTGCAGAGCAGACTTCCACAATACAGATAGACTCGATGGTGCGGCCTTCCGGTGGAGCATCAAGCCCCTGTTCCAGCATCAATGCACGCATCACGTTTGCTGTTTCCGGATGAGGAATAGCAGACTGTACACCCACACGGACAAGACCATCGGCATAATCTATGGGCAGCCAGGTATGGGCCGCCAGTTCAGCACTGCCGCGATTGTCGGTATTGCCGAAATCACGGATATCCAGACGACCACCGGCAGCCACCAGAATCTCGGCCACTTCTGTTGAACCTTTATGGCCAGCCCCATGCAGGGCGGTACGGCCCGTATCTGCCTGGTAATTCGGATCGATACCCAGTTCCAGGAGCAATTTGACCGCTTCTACGGTTTGCCGGGTTGACCATTCTGTTGTCACGCCTTCCACCCAGCCAATACCAGCTGCAGCAGCAAGGGGGGTGACACCCAGGGCAGTATTAATGTGTGGATCCGCGCCATAGTCAAGCAGCATTCTCATCAGGGGAACATCTCCGGACTGGGAAGCACGCAGGAAGGCCGTGGCTCCCTCTTCATCCAGCCACTGGTTGGTGAACACTGTGCGTGTTTCCGTACTCTCTGTCAGTCGGGCGTTCACATCAGCGCCGGAATCCAGCAGCAGCTTGATGTAGTCCAGGTGGTCCATGTCAGGGATACGGGTAGGATAATCCCCGCCTTCCACGTTGCGATTGTCGGTAGCCAGATACAGATTGGTCCAACCACCCTTGTTGGCAATATTCACATCAGCACCGTGTTCGATCAGGAATTGGCCCATTTCATAATTACGATTCTGGGTGGCTGCCAGCAATGGGCTCCAGCCATAACGGGTTACCTGATTGACGTCAGCACCGGCTTCCAGCAAGACACGTGCGGCTTCAATGGCACCGGATCGGGCAGCATAAACCAGCGCTGTGAGCTCACCACCATCGGGCTCACGGTTACGCCTGTCCTGGAATCCTTCAAATCCGGTATTACCGTTTCCGGACACCACTACAAAGCCAATACCGGCCCGTTCAAATTTGCTGCAAATCGCTTCCTTGCTCAGATCTCCGGCCTTGACCATCTCTACCAGCGCGGGATCATCAGGCGCGTTCTTGACCATGCTGATCAGTACGTCCATGTCAGGATCGCCGGACTCGCAATTTACCACGATGGCCTGGCGACGTACGCTTAGCCTGGGGTCTTCTGAATGTCCCAGCGCAGCTGTCCGTCCATCACGTAATACAGGCGCTGAAGTGGCTGCTACATCGGCACCATGGGCAATCAGCACAGAGACAACATCCGCATGTCCCTGGTCCGCGGCCTGCATCAGCGCAGTTGTACCACGCTCGGTTTCCGCTAGATTGGGGTCAGCACCGTTATCCAGTAATACTTTCACTGCCTCTACAACGCCTGAACGGGCAGCCAACATCAAAGGACGTCTGCCAAGCGGCAAGGCCTCGTTGGCATCCGCACCACCATCAAGCAACACTCCGAGCATTTCGGCATCACCACGATTGGCAGCCAGCCACAGCGGGGTGGAACCATTACGATTGGCGGCGTCCGGTTGAGCACCGGCATCAAGCAGTATTTCAGCGAGCGCATCATTTCCATGATAAGCCGCCCAGTGCAGGGCCGTCGCCCCATCAGCCTGGCCGCCATTCACATCAAAGCCATCCTGCAGCAGCCGTTGAACCGCATCGGTATCACCCTGCATGGCAGCGTCAGCCACTTCAGACTGGGCATAGCCAAACTGGCTGAATGCAAAGGCCAGAACCATGGCAGCTGATTTCACTTTCAACATAACGTATTTCCAGAAAATATTTTCAGAGCATCACAAATGAACAGGACGACGTCAGACCAGTTTGTCGAGTCGTCCCGTACTGTCACCAAAGCTTTCCCGATGGATATCAAACTGATCCAGAATACTCAGGAGCAGGTTGCCCGTGGGCACAGTCTTGGTGGGATAGGCCAGATGTCGACCACCTTTCAGCTTGCCGTTATTACCCCCCAGCAGGACATGAGGCACGTCATAATGCAGATGCTGGTTGGGGTTGCCCATATTGCTGCCGTACAGCAGCAGCGAGTGATCCAGCAGAGAACCGTCACCATCCTCGGTGTTGGCCAGTTTGTCGACGAAATAGGCCAGCATTTTCACGTGGTACTGATTGATCTTGGAGAATTCCTCGATACGAGCCGGGTCTTCCCCATGGTGAGAACCACCGTGGAACCCTAGTGTTGGTGCATCACTTTCAGGATATACACGACCTGTCAGATCACGGGCAAACAGCATGGTGCTGACACGGGTAATGTCAGCCTGGTAAGCCAGGGTCACCAGGTCAAACATCAGTTTAATGTGTTCATCAAAGGACTGGGGAATGCCGGGCGGGATATCAAAGTTTTCCGGTGCGGCAGTGGTTGCCGTGGCAGCAATCTGCAGGCGGCGTTCAATTTCACGAACGTTGTCAGTGAAAGCATCCAGGCGCGCGCGATCCGGCACGCTGATTTCCTTGCGCATGCCACCGATCTTGTCAGTGATCGAATCAAGAATACTCTGGTTTCGTTCACGCCTTGCTGTACGCTGTTCCGGCGAACTGCCGCTGCCAAACATGCGCTCAAACACCACCTGTGGATTCAGCTCCATAGGCAGTGGTGTTGAAGGAGCCGCCCAGGAAATGGTATTGGTGTATACACAACTGTAGCCTTCACCACAGTTGCTGGATCCTGACCCCGGATCTTCCACCGAAATTTCAAGGGATGGCAGCAGGGTTTCCCTGCCCCATTTCTCGGCAATGATCTGGTCTATGGTATGACCGGCATACACATCAGCACCGGCTGTCTTTTTCGGTTTGTCTCCACATAGGAAAGCCGCTGCAACCCAATGGTCTGCACCAGTTTCACCGGGAGGCGGTTCGGCAGAGGTCGAATGCAGGCCGGACAGAATGTTCAGGCTGTCGCGAAATGGCTCAAGATGCTTCCAGATAAAAGGCAGCTCGCTTCCAAGCGCCCCTTCCTTTTCCGGCACCCAGTAGCCAGGGGCTGCACCATGGGGTACGAAACCACCAAAGAAACGCGGTGGCGGCTCTGCTGCGGTCTGGGCCAGGGCAGTGGCTGCAGGAATCATGGCATCCAGCAACGGCAGGCCCAGGGAAACCCCGGTACCTTTGAGTAGCTGACGCCTAGAAATATGCTTTTTAGTAATTAACATTGGCTATTTCCTCACTTTCGGCAGCCTTCAGGTTTCTGGTGAAGGCTGGACTCTGGATAACCCCCATCAGCATGGCAGAAAATTTGTAATCCTCTTCCGCCGCCTTGCGCGTGACTGCTCGCAGCAAAGGCATGTCTTCATCTTCCACACCCCGTCCCAGGGCATAGGTCATCAGTTTTTCCATCACCACCTGGGCAAACACATCACCGTTCTTCACCGTGATATCCCGCAGGGTTTTCACGCCATTCAATTGTGTGCCATCGGTAGTTTCACCGGTTGGGTCAATGGGACCTGCCAGTTCAGCTGTGCGCCATTTACCCACAGCATTGAAATTTTCCATGGCCAGGCCCATCGGTTCAAACATGTTATGACAGGAGGCACAGGTCGGATTGGCGCGATGCCGTTCCATTACCTGCCGCAATGTCTTGGGAGCTTCCCCTTCTTTCGGTGACAGGTCGGTTTCCACACCCGGGGGTGGATCAGGCGGACTCACGCCAAAGAAGGTTTCCAGAAACCATTTGCCGCGTTTCACGGGCGAGGTTCTGGCCGCATCAGAGGTAATGGTCAGCAAGGCTCCCTTACCGAGCAGCCCGCGACGCATGTCAAGATCATCATCCAGCTCCACGCGACGGAACTGTGAACCATACACATCCGGAATGCCGTAATGCCTGGCCAGACGCTCATTCACGAAAGTGTAGTCCGCGGTAAGCAGATCAAGCACACTGCGGTCTTCCTGGATAATGCTGGCAAAGAACATTTCGATTTCGCGCTGGAATGCCTCACGCAACGTGCTGTCAAAATCAGGGAACAGGTCAACAACCGGTTCGCTGGCCGCCATGCCCCTGACGTTCAACCATTGGCCGGTGAAGTTTTCTATGAAGGCATCAGCGCGAGGGTCGGCAATCATTCTTTCCACCTGCTGGCTCAGCACTTTTTCATCATGCAGTTTGTCATCGGTGGCCAGCTGTATGAGCTCCTCATCAGGAATACTGCTCCACAGGAAAAAGGACAGTCTTGAGGCCAGTTCCAGGTCGCTTATCTGGTAGGGAGAACCTTCCGGTGTTTTCTCCGGCTCAAGCTCTGAGCGGTAAATGAATTCCGGGTCCACCAGAATGCGCTGCAGGGCGGCTTCAATACCGTAATCAAAGCTGCCGCCTTCCTCACGACCCGCCAGGTAGAAGTCCATCATCACATCCAGGTCGGCTTTCTCGGCCGGACGACGGAAAGCACCGTTAACCAGGGTAGTGATGATCTGTCGGGCGCAGTTGGTTTCCTGACGAACAGACTGGGGATAGCACTCGAAAATCTTGTCACGGCTCTGTTTGCTGGTCGCAGGTACACCTTTATAGGGCCCTTCAATGAATACCTGACCCACATGGGGGTAGAAGGTATAACCGGCAATGGCACCCGGAGAGTTCATGGTGCGCTGGAAGGATTTGTTCAAGCCGGTATCAGGCAGGTCGGTGGTGGCAATAAAGGTGACACCCACGCGGTGAAATCCGGCCTTGATAGGAATGGCCGGTGTACGGCCGCCATTGCCTTCCTGGTTGCCGATTTCCTCATCCCAGTCGTAGAGGTACACACGCTCGCCATCGATGGTGACTTCCAGCTTCTCGCCTTTGACGTTGCCCAGTACCCGGGTGAAGTAGCCAGTCATGCCTTTAACCGTGAAAACGTATTCACCATCAGCCGGAAACTCATGCTCGATCAGCATGCCGCCACGGGTGCCAAAAGGCAGGCCTTCGATATGGGCATTCTGTGACGTATCAACTGGCACATCAAAAACGGCCAGGGTCGGAGCGGTTTCCGTGCCAATAGCCAGGCGGCTGATTTTGCCGGCAGCAGAAAGATAGGCTTCCATCAGGGCTGGTGAAGTGGTCAGGGTGCCGGCCATGTTGTCGAAGCCATGGCTAGAGTCATCCGATGGCAGGAAACTTGATGCATCAATATTCAGGGCCAGCAGGTCACGAATGGCATTGGAGTATTCAGTACGATTCAGGCGATGCAGTCCGGGGGCCGGCAAGTGCAGAGGCTCATTGGCCGCATGTTCATCAATGATGTTTTCCATGGTAGCGGCCAGGTTCTGAATTACCTCTCGCTCAGGACGCGACTCCCCCTTGGGAGGCATCATACCGGCACGCAGACGCTTGATGACCTTCTCCCCGATATCCGGAAATTCGGCAAGGTTGTGTCCGCCTATACCGTCGAGATCTATTCCGCCGGCATAATCATCAAAGTTATGACACTTGGTACAGTATTCGCCCAACAGGCTTGCCACCGCATCTTTGCTGTCCTGCGCCTGGACAGTCTGGGTACACAGTGCACCGACTCCGACAATGGCGACAAATCGCGGCAATGCATTGAACGCTTTTCGAAACCCCATAGTGTTCCTGCCTCGTTACTTTACAAATCGTGTTTACAAATCGTATTTTAAGTGGGTTTTGATAGCCAAGAGCCTGTTTTTATTGAAAAAGCTCTGGTCTGGCGCTATCGAATCGTGGAAGGATAAACGGATGCCTGGAATTCGTCCACCCGCCACAGAAAACGTCATAATAGATTCACAAATCATGCTTTTTCTGGCGTAATTTCCGTACAAAATTTATGGATAAACAGGGCTTAACCTCTCGTTCCGGTTACCCACCTGGGGTATTCTCATTGCCCTCCGGGCGGGAGCAATCCCGCGCCGGGATGCTTCCTATCACCTCACCGATCAAGGAAAACGATATGACAAGATTCACCAGCCTGACCTGCCTCCTGCTGGCCACACTGACCACCACTTTCGCCCTGGCGGAAGACGCCCACTGTGACCGCGGCTGCCTGGAAGAACTCACTCATCAGTATATGCAGGCAGTGGCCACCAATGACACCAGTGCGGTGCCACTGATGCCCGGGTACCGCCAGACTGAAAACACTCACGTCAAGCGTGTTGGCACCGGTGTCTGGGAAACCGTCACCGGCCTCAAGGACAACGCCCGCCTCTACCTGGATCCTGTCAACGGCCAGGCCCTGTGGTTTGGGGTCATCGACACTACCATGCGTGAGCCGTCTGAAGTGGCCATGGTGCGCCTGAAAGTGGTCGATATGGAAATTGCAGAGGCTGAGTGGTTTTTCAGCGGCCCCGGACTGGGCAGCATGCAGGGTCCAGCACAACCCGACGGTACCAACGAGATCATGTTTGCCCCGGACAATCTTGTGGCCAATCCACCACCGGTACGTCATATCCCGGTGGCTGACCGCCTCTCCCGCCCCGCCCTGCAAGGCATCGCCAACAGCTATTTCGACGCTTTGACAGAAGAGGATGGCAGCCTGGTCCTGGCCCATCCTGACTGTTTCCGCCTGGAAAACGGGGTCAAGGTGACCGGCCGACCCCTGGCAGAAGGCAGGACTGATGGCTATCAGGGACTGACCAACTGCGGCTCCAACTTTGGCAACTTCAATATTTCGCTGGTCTCCCACCGACGTTTTTTTGCCGTGGACGAAGTCCAGCAGGTGGCCGCCACCTCAGCCATTTTTCTGCGCAACACCAATGGCCATGAACGCCGCTGTATCTTCATCGAGATTTTCTACGTGGATGACAACGCCATATCCCAGATCTACTCCGTCATTTACTATCCGGACCCGAATGATCCTGCACCCAACTGGGAGCCTTATTACGGCAACTTCCCCCTGCCGGAAAGTTTCGGGATAGCACGCTAACCTGGAACCCCCATTGAGCCGGGCCCCTTGTAAAGGCCTGGCACAATGTTCAGCCCCCCCTGTTTCTCATTGTTTTCACAACCAGGGGTTGGACAAGCCCAGGTCAGCACTTTATTCTCGCTATTCCTTGAGAGGGAGGATGTCATGGGTAGCCGCCGTTTGCTGGCTCCGGTTCTGGGGTCATTATTCACCTTTATTGCCACCACCATGCCGGTTCTCGGGCAGGAAATTCCCCGAACGGATACCGGGCACCCCTTCCTGCAGGGTATCTGGCAGGCCCAGACCCGTGCAGCATGGAATCTTGAAGCCCATGTTGCTCGTCAGGATATGCCCGCCGGTCATTCCGTCGTTTCCACCGGCACCATTCCCTACCAGGACTGGGCCCTTGAAAAACGCAATGCCAATTTTGCCAACCGTGCTGAACTGGATCCCCTGAACAAGTGCCACCTGCCGGGCCCGACCCGAATCATGGCCATGCCCTGGCCTTTCCAGATTTTTCAGACCGATGAGCATGTGGCTATTACCTTCGAATGGACCCAGGTATACCGGTTGATACATGCAGCTGGCCAGGAGCAACTCTATCCGGGGTTTGAGCATTTCATGGGGGATTCCCGCGGCCGCTGGGAAGGGGACACCTTTGTGGTGGAAGTACGTGATATGAATGACCGCACGTGGCTCGATGCGGCGGGTAATTTCTACAGCAATGCCGTGCAGATTACTGAGCGCTACACCCTCGTGGATGCCAATACCATTCGCTACGAAGCCACCTTCAACGATCCGGATGTCTATACCCGGCCGTGGACAATCAGCTTTCCTCTGTTGCGCCAGACCGACATGCCGCGCCTGCTCGAATACCAGTGCCAGGCCGAGGTCGAGGAGCAAAGCGGTGATTTTGAACCCACCAATCAGTGGTATCCATCACCTGTTCCCGCTGAAAATGTCGCGTTTGATGACAATGCCGGGACCACACTGTCAGTGCCGGATGTACCCGATAACATTGCCCGCCGCAGTGACGGCACACCCGACCTCACCGGACTGTATACCCAGGGCGCTATTGCCAATTATGGACTTGAAGCCCGTGAAAACCTGGCCATGTTCCCGCCGGCACGGGGTGTAGTCGTCGATCCTGTCGACGGCATTCTGCCCTACCAGACCTGGGCCAGAGCGGAAATGCTGCAGCGCCGTGAACCCTGGCGTGGTTACGATGACCCCACGGCCCATTGTTTCGTGGCAGGCATACCACGCTCCCATTATGTGCCCTCTCCACTGATGATTCTCCAGCCACCCGGCCATGTTGTTGTGCTCCATGAACGCATGTCCTACCGGGTGATCGACCTGAATCGTCGGGAACACCTGCCGGACAACCTTCGTTTATGGATGGGTGATGCCCTGGGTCACTGGGAGGGCGATGTCCTGGTGATCGAGTCCGCCAACTACAATGGCAAGGCCTGGCTCAACGAACTTGGTGATGTCATCAGTCACCGGCAAACCGTAGTGGAGAACTATATCCCCCAGGAAAACGGCATCATTTATCGTGCCACTGTCAGCGACCCCATCCCCTATACCCGCCCCTGGACAATAGAGATTCCCCTGCCAAGGCAGGATGGCGAGTTGCTTGAAGTTGCCTGTCTGGAAGACAATAACGACCTGCAGCACCTCAAGGATGTCCGTGATGAGCACCGGGCACAAACAGGAGCAAATTGATGAAACTGAAATTCCTCGTATTGGTGGGCAGCCTGCTGGCCATCACAACTGCCCAGGCACACCATTCCTTTTCTGCCGAGTTTGATATCGACCAGCCTGTCGCCTTGACCGGCAAGGTCACCAGAATGCAGTGGTCCAACCCGCACGGGTGGGTGTATATCGATGTGGAAAATGACGATGGCAGTATCACCAACTGGGCCCTGGAAACCAGCGCCGCCAACAACCTGATCCGTCGGGGCTGGCGCCGTGATGACCTGCCGGTTGGCACCACCATCGTGGTGGAAGGCTTTCAGGCCAGGAACGGCAGTCCCACTGCCAACATTCGCGGCATCGTTCTGGAGGACGGCCGTAAACTGTTTTCCGGCAATGCGGAAGACCTGCGTAACTGAACCTGGTCTTACCCCGCCAATCCCGTTTTACTCGGACATCACAAACTGAGTAACATGAGGCAATTCTTGTAGCGGGAAAGTTCAGATGTCCGGAAATACCTACGACCTTATCGTCATTGGCACTGGCCCAGCCGGTGAGAAAGCCGCCGTCAAGGCGGCTTACTTCGGCAAGAAGGTCGCCATCATTGAAAAAGAGCAGTGCTACGGTGGTGCCGGAGTCAACACCGGCACCCTGCCTTCCAAGACATTGAAAGAATCCGCCCTGTATTATTCAGGCAAATACGACACCGGTATTTACGGTCACGACCGGGTACTCGATGGCAAGACCACCATCCAGGATTTCCTGTTCCGCAAGAACCATGTTATCGACACCATGGAGCGTGAGGTTCTGAAAAACCTGGAACGCCACCAGGTGGACCTGTTCCAGGGAACCGGTTCCTTCATCGATAAAAACACGGTAAGAATCAGCAATGCCGAAGGTGAGACCGACATCACCAGCGAACACGTCCTGATCGCTACCGGTTCTTACCCGTTTCACCCACACAACATTGACTTCGACGGCATTATCGTCCACGACTCCGACACCATCCTCAACATCATGCGCATTCCCGATTCCCTGTGTATCGTCGGTGCCGGCATTATCGGCTGTGAATACGCCACCATCTTTGGCGTGATGGGCTGCAAGGTGTATCTGGTGAACAATTCCGATCGTATCCTGCCTTTCCTCGATGAGGAGATCGCCCAGGCGCTTGTCACCCAGATGCACGAGGATGGCGTCAATATCCTGTTCAACGCCTCCATCGATGAAATGGTGATCCCGGAAAATGTCGAGGATGACATCCAGATCCGTCTGAAGGACGGCATGGTATTCGATGTAGACATGTTCCTGTTTGCCGCTGGCCGCAGTGGGTCGACCAAGGCATTGAACTGTGCCAATGCCGGCGTGGAAATCGGTAAACGCGAAGCCGTCATCGTCAATGACAACTATCAGACCAGCCAGCCGAACATTTATGCCGTTGGAGACGTGATCGGCTTTCCTGCCCTGGCGTCTACCAGTATGGACCAGGGACGTGTTGCCGTATCCCACATGTTCAACATCCATGACATTGATGCCCTGCCCAAGATTTTTCCATATGGGATATACACCATTCCCGAGGTCTCCATGGTGGGCATCTCCGAAGAACAGGCCAGGGCAGAAGGCATGGATTACATTGTGGGCAGATCCCATCATGCCAAGGTGCCACGGGGCCGGATTATAGGTGCCAAATCCGGCATCCTGAAAATCATCGTCTCGCGGGAAGACATGGTGATTCGCGGTGTACACATAATGGGAAGAATGGCGGCAGAGCTTATACATTTCGGCCTTGCCATCGTTCAGGAAGAAAAGACAGTCAGCGAAATACAGGCCACGGTATTCAACTACCCGACCCTTCACGACCTGTACAAATACGCCTGCTATGACGCACTGGGCAACCTGAGCGGCCACAAGATCAAGGACTTCTGATCACCAGCATGAAGCCCTTACTGTTGTTTATCTGCCTGCTGGCCGGCAACGCCCTTTTGGCCCAGAGCGCTCCTGCCACACTTCCCGAATTTGCCGGCCGCTATACCGGCGATGTATACAATGGCGACGACCTCGACCCCATCACCACCACGCTGCGCCTGGCCGCTGGTAATCGCCTGACCGGTGAATATCTGGTACAGGCCGAACAGTTCGATTACGAAGGTGTTATTTCGAACATTGTCTTCGAGGATGACTACAGCATGACCGGAGAATGGACCGACCGTTTTGGCGAAGGCCTGTTTCACCTGGAATTTTCCCGGGATTTTTCCGGATTCACCGGTTACTGGACCTCCTTTGACAGTGACGCACAGCTGCCCTGGAACGGCAAAAGACAATGACGCTCAGAGTGCCTGACAATCTCTTTGACAATATCCCCGACTTCCTGGCAGAAGAGCTTTTTACCGATCTGGCAGGCAACCGCAACGTAACCATCAGGCGCATCGTTTCAACCGGGCAGGCATCACCTGCCGAAGGCTGGTACGACCAGGATGATAATGAATGGGTAATTGTGCTCAAGGGCGAGGCAAAACTTGAACTCGAAGATGAAGGTGTCATTGAAATGCAAACTGGCAGTTACCTGAATATTCCAGCACACAAACGCCACCGGGTGCTGTGGACGTCCCCGGTTACCGAAACCGTCTGGCTTGCCGTACACTACGACTGAACCCATTTTCGATTCGAGCTTGTCATGACCAGCAGACGCACATTCCTGGCCGCCGCCGCTTCCACCACAGTCCTGCTCAAGACCTTGCCGCTCAAGGCGCAGACCACAGACCTGACCGCACTATCGCTGGTTGAGGCATCCGATCTGATCAGGCGCCGAGAGCTTTCCCCGGTGGAACTGACCCAGGCATATTTGGACAGAATTTCCAGGCTGCAGCCACTGGTCAATGCCTGGAACACCATCACGGCAGAGTTGGCATTGCGCCAGGCGCAACAACTGGAGGACGAGCTGAGTCGCGGGGTATGGCGCGGGCCACTGCACGGCATGCCCATCGGACTGAAGGACAATATCGATACTGCCGGTATTTTGACCACCGCATCCAGCACCCTGCTCAAGGATCGCATTCCCGATACCAACGCACCGATCGTCGACACGCTTGTTGATGCCGGCTGCATCCTGCTCGGCAAACTCAACATGCACGAGTTCGCCTGGGGAGGAACTTCCGCCATCACCCATTTCGGCCCCGTGCATAACCCCTGGAACCTGGACCATATCCCTGGCGGTTCATCGGGTGGATCAGCGGCAGCAGTTGCCGCCAGAATGTGTGTGGCCGCCCTGGGCACAGATACCCTCGCCTCCATTCGCCTGCCAGCAGCTTACTGCGGTGTGACAGGACTCAAAGCCAGCCATGGCCTGGCATCCATCCGCCAGATCATTCCCGTGGCAGAATCCCTGGACCATGTCGGTCCCATCTGCCGTAGTGCCGCCGACACTGCCTACATGTTGCAGATCATGAACGGATTTGACCCCCTTGATCCCGTCAGTATCAAGGCCCCGACTGCCGACTATATCGGTGCCCTGCTCCAACCTGTTAACCAGATACGCATTGGTCTGCCCGCTGGAGACTTTTTCAGCAACCTCAATCCAGCCACCCAACTGGCAGTCGATGCTGCCATGACAGTATTGAGCTCATTGACACGAGAAACACGCGAGGTGGTTTTGCCAACACCGCCTGATTTCAGTCCCATCCTGGCAGAATCCATTGCCTGGCATGAGCCCTACCTGGCTGATATCGCCAATCATAGTCTTTATGATCCTGCCACCCTGGAGCGCCTTCTGGCGGCAAGAGCCGTTACCGCAGAGCAGTACATCAGTGCCCGTCACGAAATGATTCGTGTGCGTCACCAGGTAGCCGATGTCTTCAATGACGTCGATGTACTCATTACGCCAACAGCCCCCGGCCTGCCGGAACGTATCAATGCCGCCATCAATCCTGCGGAAGCCTCCGGTGCCGAACCTTCTGTCAGGAATACCGCCCCGTTCAATCTCTATGGCATCCCCACCATCTCCATCCCCATCGGTTTCAGTCCAACCGGCCTGCCCATCGGCCTACAAATCAGCAGTGCCCACCTGGCAGAGGAAACCCTGTTCAGCCTGGCCCAGGGCTTCCAGGAAGTTACTGACTATCATCTGCAATCGCCGGCACTGGTATAAATTTTTTCGTGTTACTGAGTGTCTGCTAACGACCCATAGCTGCCCTTTTTGGTTTTACCTGTTAAAGACTGTTAAAAGGGCTGCTTTTAAGGTACAGACGGAACTAAATCCCGCGCTTTATAGCTTCCGGAGGGGGTAGCTATGAAGGAAAAACTCCAGATTTATGCATTACTCGCCGAAGTTTTTAGTGCAGTAGCTGTAATAATTACCTTGATCATATTGATCATAGATTTAAGAGAAAATACTTCAGAACTGAAGAGCGTCAATACAAGTCTCGCAGTAGGCAGATTCAACGAAGATTACAGGACACTAATCGCCGAAGATGCTGAGTTAGCCAGAATTTTTTGGCGAGGGCTTGAATGATCGAAATAAACTCAATGATTTGGAAAAAAGAAGGTTCGATGCTGTTTGTGAAAATATTATATGGGCACTTGTAGAAGCCTATGAGCGGCTAGGTACATTAGAGGATAAGACAAGAATAAATGGGCCAATCAACACCGCCTTGGCTTTTATGGAAGGTCCGAGATTTCGAGACTGTTGGGCGATTCACCGACGTTATGTTATCGACTGGGGTTATGAATCTTTTATCAAAGATATAGAGAATAGGTAAGCTGACGCTATTGGCCGAATTCTGAAAAATTATGAATCTCGATAGTCTAAATAAATGGCTAACACTGCTTGCTAATTTTGGCGTTATCGCAGGCATTGCCTTCCTGGCAGTAGAAATAAGTCAGCAGAGTGAATCTCTGGATCAATCCAACCGAATCGCGATGACCAATGCAGAGGCATCAATCCGGATGACCTCATCCAGTCTGCAAGACAACATTGCAAACAACCCGGAGACTGCCGCGCTGTATGTTAAATTTCTGACAAATGAGCAATTAACCCCAATTGAGGCAATTCAGAGTTATTCGATAGCCAGTACTTTGCTACAGAACTGGATACTGGCCGAAAGGTACTTCCAACAAGGTTTATTGGACGAACCTGTATTCAACGGTCTGATTATGTCTATTGATAATATTATTGATTCGTTGCCCGGATTGAGACCATTGATAGCTCAGCAGTACGATGTGCGGCTGGGGTCAGGGCAGTCGCCAATTGTAAACTCCAGGATACTGTCCGCATTAGAAAGAAATGGGCAACAAATACAGGCTAACCCAAATTAAAAACTGCTGCTTTTGACCTGAACCTGAAATTCATTACTCTGTTGCTTTGACTTAGTGATCTTAATCACACCCTTTGGAATAACCAGCTGCCAATTACCTCACATCACACAGTAAACAATTATCAAGTCCAATATGCTCCGCTCAGCCATCAGTTCTTTTCGTCAACACGACTGGACCGCGGCGATCATCGAGTTCCTGCTGTTGATTTTCGGCATATTCCTGGGTTTCCAGCTGGACCGCTGGAACGACAACCGCATTGCGCAGAAGCAGGCTGATGAATACGCCATGCAACTAATCGACGATCTGACGTCATCCCGCAAGGAGATGCAAATGAGGATTGATTACTTTGAGACGGTCAAGGACTGGGGGTTCAGGGCGCTCACGGCATGGGACGACGATACGCCGTATTCTCCTGAAGAACTGGTCATCGCTTTCTACCAGGCCTCCAATGACATACCGTCATCCTCCTTCAGGGGTGCCTATGATGCACTGTCAGATCAGGGCCTGGCGGTTCTTATTAACGGCCTTGAATTCGCCTCCAGGCTGGCAGCCTATTATGCCCAGCCCCTGGACCAGTTTTTAAGCGCGGATTCTC
>CAZBBS010000018.1:0-40365 GCA_964490145.1 uncultured Enterobacteriaceae bacterium
TACTTCTTTTTAAAAAGAAGTAACACAGCCCTTTGCGTCAAAGAAAGTAACGCCCCTCCGGCAGGAGATAACCCGCCCGGCAGGGCAAAACTAAACTCCCGCCGACTGGCAAGTCCTTCCATCAGAAAAAGCGCTTGGCAAAACCAGCTTCAGAAAAAAAGATTGTCAGTGATCCGCACTGAACGCGTACATCAATCCAGCAAAGCCTGTTTATCAGCATGATAGGACGACCTCACCATGGGCCCGCTGGCCACATGCCTAAAGCCCATGTCTTCGCCAATCCTGGCAAACTCGTCGAATTCATCCGGGTGCAGGAAGCGCTCTACGGCCAGGTGATCCCGTGACGGCTGCAGATACTGGCCGATGGTGACCATGTCGATGTCGTGGGCCTTCATGTCTTCCATGACCTGGATGATCTCTTCCCGGGTTTCCCCGATGCCCACCATGATGCCGGACTTGGTCAATACGTCAGGTGCCATCGCCTTGTACTTCTTCAACAGCTCCAGTGACCATTGATAGTCCGAGCCCGGTCTGACTTTTTTGTACAAGCGGGGTACCGTTTCCAGGTTGTGGTTGAAGACATCGGGCTTGGTGCGGGTAAGAATCTCGATAGCGACATCACCACGGCCACGAAAATCCGGCACCAGGACTTCCAGCTTGATGTCAGGGTTCAGGCGGCGGGTTTCGGCGATACAGCGGGCAAAATGGTCCGCCCCGCCATCGCGCAGGTCATCACGGTCCACGGAAGTGACCACGACATATTTCAATCCCATTTCAGCAATGGCTTCGGCCAGTTCGATGGGTTCATTTTCCATGAGGGGATTGGGTCGCCCATGGGCCACATCACAGAAGGGACAGCGCCGTGTACAGATGTCACCGCCTATCATGAAAGTGGCCGTACCGCCGCTGAAGCACTCACCCAGGTTGGGGCAGGAGGCTTCCTCACAGACGGAGCTGAGCTTGTGCCGACGCAGGGTATTGCGAATGTTGTCCACTCGCTCGCTGTTGCCGAGACTGACACGAATCCACGAAGGTTTGCGCGGCATTTCCACGGTGGGAATAACCTTCACCGGAATACGGGCGACCTTTTCAGCACCGCGCAGTTTTTCGCCCTGGACAACGGGTTTGGGTTTCTCAATGTCAGTCATGACGTCATCTTTCTTGAAAAGGAAGCATTATAGCAAAGCGGAGACCAGGATTTCCTGCAATCGCTGCCGTGTTTCGCCCATCAGGTCCATCGGGGATTGAGCAACCAGGTCCCGTATCTGGGTAACCCCCAGTCCGGGATAACCGCAGGGATTGATATAACTGAAAGGGGCCAGGTCCATATCCACATTCAGGCTCAAGCCATGATAACTGCAGCCCTTTTTCACCCGCAGCCCCAGTGCGGCAATTTTCTCCCCTGCCACATAGACACCGGGCGCACCAGGTCGTATGACAGCCTCTATACCATAGGAAGCAAGCAGGCTGATCAGGCTCTGTTCAATCAGATCAACCAGCTGGCGCACACCCATGCCCCGCCGTCGCACATCCAGCAGCAGGTAGGCAACGAGTTGTCCCGGGCCGTGGTAAGTGACCTGTCCTCCCCGATCGGTTTTCTCCAGGGGAATGTCATGGGCATTGAGAACATGTTCCGGTTTACCGGCCTGGCCCAGAGTGAACACCGGATCGTGTTCCAGAAACCAGCATTCATCACCGGTATGCTTTTCCCGGGCCAGGGTGAAGGCATGCATGGACTCCCAGGTTTCACGAAACCCGACCTGACCCAGGTTTTTGAAAATTACCGGCTGGGAAGGATTACTCACGGAAAGCAACGTAAGCGCAGGCCATATAAACTGCCCGTCAGATCACCATGGCCACACGGCCACTGGCTTTGAGATCTTCAAACAAGGCCTGCAGCTGCTCCACACCCTGAGCCAGGATGATGACATTTACGGCCAGGTACTTCCCGTGCTTGGAAGGCCTGAAACTGATGTTTTCATCCTTCAGGTCCGGCGCATGGCGGCGAATGATCTCGATAATCGCCTCGCTGAAACCATCCACATCCAGGCCCATGACCTTGACCGGATAGTCACAGGGAAATTCTATCTGCGGTGCATCTTCGGGCTGGTCTGATCCTATGACAAACACGGACTTACCACTTATGAAAGCAGGCTGAGGAAAAACAGGTGCAGGAAATCCATCAGGCGTTTGATGAAACTGCCCCGCTCCACACTTTCCATGGCAACCACCGGGCCGTCGTAAAACACCTGGTCACCAAGCTTGATGGTGATATTGCCCAGGACGTCTCCGGCATTGATCGGAGCCTTCAGGTTTTCATTGATGACCAGATCCCGCTCCAGATTGGCATCCTGTCCTCTCGGAATGGTGACGACAATGCCGTCCTGAATTCCAATATCGACAGAATTGGTTTTGCCTGACCAGACTTTTTCGGTGGTGAATACTTCGTTATCACCAAAAAGTTCGTAGGTCTGGTAGAAACGGAAGCCATAGGTCAGCAGTTTCTGGGACTCAATAGCCCTGGCGTCAGTGCTGTCGGTTCCCATAACCACGGCAATCAGACGCATGTCATCACGGGTAGCGGACGCCACAAGGCAGTAGCCGGCTTCATCGGTGTGTCCGGTTTTGATGCCGTCCACATTGCGATCACGGAACAACAGGCTGTTGCGATTGGGCTGACGAATATCGTTGTAGGTGAACTCACGCTCTGCATAAATGGCATAGTGATCAGGGAAACGTTCAATCAGTGCACGGGACAGGGTGGACAGATCCCGTGCTGACATGGTGTGCTGTGGTGACGGTAGGCCTGAAGCATTCATGAAATAACTGTTCTGCATCCCGAGCAACTGGGCATGCTGGTTCATCATATCGGCAAAGGCATCCTCACTGCCGGCAATGTGCTCCGCGATGGCGACACTGGCATCGTTGCCGGACTGGACAATCATACCCCGCAGAAGGTCCTCCAGGCGCACTTCAGTACCTTCCTGGACAAACATTTTGGAGCCTTCCATCTGCCAGGCCTTGACACTGATATGCACCATGTCATTCAGTGATACATTGCCGGAAGCCACCTCATTGGCTGCCACGTAGGACGTCATGATCTTGGTCAGGCTGGCAGGCGGCAGAGGAAGGTCGGAATTTTCTTCCACCAGGATTTCACCGGTTTTGGCATCAATCAGGATATAGCTGCTGGCGGCGATCTGCGGCGGCCGGGGAATGATGGACTGCTGCGCGTCGACCAGGCTGGCAAACAGGGCGATGGCCATGGAGCCCGCCAGCACAAGACAGCGTTTGGCGCGAGTGTATGATTTGTCAAAATTCTGTGTTGTCATCATGTCGTTTTCTACTATCCCCTGTCTCTCTCGTCTCGTATTTGTAGCTTGAAAATTGCTTTTTTACTGCCTCACCCGGAACGGCGTACCCAATCCGGCATCCATGAAAAGTCTGACCAGCGCCTGAAAGTCGATTGTCTCATTTACCGGACCAAGACGCACTCTGTGCAGCAGGCTGCCGGTCGCTTCATTCATATCACTGCGAATGAAAGCCGGAACAGACGTCAGTTCCTGGATACGCGCAAGCAACTGCCGGGCACTGCTTTCACTGCTGAACGCACCAACCTGCAAATAGTCGCTGCCGGCTTCCTCTTCGATGAGATTGCGCTCGGTGATGACTTCATCCTGGATGTTTACAGCATTGCCCCCGGTAAGCAGCAGATTGCCTGGCGCAGGTTGTTGATCGGCGGTCACTGCCCTCACCCGGACCCTGGCAGTCCCGTTGGCGGCATAATCCAGGTAGGCTGCTGCAGCGTAGGACAAGTCCACAATTCGCCCATCATGGAATGGCCCCCGGTCATTGACCCGGACGATGAGACTCTTGCCGTTATCCAGGTTGGTAACTTCGAGAAAACTGGGAATAGGCAGGGTTTTATGGGCCGCCGTAAAGGTGAACATATCGTAGATTTCACCGTTGGACGTCAGATGACCATGGAATTTTCGGCCATACCAGGAAGCCATGCCTGTTTCCTCGTAGCCTGTCTCAGAGGGCATTACGCTATAGGTCTTGCCGTTAACCGTATAAGGGCTTTTGTTACCTGCCAGCGTGCGCTGCACCGGCACAGGCACCACAGGTTCGACTGCAGAAAGATCAATTGGTTCAAGCTCAGGGCTGTCATTGGCCATCTGGTAGCGGCCGCTGCCGGTATTATTCTGGGGGGGAGAGGTGCTGGCACAGGCTGTCAGAAAGACAACCATGACGGGTAACAGAAATCTGGTCATTGCGGACCACGTTGCCACTCGCATCAGCCTCCGGGTGAAAAAATCAGTCAAGCCGGCATTATACCTGAATCAGGGAATAAGTGACTTGTTATGCGTATGTATCGACATCAGGATACCGAACCCGATCATCAGGGTGATGATTGATGTCCCGCCCCTGCTCACCATGGGCAAGGGTACGCCAACAACTGGCAGCAACCCGCTGACCATGCCGATATTAACGAACACATAGACAAAGAAGGTCAGGATGATGCTGCCGCCCAGCAGGCGGCTGAACGTATCCTGGGCCATGGCCGCGATATACAGTCCGCGCCCGATAATCACAATGTACAGGCTCAACAGAAACAACATTCCCACCAGGCCAAATTCTTCGGCCAGGACCGCCACAATGAAATCCGTCTGGCCTTCCGGTAAAAAGTCCAGCCGGGACTGTACGCCATTGAGCCAGCCCTTGCCATTCACGCCACCCGACCCGATTGCCGTCTGCGACTGGATAATGTTCCATCCGGAACCCAATGGATCGCTTTGAGGATTCAGAAAGGTTTTTACCCGCTGCTTCTGATAGTCGGACATGTAAAAAATCCACAATGCCGGACTCGAAAGCACCGCTGCACCAAGCACTGAAAACACCAGGCGCCAGCTGATACCGGCCAGCAACAGCACAAAGATGCCCGACACAGCTATCAACAGTGCCGTACCAAGGTCAGGCTGAATGGCAATCAGGGCAGCCGGCACCATGACCAGAACCAGTGACCAGAAAACATGTTTGAATCGGGGGGGTAGTGCACGCCGCGAAAAATAGGCGGCGATGGTCATGGGCAAGGCCACCTTCATCACTTCCGATGGCTGGAAACGGGGCAGCAAGGGCAAGTCCAGCCAGCGGCGAGCCCCGCCACCGATACTGCCCATGAAGATAACTGCCACCAGCAGAATCAAGCCACCCAGGTACATCCAGATTGACCAGCGCCTGAGGATGCGCATTTCTATCTGCGCCATAAACAACATGGTCATCAGGGCAACCACAATTAATGCCACCTGGCGACTCATTTGCCCCATATTGCCATCAGTGGCGCTGTACAGCACCATCAGGCCAAAGCCCAGCAAAATCAGCAGAGCAATGAGCAGGGGAAAGTCGACATGCAAGGCCTCCCAGATGCTTTTCCGACGGCCAAGCCCTTGGCCCAGGTGATGCATTTGTCTGACGAAATCCTGACTGCTCAAAGTATCCCCAAGCGAAAGCCGATCAGTTGCTGATCCGGGCCAGGTCTTGTTCCTGCCGGGTTTGAAGTGCCAGGTTCGCACTGGCTTGCACCGGGTTGTCCCCGGGCTGGATGGATGAAGACGGCTGAATAACCGGCTCGTCTTTCTGTTCTGGCTGTTCTGGCTGTTCTGGAGTCTGGTTCGCAATCTGCGGGTATATAAATTCGGCCTTCAGCTCGCCCTCTTCCAGTAGATAGGCATCAAGAACCTTCCGCGCTATCGGCCCCGCTACTGAACTGCCGCCTTCCCCGTGTTCGATAAAGACTGCCACCGCTATTTTGGGGGCATCCACTGGCGCAAAGGAAATGAACAGGGCATGGTCCCGATACTGTTCGGGCACTTCCGCATCATTGTCAAAATTTTCCGGCATCCCCACTACCTGTGCTGTACCGGATTTACCGGCCATGCGATACGGAAGTGGATTCTTCATGGCGATATAGGGATAGGCTGTACCGGTTTCGCGATAGCCACCTGACCCTTTGTGAACAACCATCGCCATGGCATTTTGCACGAATTCCCAGTCATCGGGATTTTCCAGCTCGATATCCGGCATCGACACATCATGCTGGATGGGCGAACTTTCCAGGCCCAGTTGCTTGAGCATGGCGGGACGATACCATCTGCCCTTGTTAGCCATCAGCATCGCGGCCGTAACAAGCTGTAGAGGAGTTGCCTCAGTGTAGCCCTGGCCAATGGATGAATTCAGGGTATCACCCGGATACCAATTCTGACCGAAGGTTTCCATTTTCCACTGGCGCGAAGGCAGGGTTCCGGCACTGGCCCGGGCAATGTCCACAGCCGTGTTGCGGCCAAAGCCAAACCTGAACAGAAAATCGTGCATGCGGTCGATGCCCATATCCACCGCCAGATCATAAAAATAAATATCACAGGACTGGAAAATGGCTTTTTGCAGGTCGACCTGGTCATGGCCGCTTTCGTTCACCCACCAGGTCCAGTCGTGATAGACATGGCTCTCATTGTCCAGGCGATAGTAGCCAGGATCACGAACCTTTTGCTCCCGGGTACGTAATTTGTAATCCAGTGCCGCCAGCCCCAGAAACGGCTTGATGGTGGAGCCTGGTGCGTATTTGGCAATGGCGCGATTGAACATTGGCGTGGCAATCGGGTCATTCAACAGCCTGTAGGCTTCCTTGCTGATCCCCTGTACAAACAGATTGGGATCAAAGGAAGGCCTGCTAACCATGGCCAGCACCCCGCCTGTTTCTGTATCAAGGGCAACAATGGCACCTTTGTAGTCCCCCAGCGCCTGGGAAGCGGCTTTCTGCAACTGACTGTCCAGGTGCAGGATAATGTCCTGCCCGGGAACCGGATCGGTACGATCCAGCACTTTCATGATCTGGCCGCGGGCATTCTTTTCAACGATTTCGTAACCTACCTGTCCATGAAGAATATCTTCGTAATAATGCTCCACGCCCATTTTTCCGATCTGGTGAGTGCCGCTGTAATTCACCGGGTCAATGGACTTGAGTTCGGATTCGGTGATGGTGCCCAGATAACCAACCGCATGGGCAAACACATCACCCTCGGGATAATGGCGCACCAGTTCAGCTTCGACACTGACGCCAGGCAGCTGGAACTGGTTGACGGAAATTCTGGCGATCTCCTCTTCAGTAAGGTTGTAGCGTACGGGCACGGAGGCAAAAGGGACGCGACGATTTTTCAGGCGTGATCGAAACTTGTTGACGTCATCTTCCGTCAGGGTAATCAGGGAGCCGATGATTTCCAGGGCCTTGTCGATATCCCGGGCCTGCTCCCTGACCAAGCTCAGCGTGAAACTGGGAATATTCTCAGCCAGCAGGATCCCGTTGCGATCGTATATCAGTCCCCGGGTTGGAACGATGGGTTGAGTATGGATTCGGTAGCTGTCGGATTTGGTGGAATAGTATTCGTGCTGGCTGACCTGAAGATACAGAAGCCTGGCAACCAGAGCGAGAATCAGCAGGAAAGCCAGAATGCCGCCAATAAAAATGCGCGACAACACAATGCGCCGTTCAAGCTGGTGGTCCTGTATGGTTATCTTTTCAGCCATTGCTGATATCACGGGATATCACTTCCCGGCGCTTCCTGTCATGCTGATCCCTGTTGCCAACATGATGGAAATTGCATGCCCCGGAATAGAAAAATTATTCGCGATGATAGGGATGGCCAGACAGCACGCTCCACACCCTGTAAATCTGCTCTGCGACGACAATTCTAACAATAGTGTGTGGCATTGTTAAAGCTGACAAAGACCAGATTTCATCTGCTTTTTCAAGGCATTGGGGCGACAATCCATCAGGCCCGCCAACCAGCATGGCCACATCACGCCCCTCCTCCATCAGGCTCTTCATGCGACTGGCCATGGATTCGGTGGAAAGCGACTTGCCTTTGACGTCCAGTGCGATGACATACTGGTGCGGGGCAATGGCATTGAGCAGGGCCTTGCCTTCGGTTTCACACAGCCGGGCAACATCACTGCTCGCCTTGGTGCGTTTCGCCAGAGGCACCTCGATTATCTGCAGATCAAAGTTTCTGGGCAGGCGTTTCTGGTACTCCTGACTCCCCTGCTCGACCCAGGCAGGCATTTTCTTGCCCACGGCAATCAGGTTGATCTTCATGTCAGTAATCCCGGTTTCGAACCAAGCTATTTGGCAGCCGGAGGCGTCATGCCCCAGAGGGATTCCAGGTCATAGAGCTTGCGGCTTTCATCCTGCATGACATGGACGATGACATCCCCCAGATCAATCAGTATCCATTCGCCCTGGCCTTTCCCTTCTTCCCCGTTAATGGTGCTGCCCGCCTCTTTCACCTTGAGCATGACTTCATCAGCCATGGCTTTCACATGACGCGTGGATGTTCCGGTAACCACCACCATATAATCGGTGATGGTTGTAATATCTGACACCTGCAAGCAGGAGATCTCACGCCCCTTCATGTCTTCCAGGGTGCTGATTACAAGATCTTTCAAGGCCTCGGCATTCAAGGGTTAACCTCCGTGGTGTACAGGCCATTGGCCTGGATGTAGGCCGCCACTTCCAGCGGCACAAGTTCTTTGATGTTTTCCCGATGGAGAATTTTTTTCCTCACCATGGAAGATGAAATATCCAGCAGTTCCAGGCGGGTAACCAGAATTCTGCCGCTGGCATGCCGTTTCATACTGGCCACATCCTGCACTTCCCGCGCCTGCATTTCTGTCGCCAGCGCCGGGGATAAATCCGGCTGGTAGCCGGGCCTGGCAGCAACAACAACATGCACCAGTTCAAGCATGTCACGCCAACGCTTCCAGGTGTCCAGCGCATTGAAGGTATCCTGTCCCATGATATAGAACAGACGGCTCGCCGGGTTTTCCTGTTTTATTGCTTCCAGGCTGTGGATGGCGAACGACGGCTCCGGGCTTGAGCACTCACGGACATCAACCGTAATTCTGCTATCTTCTGCCAGGGCCAGGGCCAGCATGGCCAGTCGCTGTTCAACAGTGGCTTTGAGACTGTCCCTGTGCACCGGATTGCCGCAGGGCAACAGACGCATAGCGTCCAGTGCCAGAAAATCCAGCACTGTCCGAGCAGTTTGCAGATGACCCAAATGCACCGGATCGAACATGCCGCCCATCAGTCCCAGGTCGCATGCTGAGTGATTGCCTGTATTCACTTATTTACGCAGGTGTCCATCACCCAGCACGATATATTTCTGGGAGGTGAGTCCCTCAAGGCCAACCGGGCCGCGTGCATGTATCTTGTCAGTGGAAATTCCGATCTCGGCCCCCAGGCCATACTCAAAACCATCGGCAAAACGGGTTGAGGCATTAATCATGACCGAACTGGAATCCACTTCCCGCAGGAATCGGCGTCCTCGCGAATAATCTTCTGTGACGATGGATTCGGTATGCTGTGAGCTGTAAGTATTGATATGGTCGATGGCCTCATCAATACCGCTGACTACACGAATGGACAGTACCGGCCCGAGGTATTCTGTGTGCCAGTCTTCCTCGGACGCAGCAACAGCACCTGGCAAAATGGCACGGGTTTTTTCGCAGCCACGCAGTTCAACATTGTAATCACTGTATACCTGTTCCAGCTGAGGCAGGATCTCTGCCGCCATGGACTCGGCTACCAACAGGGTTTCCATGGCGTTGCAGACACCATAACGATGGGTTTTGGCATTCAGGGCTATGTTGACAGCCTTGGTCGCATCTGCGCCATCATCAATATACACATGACAGATGCCGTCCAGATGCTTGATGACAGGCACTCTGGCATCGCCGCTGATACGCTCAATCAGCCCTTTTCCACCACGGGGGACGATCACATCGACAAATTCGGGCATGGTGATCAGTTCACCCACGGCCTGACGATCTGTGGTACCCACCACCTGGACTGCCGTAACAGGCAGACCTGCCTCTTCCAGCCCCTTTCGGATGCATGCGGCTATGGCCTGGTTGGAATGGATGGCTTCTGATCCGCCCCTGAGAATGGTGGCATTCCCGGATTTCAGACACAGGCTGGCAGCTTCCACCGTGACATTTGGCCTGGACTCGTAAATGATGCCAATAACGCCCAGTGGTACGCGCATACGCCCCACCTGGATGCCGCTGGGCATGTAGCGCATGTCAGTGATTTCGCCAATGGGATCTGCCAGCGAGGCAACCTGGCGCAAACCCTCAAGCATCGTATCGATGCGCGCAGGGGTCAGTTCCAGGCGATCCAGCATGGCTGCTTCAAGCCCTTTGGCTTCACCAGCCTTGAGATCCCTGGCATTTGCCGCAGCCAGCGCTTCACGTGTACTGTCTATGGCCTTCATGGCGCCCAGCAGTGCAGCATTCTTGGTACCGGTATCGGCCGCAGCCATGATCCTCGATGCTGCCCTGGCTTGCTGCCCCAGCTCCTGCATCTGTAATTTGACGATGTTTTCGGCTTCAGTCATGACTTGAATTCGGTTCGGAAAAGATAAAGATCGGCATTATACCCCAGAAGCGCGGACCGCGTATCAGCCGCTGAGGCGTTGCAGCAGGTTCTGATCGCCGGCCACGAGACGCTCCTTGTCCAGCCTGCCCAGTTTCTTGATCCCGGCTTCCAGTCTGGATGCCTCGCTTCTGTTCTCAGCAGGGTGCTGAAACACCAGCGTCAACGGGCCCTTGCCCCGCAAACTGCGCGCCCCCCGGGCACCGCCAGAATGTTCTGCCAGACGGCGATCCAAATCCGTGGTTATTCCCGTATAAAGATGACCAGCCGAAGTCCGAAGCACATAGACAAACCAGGATGAATTCATGTTGGCTCCCTACCGTAAAAGCAAAGCAGAAACAGGCCTTATGGCCGCGAATTACTGGAAATTTTCCTCATTTCACTGTATAAATGCGGCCCTGAAATTTACCGGGCTCCCGAGCCCTGCTCTCCGTCAAGGTGCGTCCTCCACATGTTCAAGATTCAGACCTTCAATCAGATTTCTGACAAGGGGCTTTCCCGTTTTCCAAAACAAGAGTATCAGGTTTCTCCGGATCTCGAGAATGCGGATGCCATCCTAGTGCGCAGTCAGAAACTGAACCTGGACAACATCAAGCCATCACTCAAGGCAGTCGCTCGAGCCGGTGCCGGCACCAACAACATTCCGGTGGACGATTACACCAAAGAAGGCATCGTGGTATTCAACACCCCCGGGGCCAATGCCAATGCGGTGAAGGAACTGATTGTCTGCACTCTGCTGCTGGCCTCCCGCGGCATTCTGGAGGGTATCAACTGGGTCAAAAGCCAGTCCCCTGACCTCGACGCTGCCGAATTGTCAAAACTGGTGGAAGCCGAGAAAAAACATTTCAAGGGCATGGAACTGAAAGGCAAGACCCTGGGTGTTGTCGGTCTTGGTGCCATTGGCGCCCAGGTGGCCGATGCTGCCATCCAGTTGGGCATGAAGGTTCTTGGTTATGACCCCGCTATTTCCGTGGACGCGGCGTGGCGCCTTGCCAACCAGATCGAAAAGCAGGAAAACCTGACCTCACTGATCTCCCGTTCCGACTTCGTGACCCTGCATCTGCCGGTGCTGGAATCCACTCGCAACCTGATCGACCGCAAGGTCATCAATTATTTCAAGTCCGGTGCAGTACTGGTGAATTTCTCCCGTGACGCCATCGTCGATGAAGAAGCGTTGATCGAGGCCCTGGGTAATGGCCGCCTGTCACGCTATGTCACTGACTTTCCGACACCGAAGCTGCTGGCCAATGACAAAACCATCCTGATGCCACACATCGGTGCCAGCACGGATGAAGCCGAGGAAAACTGCGCCATCATGGCTGTTGACCAGCTTCGGGATTTTCTGGAGAACGGCAACATCCGCAACTCGGTGAATTTTCCGTCATTATCGCTGGAAAAATCCGACGGTTACCGTATAGCAATCATCAATGAGAATGTCCCCAGAATGCTTGGCCAGATCCTGTCGATCCTGGCAGACAAGGACATGAACGTTATCGACATGCTCAACAAGAGCCGTGACGATGTGGCCTATAACCTGATCGATATCGAATCCGAGCCTTCTGCAGAAACCCTGGAGGAAATCAGAAGCATCGATCATGTCATCAAGGTTTGGCTGATTTGATCCCCGTTTTTTTCAACTGACATTATCAAAAGACATATATGAGCAATCAGGTATTTAATTTCGGTGCTGGTCCGGCCATGTTGCCTAGACCGGTTATGCAGCAAATCCAGGAAGAGTTTCTTGACTACAGGGGCATGGGTGTCTCGGTCATCGAGATCAGCCACCGTTCAAAGGAATTCGAGGCTATTCTGAACCGCTGTGACGAGCTGATCCGGGAAATCTCCGGTCTGCCTGACAACTTCAAAATCCTCTATACCCATGGTGGTGCCCGCATGCAGTTCTCTGCGGTGCCCATGAACCTGATGCCGCTGAAGCCAGCCCACAAGGCGGTCTACAGTGAAACCGGTAATTTTTCCAAGCAGGCCAATGTGGAAGCCACCAAATACGGTGAAATCATCATTGCCAGCAGCAGTGAAGCAACCAATTACGACCGCCTGCCCCCCCTGACCCGGGATATGGTGCCTGATGATGCATCCTATGCCTTTATCACCAGCAACAACACCATCTACGGCACACAGTACAAGGAACTGCCGGATATGGGCGACATCCCGCTGGTGGTGGATTCCACATCGGATATTTTTTCCAGGCCCCTGGACTATTCAAAGGTTGGTGTCATGTTTGCGAGCATGCAGAAAAACCTTGGTCCGGCTGGTACTGCACTGGTTCTTATACGTGAAGACCTCATTGGTCATGCCATGAAGCATACTCCTGCCCTGCTTGACTACGCGGTGTATGACAAATCCCACTCCCTGGAAAACACCAACAACACATTCGCCATTTATACCACCTGCCTGGTGATGGAATGGCTGAAAAACCAGGGCGGTGTGGAAGGCATTGCCAAAGTGAACAAGGCTAAATCCGACACGCTCTACAACCTGATCGACGACAGCGATTTCTACACTGGAACCACCCATGTTGACGATCGCTCTGTCATGAACGTGACATTTACCCTGCCCAATGAGGACCTGACCCTGCGCTTCCTGAAAGAGGCTTTGGAAAACGGGCTCTACGCCCTGAAAGGACACCGCAAGATTGGCGGGATAAGGGCATCAATCTACAATGCCATGCCTCTGGAAGGCTGCCAGGCTCTGGCACAGTTCATGAAGGACTTTGAAAGCCGGGCGTAAATCTCGGCCTTTCACCCGGCGGGAGTGCTATCGGCGCTCCCTGACCAGAGCGATATTATGCTCAATGGTATCGCGGGCCGCCTGATTTTCCACGTCCACCATACCCAGCGCAGAGTTGTAGTCAGCGAGCGCTTCGTTCCAACGACCACCAACAAATTTGGCTGTTCCCCGGTTATTTACTGCTGACCACTTCCCAGGCTCCAACGCCATGGCTGTCGAACAGGCGGCAATTGCATCCTCAACCCGTTGCAGACTGGTGAGCACCGTACAGTAGGCGTTCCAGGCGTAGTACCGTGTCTGCTTTTCCTGGCGCAGGGCATTACGCTCCACTTTCTCGATATATTCCTCAGCAGCAATCCGCGCATCACTTTTACGCCCCACCATCATGAGCTGGCGTATTCTTTCCACTTCATCAGGCTGCTGCAGCATTAATACTTCTGAAGGAATGGCTTTGGCATTCAGATTAGTGCCGGTGCGGGATGGCTGGGCAATGGCGGCACTTGCCAGCAAACTGGTTATCACGAACGTGATCACAATTTCCGGAACTGTCGGGGTTCTCATAGCAAACTCCTGTCTGTTTTTCAGACCTGCTCGACAACACTTTCAAGTCAAATCAGCCAGGTCTTTTCCTTTCCAGTATAGCGCTGCACAGATTTTTTCCACAACCGCCCAGATCCCACTGGTCTTAATGTGACATGACCCTGTCTGCGGAAAATTCTTTCTAGTACCGGAAAGTTTTGGTGTATTTGAGCACCACCTCGGCCTTGTTGGAACTGAGGTTGGAGAAAGTGCCTTCGGAGTCAAAGTTGTAATTCACCACCAGGTACAAATCCTCCCCTGCCTGGGGGTTCCAGCGCAGTCGACTGTTAAGACCCACCACATTGGAGAAGTTGTCATACTGGATCAGGTTGATCCACGACCACTTGGAATTGAAGGCGTAGTTGGCATTGGCCGAAATCAGCCTGACATCGAAATCGCCGGCCGGGAGGGAAATATCCTGGTAATTGTAGTTAAAACCCAGGTTGATATGTTCATTGGGACGCCAGTCAAATCCGGCATTAATCTGGGTGCGCTTGCCGTTGTAATAGTCGCCTATATTCAGGTTCACACTGGGCGAGAACTCCAGCTGATTGGACAGGCGGGCCTCCATGTTGAAGCCGGCAAAGGTGTAGTCTCCTGCCGGGATCACTATCCCCTTGCGTATTTCGAAATCCCTGCGCAGGCCTTCCCTGTTGCGGAATCCTCCAAATCCCAACTGGTCACCGCGGTGAGTGTTGAAATTGACTGCCCGCCAGAACCAGTTTTCACTTTGCATTTCCTTGGTGTCCAGATACCGCGTATGGCCAAAGCGCATAAAGCTGAAAATATTGCGCAGAACCTTGTGCCCCTTCAGGAAATAACGCCCCACACCTCCCATGTTGATACTGTCCACACCGGTCCTGTTGGTGAAACCCAGCGCCGGGTTGAAGGACTCTCCAAAATACTCATAGTTCATAAAACCGCCAAAGCCATTGCTTTGAGTATCCCAGTTGCCCTGGACGCCGAAAGCCTTGTCATCACCACTCAGGCCTTCGGTGTCTGATTGCTGGTACCAGACATTGCCTCGCAGACTATGGGTATCGGAAAAACGGGTGTTCTGATAGCGAAAATCCACACCGGCTACCGTATTGTCCAGTTCGCTGGTCGGATCACCGTGGGTCATGATGACACCCAGACTGGATTCAGAAAGCACATTGGCCGCCGCTCTGCCAACAAAGACATTCTGGCTGCCAAGATCGCCATACTCGCCCTGGCTGACTGCAAGGCCACCCACATTCCAGCGACCGACACGCCCGGTCAGCTTGACGCCGGCATCTATATCCACCGGTGTTCCAGAATTGCTGAGTCCGATACGCCGGGAGTAGAAAGGAATACCGTTCTGGTCCAGGCCACCGAAACTGAATATATCCAGATCCTGCAGGAAGAAATCACGCTTCTCAGGGAAGAACAGGGAGAACCGGCTCAGATTAACCTGTCTGCTGTCCACTTCGGTGGCGGAAAAATCCGTATTGAAAGTAAGTGCTCCGGTCAGGTTCGGCGTGATTTTGTAGAAAACGTTTAACGAAGGATCTGTCCTGTTGGCGCTCTCACTGGAAACAAAGTTCTCATTGCCGGCCATGGTGATGGAGGGGATGATATCCAGCCCCCTGCCCTGGCGAATATCCCGTATCCCGTATATCAGGCCGGTGGTGGTGGGATTAATGCGACGATTGAAGGATGACCAGGCGATCTCTTCATTTTTCCTGGCAACCGTTCTGGCGATGGTGAAGCCCCATTCATCACTTTCCGGATCAAAATTCAGTGTATTGAAGGGAATGGCGACTTCGGCTGTCCAGCCTTTTTCATCGATTCGGGATTCCACCTGCCAGATACCTGACCAGTCCCGATTGAGGGAGTTGGGGTTTTCATAAACCCCTTCCCGTCGAATACCGTTCGGATTTACCTGGAAGTGATAGCCGGTACGACCGTTATTGAAGGTATCCAGAATGAATTCAAAGGCGTCATCCGTTCCCAGGCCGCCGCCCTGAACCAGCTGCCTGGCTATAATGCCGCCGCTGTCACTGTCGAACAGTCTGGCGCCCACAAAGAAAAATCGCTCGTTATAGGCGATGTAGAAAACGGAATTTTCGGTAGGTTCGCCATGATCCACAGGCTGGAACTGGTGCAGATCGCTGATGACGGTTGCCATTTCCCAGATCTCATCGTCCAGTACACCATCAATAACCGGAGTCATCTCGGCCCGGGCAATTTCCACACGCTTGCGTGTATTGCCTGCATCCAGGTTGCCGGAGAACTCCTGTCTGGTGTCAGTGACAAACGCTGACTCAGGGACCTGGGCATTGGTTGTTACAAACAGCTGAAGGAGTAAAACTGGAACGAGTGCGATCTGGCGGAGGCAACACATGCGCTGAAACTGGCTTTCACAAAATTTGGGCGCGAGTATAAAGACCTGTGAATTGATGTAAAGGCAGCCAGTAAATTTCCCCTGAAATTCCGCGGAAAATGCACAAAATTTGTGATGTTGGCAGCAGGATGCCTCACCATGGCGCGGCCTGCACCAGAATGAGACCATGAATCAGGGAAATATATTCACGGAAAGCTAGAAGGACGAGCCCGGCTCCTCCAGGAATGCCAGCTCATCAGGTGTACTTTCACGACCAGCGATCTCATTGCGATGAGGGTACCGGCCGAAACGATCAATAATTGCCTTGTGCCGGATTTCATAGTCCAGGTTGTGCTCCAGGCCGGGCCGGGAAAAAAGTATCATGGCCTTTTCGTGAATGGCGGGGGATTCACTGTGCATATACGGCATGATGAGAAAGGGCTGCTGCTGAACTGTCAATGCATCCAGTACCCCCTGGGCCACGGCTTCCTGGGATAACACCAGCGCCACATTATCCGTGGCAAATGCTGCTGGCTGCTCCCGGAACATGTTGCGGGGAAACTGGTCCAGCACGATGATTTCAGCCAACCGGCCCAATGGCGTTTCCCGCCAATGTGCACATTCGCCCCGGGCCGCGTGCTGGTAAGTGGACATAAAGCGTTCTGAAAGCTGCTGATCGAAAGCCGGATCCTTTGTGAACCAGGATTCAGCAGGGATTTCCTCAAACCAGAAGCGAATGATGTCTGAGGCCTCAGTCACTTGAGCGAGCTCAGGTGTCGTGGTGCTCGTAAAGCCAGGCCAGCAGGTCATCCCACATACTGCTGATCTGCTCACCTGGTGGCATGATGCCGGCTGAAGGTAGTTCCATGGTTACAACCGGTATGCCCAGGTTGATGCCTGCATAATTGCCCAGTGAACCGGGATAAACACCCAACAGATGCAAGTGCAACTCACCAATCTGCTGGGGAGGCTCTGGCGGACCATCGTAGTCAAGGAGGTGGTAAGGTGCATGTACTGATACGATAACGTCCGGTTTGAATTCTTCGATCTGCCCAACCACCCACTGAACTTCGGGTTCACTTGCCGGATGTGAGCCGGGATAACGCCTGGGGTTGCGGTTGGTGATATTGGCCCAGTATTCTTCGGCCAGGTCTACCCAGTCTTTGGAAGGAAAATTGCGGTTGAGATCTACGCCATTGGCATTCTGGCGGATAGCCTGGCCATTAAGCAGCCCGTCCGGATTGACGGTTGGCGCAAAACGCCAGTGGAAATCACGGTTGCTGCTGGCTTCAAGCATCGCCATCCACTTGAACAGGATCGAAATCGAGGAATACTCATCCCCGTGTATGCCTCCCATGATCAGCACCCGGATGGGCTTTTCAATTTTCTCTGCCGCATGGAAATCACGCACCACCATTGGCCGGCTCTGAACAGTGTACCCACCCCCAAAGATCAACTGCTGGGCCAGGCAATCCTCAACACTCACACTCCCCAGCTTGTTCCCTATCTCATTGCACAATGCAATGACGCTGCGCTTCTGGGTTTCCTGCAGGGCTGACAGTGCTTCAGAGGGGTCTTCACGAGTTTCCGTATCGGTAGCTGGCTGCAAGATGACGGCCAGATCAGAGGGGTCTTCAGGAGTTGTTATACCAACCTGCAAGTCTGACTGGGGGGGCTGTGTTTTTTGTGCCTGCTGTGCTTGCTGATCTTGCTGTACTACCTGTTCTGTGGCGCCTGTTGCTGTTGATGACACAGGTTCTGCCTGCTGACCAGGAGACAACGTGGAAACCTGGGTGCAACCGCTATAAAGAGTACTTAAAGCCAGTAAAGCGATAATTCTGCTGTTCAAGTTTGAGATCCGTTGATTACAGTTGCTGCATGCCTGAATAAGTCCGGGAAACTATATTGTATTTCACCGAAGTTCGATAGCCGTTGCCTTCATAGACAATCTGCCAGCCATCATCGGATTCCCGCCATTGCTGCTCCTTCCAGCCGCTCCAGCGGTAATTATTGCTTTTGTAATCCTGGTAGTAGCGCACAGTCACCAGTTCAGGGTTTTTTAGGTCAGCAAACAGGCTCACCTTGCTGGCGGACACCTCTATCCAGCGCTTGCTGTTATTGACCCGGCCTTTGTACTCCGACCACTGCGCCTTGTTGCGATTAAAATCGGAAAAATCATCGGCGTAAAAACCCAGATAGGATTTGTTGTCTTTGGCTTCCCAGGCCTGGCGCCATGCCTCAAAGGTCTCGAGCAGGCTTTCACCACGCCTGGCATTTTCCCTGGCAGGCACCCAGGAAATGGGCTGATCAGACAGCACCATATGGGTCAGGCCTGTAGTAATGTAGTCATGCATGGCCTTGAGGCTGTCGTTGTCGATCACCACGCAGCCATCACTATCCCAAAGTGGCCTGGTGTCCACTTTCTTGGGTAAACCATGAAGCCAGATGCCTGATCCGGTCCAGCCATGCTGGCGATCCAGAACATTGGGATAATTCAACGGAAAGGCACCAAGCCCATATTCATCATCGAGCATGTTATCCGAGAGAAAAGAGGTCAGCCGGTAAACACCAACCGGAGTCTTTTGATCCCCTTCGAGTATCTTTCCATACCCGTTTTTGCCGATGGACACAGGAATTTCCTGATCAAGCCTCAGGCCACCATCAGGTTGGCGTGATTGAACAGAAAGGCGACCCTTGTCCAGTTCCACCCAGAGCAGAAATTGTTCGCCCTCGGCCAGCTTGAGCGCCGCGGCAGGCACCATGGCCTCTTCCTGGATAGCCGACGATGCTGGCTCTGAGCTTATCTGTCCAGCCCGGTCATCCGCGCTGTAGAACTTCAGTGAAGGTCCCGAACCAGCCTGAGCCTGAGACTGGGCAGGCAAGACCAGCCACGCCATCATGACAAGCACAAGGGGCCGGCAACACCTCACAGTTTTTGAACAGTTATAACGTATCAAATCAAAATCCCTGATTTTCAAGGCAAAAAAGGATACCCAGCCACCAGAATTAAAGCAACAGGAGCCCTTCCCGGATGTGAATCAGGACAAGGCAAGCATGAAAAGATCAGTGGAAGAAATTAGCGTCCGGGGCGGGTTTGCTGGGGACGGACGCCAGGGCGGCCAGGTCCGGGCATACGGTCAGCGGCACCGGGACGTTGCGGCTGCTGTCCTCGTGGACTGGCCTGGCGACGCTGCTGGGCTTCCTCAAAACGACGACGCAGTTCCACCTGACGTTCCTCGGGAAGATTCCGGAAACGCTCAAAGCGATCACGCACCGCGCGCTGACGTTCAGGGTCCATTTGCTGGAAACGTTCAAAACGGTTGCGGATCACTTCACGCTGGCCGGGAGGACGCTGTATCCAGTTGCGAAACTGATCCTGCACCCTGCCCTGCTGATCAGGGCTAAGAGACTGCCAGCGACGCGCGCCATTCTGCAGGCGTTCCTGGCGCAGTGGAGGCAGGTCATCCCATTGCGGCTGCATGGGTCCCAGGATTTGCTGCAAATCCTCGGGCAGATCATCCCAGGCAACACCCTCCTGGGCGCTGGCCGGTATAGTCAGCAGCAGGGAGAGAAGCAAAAATGTAAGTCTGTAGATTTTCATTGCCTGGTTTTAATCACGCTCTGCGTTTGAGTTGCTTCTGTTTGAACCATCACTGTCCTGACGTCCATTTATCGTCTCACTACTATCCAGATCTGAAAACGCCTCGTCGTCGAGGATATCAGGGCTGATCCACTCACCATCACCGGTTTCAAATTCACCCAGAAACTCCAGCATATTGATAAACAGGTACCGGGACTCGGCATCAGCCACTGCCGTATCTGTCCGGTCGCCGGTTTCCTGACCCAGGGCCTGGATCGACATTAACAGCAGAAACCCCAGGGCCCTAGACTGACGTTTCATTCTCCTCCAGCCACTGGTAAAACTCGAGATTTTCGTAGAATTCCAGGCTTTCTGTCGAAGTCAGGATATCCAGGTCCTCAATTGCCATCCCCGAACCCGTGCTTTTGTTTACCGGTTGCACAGTGCTTCCGTTGTAATTCATGGATACCACCAGCACCAGAACACAGGCTGTCACCAGACCGCCAAACGGTGCCAGCATGGGCCAGGTCTTTTTCCTGCCGGCCTGTTCCAGAGCGGCATGCCTGATGCTGTTGAGCCGGGACCGGGTCTGCCCGTCCAGGCGGTCGCAGCTGTGGTCCAGTGTTCTGCGAACCTGGTTCACCATGTCCTTGTCCTGACTGTCGATCCTGTTGTCACTCATGCCAGTGTTCACCCAGGGCCTCACGCAACGTATGCACAGCCCTTGAATAATGTGTTTTTACGCTTCCTTCCGAACAGGACATGGCTTTGGCCGTTTCCCTGACATCCATGCCCTCCCATGCCCTGAGCAGGAAGGCCTGCTGCTGACGCAGGGGCAGTGCAGCCAATGCCTGGTCCAGGGCCTCAATGCTCAGGTGGTTCTGGAGCTCGACTTCAGGGCTCCTGCCAGCCTCGTCAGCGGCGGTCTGAATCGGATCTTCCTCGTCATCGACCATGCCGCCCAGCCAGGTCCGGAAACGGTTTCTTACCGCGTTCCGCCGGTACCAGTCACGAATCCTGCTTTGCAGAATCCGGTGAAACAGCGCATGCCATTCACTGTCGTCCTTGTCAGCGTATTTTTCCACCAGTTTGAACATGGCATCCTGAACGATATCAAAGGCCTCATCTGAATGACTCGTGGCAATCTGGGCAATACGAAATGCCCGTTTTTCCACTGAAGCCAGGAACCGCTCCATAGCCTGTTGTTTTTCCAGCACCTGTCTCCCGGATTGCGCCTGCTCACTGGAATTATCATAGCCCAGCACCAATGAGGTGTCACTTGTACTGCCAATCACGATCATAGCCGGAACCCGAAATGTACTACAGTTGTAAAGATAAACGCGGCAGCCGGCTATTGGTTGACACCCGGGAGGCAAATAGTCAGCGATCTCATCAGGCTGATTTACTGATTTTCACAGCAGCTTGCTGATTATCTCCCGCATGCCAGGCACCAGTTCAGCGTCGAACCAGGGGTGCTGCTGCAGCCAGTAGGTATTTCGGGGAGATGGATGAACCAGGGGGATGTAATCCGGCAGGTAATCCCGCCAGGCGGCCACACGCTCTGTCAGGGATTTGTAGCGGCGGTCCAGATAGTAGTTCTGGGCGTAACTGCCTATCAGCAGGGTCAATTCGATCCCCGGCAATTGTTCCAGAATGGACTGGTGCCATTGCGGGGCACATTCCGGTCTGGGCGGCAGGTCACCGGACTTGCCTTTTCCCGGATAGCAGAACCCCATCGGCATGATGGCGATCCGGGAGCTGTCATAAAAAATCTCCCTGTCCACTTGCATCCACGCCCGCAAACGGTCACCCGAGGGATCATTCCAGGGTATGCCGGTGGCATGAACACGTGTGCCGGGAGCCTGGCCGATAATCATGATTCGCGCAGAAGCCGAAACACTGAGTACGGGATTTGGACCCAGGACAAGCGTGTCTTCACAACGCCGACAGGCGCGCACTTCCCTGAGAAGATCATGCAATTGAAGAGGATTTTTCAATGCCATTTATCCTCAACCTGTCATATCCAAATAGTCCACGCTGGCATGCGGAAACTTAAAAACCCTGGAAATTACACGCTAGAAACGAGATACAAGCGGACATCCGCTAGAAAGCATCTGTCCTGTCAGGACAGGGAATATTCAGGTACCTGTAATGCCGGCAGGTTATGGTTTGCCATGTAGCGCTCAACACGTTCCTTATCACTGTCAGCAGACAGCAGCCCCTCAACCCGACCGCTGAAAACGGCCTGGGGATTGCCCGAAGACATCTGCCAGAGTGGTTTATCCCCCCCAGGGTAGTAGAACTCCAGCATGCGGTTTTTCTGCCTTACCTCGTAAACCACGGGCTTGCCCCAGTCAGGAAACACATAGTAACCCTCGCCCTGGAACTGCTTCACGGCACTGTCCACCAACACGACAGCGCCAGAACGTGCTTCAGCCTGCCCGGGTTGGTCGAAAACAGCGTAAATATGCAAGTCTGCCCGACGGTTATCAGCCAGCACCTGGAAAACCGGCAGGCTGACCGGCAGTGAAGCTGCAAGTTTCAGGAGTTTTCGACGGGCATGTAGCAGGCTCATTTACAGCACCCGGTAATACGTGAACTGGGAGCGGTCAGGATTGGTCAGGCGTTCACCTGTTCCCACGATCATGGTTCGGGACATCCATTCATAGGGGCCATTGGGTGCCTCAAAGAAAGGGGTGAAGCGAAAATACAATTTGGTTTTACCGGGGTTTTCGGGATCAGGCGAACGATGCAGGTAGCCGCGGTTGTTCAGGTAGATCCAGTGCCCGTCATTGCTTTCCAGCATGTAATGGGTATTGACCTTGATGCCCTTGCTGATGTCATCAAAGATGGCATAGTCCGCGCCGCTATAGGGCACAACACGGCCGTTGAGCAACGGTCCGTAGACGTCACCTTTCGCCGGAGGCACATAGCCTTTGCCGCCACGCGGGCCCTTGAAGTCAATGCGCTCGGCAAAATGCATGGTGACGGAAAATGCGTATTCCAGCTTCAGTCCCGGGATTTGCAGATCAGCCATGGTCAGTCCTCAATCAGTATTTATGCCGGTGCTTATAGAATTTCGTGGAAATGGATCAGCGTGTAATCCGGATTGTGATGCCGCTCTCCGATCCCGATGAACACAGTTTTGCCCAACCATTCATGGGCGCCCGCCGGTGTATCGAAATAGGGTGCCACCCGGAAATAGGGACTGCCATCTTCGGTCACCTGGTGTTCATAACCCAGCAGATTCATATAGACCCAGGTGCCATCCGTTGTCTGCAGCATCATGTGAGCATCCATCATGTCATTGCTGGCAAAGTCCGCACCACTTCGCGGCACCACCCTGCCCTGCAGTTTCGGTCCCCAGATTTCACCCCCGGCAGTAGGTTCAAAGGTGCGGCTGCGCATGGGGCCCTGAAACTCGATATGTCCCTCGCTTTCGATGCGCATGGAAAAGGCATACTGATGATTGATGCCCGGGATTTCTGATTGTGCCATGGCTGCTCGCCCCTGCTGGTCTATTTCTGTTCTGGGTCATTTTCAGGTGACAGTGATGGCATACCCTGAACCTGAAGGAACCTCAATGTAAACCAGCCCCCCGGGGAATTCAACACAACAACACTGCTGTTATTTGAAGCCTGATGGCTATAATGCAAAACCTTCAAACTTCATAACAAGAGGCTGATATGGATACCCGATTAGTTGAGTACCACGATGGCGACACCTTGCTGGAAGGCTATCTGGCCCATGATGGATCAGGCGAACGGAAACCCGCAGTGCTGATCTCCCATGCCTGGGCAGGACGCACTGGCTTTGAAAACCAGAAAGCCGAGGCCCTGGCCAAACTCGGTTATGTCGGTTTTGCCATGGACAACTACGGCAAGGGTAAACAGGGCACCAGTATGGAAGAAAACCAGGCCCTGATGACTCCCTTCGTCCAGGACCGCGCCATGTTGGGAAAACGCCTGCTATCTGGCCTTGAAGCCGTGCGCAACCTAGACATGGTGGATACCAGCCGCATCGCGGCCATCGGATTCTGCTTCGGCGGACTGTGCGTACTCGACATGGCCAGAAGTGGCGCTGACCTGAAGGGTGTAGTGAGTTTTCACGGACTGTTCGGTGCCCCGGACAACCTGCCCAACGCCCACATCAAAGCCAAGGTGCTGGCCTTGCACGGTTACGCTGATCCCATGGTGCCGCCGGAAAGTGTACTGGCTCTGGCCAGTGAGATGACCGAAGCCGGTGCGGACTGGCAGATACATGCCTATGGCAATACTGCCCATGCCTTCACCAACCCGGATGCCAATATGCCTGAAAACGGTATGCAATATAGTCCTGTCGCCGACAACCGCTCATGGACGGCCATGCAGAACTTCCTGGCAGAAATATTTGCCTGATCAGAGCTTGTCCGGTGGCTCCTCACCGTTGAAGAAGGCGTTCAGGTTGCCAAGGACACGCATGCCCATCGCCACCCGGGTTTCCGTGGTGGCGCTGCCCAGGTGAGGCAGCAGAACGACATTTTCGAATCCCAGAAAGGCCTCGGGAACGGTGGGTTCCTGCTCGAACACATCCAGTCCGGCCCCGGCAATCAGCCCTTTTTGCAGAAACTTGATCAGGGCCTTTTCGTCCACGACATCGCCACGTGATGTGTTGATCAGGTAGGCATCCGGGCGCATATAGGACAGGGTGCGTTCGTTGATCATATGCCGGGTCAGGGGACTGCTCGGGCAGTGAATGGCGACAAAATCCGATTTGCTCATCAACCAGGTGAGTTCTGTGCAGTATTCCGCCCGAATGCGGCGGGAATCGGCTTCGGGAATGGGCTTGCGGTTGTGATAAAGGATATTCATGCCGAAGCCAAAATGGGCCTTTTCTGCCATGGCCTGTCCTATTCTCCCCATGCCTACAATGCCGAGGGTTTTGCCGGTGACCTGGGCACCCATGAGATGGGTGGGATACCAGCCGTGCCAGCGCCCTGCCCGCAATTGTCTTTCACCTTCCCCGGCCCGTCTTGCCAGCATTAGGATCAGGGTCATGGCCAGGTCAGCCGTGGCATCAGTAAGCACATCCGGCGTATTGGTGACGGTGATACCCCGGGCTTTGGCAGCCTCAACAGCAATATGGTTAAACCCCACCCCATAGTTGCCTATGACCCGGGTTTTTATGCCTGACCGGGCAAACAGGTCTTCAGGCATCTTGTCTGTCACACAGGGGCAGATGGCGTCGAATTCCAGGAGGGCCTGGCCAAGCTCCCCGGTAGTCATTGGCGCGTCAGAAGCATTCAGGGTGACATCAAACCCGGAGGCCAGGGCATCTTCGACAGCGACCGGCCAGCGACGGGTAACCAAAACTCTGGGTTTACTGCTCAAGTGACTGTTCTCCTGTTAACCATCCGGAAAAAATCAGTCACTAGCATAGAAGAAATACACGCCCAGCGAAAGCAAGCCCTGAAGACCCATGGCACGCTGATTTCGGCGCTCTCCAGAGATGTTATTTTGCCTGTGATGATGGTAATCTCACTCCGATTTCGCACGCATAACAATAATGACCGCAGGGGAATATTATGGAATACAGAAAGTTGTTGGCCGTATGCCTGATTTCAGCCGTTGCCACGGGTTGTGACTCAGCTGCAGTCTCCACTGAATCCACCTATGCCACCGACAGTGCCGCCCAGGCTGCTGCACAAGGGCTTTCACATGGTGAGTATGTCGCCAGGCTGGCAAACTGTGTTGCCTGCCACTCAGTGCCTGAAGGCGAAGCCCTGGCAGGTGGTCTGAAGATGAATGTCCCCATGATGGGCAACATCTACACCACCAACATTACCCCGGACAATGCTACCGGCATCGGTGATTACACCTTTGATGATTTCGACCGGGCCATGCGTTTTGGGGTCAAGAAGAACGGCCAACGTATGTACCCGGCCATGCCCTACCCGTCCTATGCCAAGATGTCCGAACAGGACATGCGCGCGCTGTATGACTTCATCATGAATGAGGTGGAGCCGGTCAACCAGCCCAACCAGGCCAACGAAATTCCTGGCTGGAAAGACAATGCCCGTCTTGGCATGGGCATCTGGAACCTGCTGACCATGGATGATGAGCCCTATGAACCGGATAGCAACCAGTCTGATGCCTGGAACCGCGGTGCTTACCTGATCCAGGGTCCGGGACACTGTGGTGCCTGCCATACCCCGCGCGGCCTGCTGATGCAGGAGAAAGGCCTGGATGAAGACGACTCCGCCTTCCTGTCAGGCGCCCCTCTGGATCACTGGAACGCCTCAAGCCTCAACGGTGATATCAACAGCGGCCTGGGTCGCTGGACTGAAGCAGACGTCGCCGAATTCCTGGGGTCAGGCCACAACCGCTTCGGCACTGCCTTCGGCACCATGGTGGAAGTGGTCAACAACAGCACCCAGCACATGAGCGATGCCGATCTCAACGCCATGGCGGTTTATCTCAAGTCCCTGCCGCCTGTTGCTGAAGTCAATGCCACGGCCTGGCAGTACGACAATGGTGCCACTGAATCGCTGCTGATCCTCAATTTCTCTGAAACAGGTTCCCAGGATTACTACGAGTACTGCTCCAACTGTCACGGCACCAACGGCCAGGGCTATTACCCTTACCAGCCGCCGCTGGCTGGCAACCCGGTCGTCATGGATGCTGATCCCAGCTCCCTCATCAACCTGACATTGAACGGCTCACTGCGTGTCATTGCCGAACAGGGCCCTGATGTGAATGATATGCCTTACTTCAGGCAGCTGCTCAGTGACCAGGAAATCGCCGATGTGATCACCTACATCCGCTCCTCCTGGGGACACAATGCGGCACCTGTCACGGCTGCCCAGGTCAGCGAAATTCGCCAGTCGACTGACCCGACCCGCAACGATGACATTTTCGTCCTGCGCATGAAATAATCTCACCCGTCAGAAAAAAAGAGTCGGCTTGCCGGCTCTTTTTTTTGTCAGTAAAAAATTCATCAGTTCAGTTATTATTCATCACGCACACGCCAGGATTATCCCTCTACACGGATATCAGGAGTCGTTATGAATTGTTACCACCCCATCAGCCGCCTGCTTAAAAGCCTGTCACTGTTTATGGCGCTCACATTTATTGCCGTAAACAGCCAGGCCCAGAACCCGTTCAACCTGGATACCCTGCAAGCCGGCCAGTTGATGCTTAACCTGACCACGAATGAAACGACTACCGTGGAGCTGGACACACTCAACGTGTCGATGCATTTCAGTGCCCAGGGCCGGGACAGCACAGATCTGCAAGCTGAAGTGAACCGTGTTATTCGAGAGGCACGAGACATTCTCAAGGACACAGACAACATCGATTACGTCATTCAGCAATACAACGTCTATATCATCCAGGATGGCCGTCCCAACCGGAATGATCCCACCTGGCGCGCCCAGCAGGGAATTCGGATGTCGAGCCTCAATAGCGAAGCCCTGTTGGTGATGACTGCCCGCCTTCAGAAAGCCGGGCTGGTTGTCAGCAACATGAACTTCAGCCTGTCCTCTGCAAAACTGGAAGAAGTAACCCGGGAATTGATGGATACTGCGCTGCGACAGCTGCAAAGCCGGGCTGATAGTGCTGCAGCAACTCTGGGCAAAAGTCGCGCTGACCTGGTGGAAGTGACCCTGAATGAAGGACAGAATTTTTTTGGCGGCCGGCCCATGATGGCCATGGAAATGCGAGCCATGGATGCTGCCATGCCGGTACCGGTTGCCGAACCCGGAGAGTCCCAGGTCAGTGTCAGTATCAATGCCCGTGCCCTGCTTTCTCCCTAATATCCCGTGACCGCACCTGCTGACCATCCTCTCTATTACCTGGCAGCCGATGTCCGTGAACTGGACCGGCTTGCCATTCAGGAACACGGCATACCCGGCTTTACCCTGATGCAGCGGGCGGGACAGGCTGTCTTTGATGCCCTGTTGGCACACTGGCCGGGGGTTCAACACCTGACGTGTTTTTGTGGAGGTGGCAACAATGGCGGTGACGGCTATGTGATTGCCGCTCTGGCCAGTGCATCAGGCCTTGGCGTTGAAGTAGTCGCTGTGGGAGACCCCGCATCGCTGAAAGGCGATGCCAGACTTGCCAGCGCCATGGCACGGGAACACCAGGTGCCCGTGCTGCCACTGACGGCATTCCAGGCACGAAACAAGGCATCGAGGAATACAAAAACCGTCATTGTTGACGCCCTGCTGGGCACCGGCCTGACCGGCCCGGCCCGTGGTGACTACGCCGCCGCCATCAGGCTGATCAACCAGTCAGGAATGCCTGTTGTGGCCGTCGACATTCCCTCAGGGTTAAGCAGCGATACCGGGGAAGCCCTGGGCGAGACGGTTAAGGCCGGCCTCACTGTGACCTTTATCGGCAGGAAACTTGGCCAGATCATGATAGACGGACCGCAATACTGCGGTGACCTCATCTTTGATGACCTGGGTGTGCCCGAAGAAATTTACTCAAGGATTTCTCCGGTCACACCCTGATCAGGGTGGAAGTGGTTACAGACCGCTGGTCTTCTCAAAGAAGGGGTTGCCGTAATCATCGTGCAGGTCCAGGAGGAACTTGTTGTTTTCCTGGCAGACATAGTCCTGAAGTTCCTGTCCCTCAGTCCACTTGATATCCCACTGGACTTTCCAGGGAGCGGTGTAGGCACCGGGATCATCAATTACAGCCTCGTAATGCAGGACTTCCTTGTAGGGCCGGGTGATGTATTCAATGGTATGCAACTGGTCGGTGTGCATATGGCCGTTGTAATCGATCCAGGTTTTTTCGTTATAGCCCACAGTATCAATCACCAGGGTATCGCCTTCCCAGCGCCCCACTGAATGGCCAAAATAGGTGGGATTGAGATTTTCCGGATGCTCGCGTCCATCCATATGAATCTCGCGCCAGACATGGCCGCCACCTTCAAAGATAATCACGATACGGTCACGGTTCTGGATGATCTCAGCCGGATACGGTGTCCCCATGGAACGCGGACCGCCAGGCGGCAGGCAAAAGCCTTCGGGATCATACTTCACGTTATTGGCGCGATTGTATTCCCACATGGCCTTGGCCCAGGGGCGGAAAGGAGGACGCACACCATCCTCATATCCTTCCATGGTCGCAGCGAAGTTGGTGGTATAGGGTAAATCCCAGGTGCCATTACCACCCAGGTCCACCGTACCATCGGCTAACCGTGGCGTAGGAGAACGCGGACTGTCATCATCGCCCTGTGCCTGCACACCAGTGGCCAGAGCCAGACAGGCAATGGATATGGCTGTATACAATTTATTCATGTCTTCCCCTCTTGTTTCTCTTTCAATCAATTCAAACTATTTCAAACTATTCCCAGCGGCCGACAGTTTTACCATCAGCGAGTTTTGCCCCAACCAGAAGTCCGCCAGGCGAACCGTCTTTCATGGGATTGGTTCTGATCGTCACCAGGGTGCCTGCAGCAAAGGTGGAAGGCCTGACCCCCTGTCGACCCAGGTTATTGGGACTTCCCCATTCCAGGCTCCATTCTGTTTTCTCTCCCTGTTCGCCGGCAACTTCAACCTGCAGCCAGGTGTGCGGGTTGGTGAACTGGAATTCCACGACAGTACCCTGCAGCTCGATGACATTTTCCAGGTCAAACATGGCATTGGAATGATGTCCCAGAACAGGCACTGTCAGTGCCAACAATGCTATCGCTACCGCCACTTTACGCATGCCTTGTCCTCCTCAAACCTGTCGGGCTGTTTATTGCCCGGGGTTCTGATCAATGATTTTGCCATCAGTATCAATGGTATAGGTCCAGCCGGTGTTGGGATCTATCGGATTACGGTTGTTTTCGTTGCAGGCATAATCGTAAACCCGTGTACCCGCCTCAAGATGCCTGAAACGTTTTGTCACCACCCACGGTGCCGTTAGCGCAGCCTGGTCCTCTATCGTCATCTCCACATTCATCATGCCAGCGTCGTCTATATGCATTCGAGTCACGATATGAGCCTGGTCACTAAGAATAAGCCCTGTACGATCCAGGATGGTCTTGCCACTTTCCGAACTGTGCAAACTCAGGGTGTCAAACACCAGCGTATCCCCTTCCCAGTGTCCGACAGAATCCCCGGTATGGGTTGGCCACATATCCCCTGCCGGGGGGTGCTGCCGACCATCAGTATAGATACGCATGACGTTGGGGCCATTTTCAGAAATGATCCAGACCTGTTTTTCGGTGACGGCAAATTCGTACACATCCGGCAGGTTGAAAATCCGTGGAAATCCGGTGGGAATGCCGCAATAGGAATTCGGGTCCGGGAAAACCCCTTCGTCCCTCAGGGCCAGGTTGGCCTGGTACCTGGCTTCATACTCCGTATTGTAAGGTGGATGTTCACGCACACCGGGCGTCGTGGACCCACCCTCACCGGTTTTGGTCCCCTGATCAAAGATAGTGCCGCCCTGCATGGCCCAAACCCCACTCCAGTCTGGCAGCGCCTGCGCAGTACCCGACAGCAGCAAAGCACCGCAAAGTCCCATGACTTTCAGCGAGCTGCAACCCTGAACCTTCATCGAAAGCCCCCAAATCCCCTGCTATTGACCGGTTCTTATATCACCGCCATTTACACAGAGTAAAGCCGCCTGGCTCGAATCCATCAAATCTGCAAATTTTGCTCAATGTAGTTGTTAATGCGCCGATCCAGAATATCCAGCGGCAATGCCCCGCCGCTAAGAACTACATCGTGGAATTCGCGGATATCAAACCTGTCCCCCAGGGCTTCTTGGGCCCTGGCCCGCAATTCCTGGATTTTGAGCATACCGATCTTGTAACTGGTGGCCTGACCCGGAATAACCAGATAGCGATTGATTTCCGCTTCTATCGCCTCTATGGGGGTAATGGTTCTGGCGGCAAAGAAGTCCGTGGCTTGCTGCTTGCTCCACCCCATGGCATGCATGCCGGTATCCACAACCAGTCTGACCGCCCGCCACATCTCATTGGAGAGACGACCGAAATTGCTGTAAGGATTTTCATAGGCGCCCATTTCCAACGCCAGCTTCTCCGTGTACAACGCCCAGCCTTCCACATAGGCATTGTAATTGCCCTGCCGACGGAATTCCGGAATGCTCTCTGACTCAAGGCCAATGGCTATTTGCATATGGTGCCCAGGTATTCCTTCATGATACGCCACCGATTCCATCTGGGTGGTCGGGTTGGCACCCATGTCGGACATATGAACATAGTAAGTCCCCGGATTGGCCCCATCCGGACTGCTGGCAAAATAGTGCGCCGGTGCCCCGTCCTGCTCGCGGAATGACTCCACCCGCTTCACGACCAGTCCGGCTTTGGGAAGGATGCCAAAGTAATCCGGCAGGCGCTCACGGATAAAATCGTAGTATTTGTTGGTTTCATCCAGATACCGCTGGCGGCCTGCATCATCATTGGTGTAAAAAAACTGCGGATCACTGCTGATGAATTGCAGGAACTCAGCCATGTCACCGGTAAAATTCACTTGATCACGAATGGCTTCCATTTCCCCCCAGATACGATCCACCTCATCCAGGCCAATCTGGTGAATCTCGGCAGCAGTCAGCTCGGTAGTTGTATTGAAACGCAACTGCTGCTGGTAATAGTTGTCACCGTCCGGCAAGGCCCAGACACCGCGAGGCTCCGGATCTGTGTTGACCAGGTCCTGCTGCAGCCATTCCCGGATATCATGGTAAACAGGCAGGTATGACTGCCTGAGAGCCGCTTCGGCCTGCTCCCTGAGACTGGCCGCATCAGTATCAGTCAGGCTGCCCGCCTCCTGCAATGCAGCAATTTTTGCCTGGACATCAGCCCAAACCGGGGAGTCATTTCCGTCTTCATCAAAGGGAGCCCCACTGGTTATCTTGGTGATTTCATCAATTACAATTTCATAGGCGAAACGGGGCGAACGGGTCCCCAGTTCTGCATTTCTGCGCGCCTTGTCCAGTTCCTGCCCCAACGCCCTGCCCACTTCGCGGATACGGGCAATGTAAGCCTCCATATCCCCACGGGTATCCACTTTGTGGTAATTGATCAGGAGGGTCGGAAAAAACGAATGCAGGCCATCCATCTGTTCAAAGACATAATCCTGGTTGGTGAAGGCATGGATGCCGCGGTTGCGTTCATACATGTAGATCCAGACATCCCAGGATGTCTTGGCCTCCAGATCCAGGGCGTCATAGTCAAAATCCTGTTGCATTTGAGCTATCGTGGCGGCATGCCAGTCCAGGAATTCCTCGACAGCCTCATCCGTCAACTGGTCAATCTGGTCATACTGATCCTTTCGTCCCAGCAGGGTCAGCTCCACCGGACTGAAGGAAAGCCGCTCCTCGTTTCTCTCGGCAAACCAGGTATTCAGTCGCCCGGATTCACTTACCTGCTCCGTGACAGCCATGCCTGTTGCTGACTGGGGTTCTGCAGCCTGTTCACCGCCACAGGCAGCCAGCAACAATGCTCCACCAAGTCCCAGAATACGCCACAACATGTTGTTCTCCTTCGGTAGCCGGTAAAAGATCCGAGGATACTTCAAGCAGCACCGAAATCTCCATGTTTATTGCCCATTTGATTGAAAATCAGGCTTAAGTTATCGCTTCAGACAACCGTTATTAACTGAAGAACGGCAATTTACCCATGATCAACCAGGAACGCAGGAACAACCATGTATACAGCAGCATCAAGTGAACATGTGTATGACAGGGACGTTGGATAATACCGTTGCCCATCACCAGGCCAGGGAATTCATCAAGGACACAAGCTCGCTGATTTCCCTGCCGGAAGTCTGCCTGAAATTGCGCAGCATTCTCGACAACCCCTCCCATATCCAGAAGGATGTTGCTGAAGTCATCATTCATGATCCCGCTTTGACTGTGAGGTTGTTGCGCATCGTCAACAGTGCCTACTACGGGCTTTCCAGACCGGTAGAAAATATTAACCATGCCCTTGGCATACTCGGTGAAGAAGAACTCAACAACCTCATCATCGTGACATCCATCATCAATACCATGTCGGCCTTCAGCGACAAATCGCGTATCAATCTGTTCTGGCGGTCCAGCATTTTCAGTGCCGTACTGGCCAATACCCTGGCCGGGGAAGTGGTGGAGTCCAGGGAAGATGCCAAGGAATTTTTTATCACAGGCCTGCTGCTGAATGTGGGGAAATTGATGCTGTATCACACGGAGCCCGGCCTTTACGACCAGATTGCTTCAGAAATGGCAAAAACCGGTGAACCTGATTATGTCATTGAACAGAAATTCCTGGGGTTTGACCATTCAACCGTCGGAGCGGTGATGGCCGAGAGCTGGAATTTCAGCATGGAAATGATGGAGAACATTGCCGGGCATCACAGCGAGTCACCCGAAGAGGGCCACTGGAGCCAGAGCATCATGTACATCGCCGCCTTTTATGCAGACCGGCTGAATTTCACCAACGCCAAAGAACCCGGGTTCGAATCTGTCACGCTTGATCACCCTGAATTGCTGGGCAAACTCAATATTGGTGAGGAGTATTTTGAAGAAATACTGCAGGAAAGCTTTGCCAGTTATCTGCAGGCGTTTGAATTGTTCTGTGGAGAGTCTGCGTAATAACTGTAGTCAGATAATTGGAAAACTCATGGAAGGCTACTTATGAGAGACTGGGCAATGGAAAGGCGTTTCCGGCTGGATGACACCAACCAGGTCAGATAGTTGGCAATTACAGAGTCAACCACAGACCTTGTGGCCATGCTGGACATTGACGGTTTTTTCATTCATCTGAACAAGGCCGGGCACCAGATGCTGGAGATGGATGAAGACACTGACATCACCCAGCTGCGCATGGCCAGGATGTTCAGTGATGAAAGCGCGTCCAGTTTTGTCAAAAATGACATCCCCCGGGCCGTGAGTTCAGGCGCCAGCCATTCCGAGCTGGAACTTAAATCCCTGGGAGGCAGGATCATACCTGTATCCCTTGTTCTCATTGCGCACAATGATGCCAGCGGCTATCTCAGCCATTTTTCCATCATCCTCCGGGACATTACGCCCATCAAGGAAGCGGAAGCTGAAAGAGAAAAACTCATTCAGCAACTCAGTCAGTCCAGAAAACTGGAAACCCTGGGCAGGCTCGCCGGTGGTGTCGCCCATGATTTCAACAACCTGATGACCGTTATCATGGGCTATACGGAGATCAGCCTGCTGAACAATGATGAGGGTAAATCCTGCCAGGCCGAACTGGAAGTGATTCTTGAGTCCGCGTACAAGGCTGCACGTTTGAGCAGCCAACTGCTGGATTTCAGCAGCAAGCGCCTGGTAGAGCCCCAGGTGATCAATCTGGATGAGGTGCTGCAGAACTCCCTCAAACTGATCAAGAGCATGCTAGGTGAAGGCATCAGTGTCAGGCTGAACACGGAAGCCGAACTGTGGCCAATAAAGATGGATCGAACCCAACTTGACCAGATTCTACTCAACCTCACCGTGAATTCCCGTGATGCCCTGAAATACCACGGCATTTATACAATGACGACTGAAAACCGCAAGGTCACGCCTGAAGAAGGCATCAAGCTGGGGCTGGGGAAAAGCGGTAACTATGTTGTTTTGCGTGTCAGCGACACCGGCTGTGGTATGGACCAGTCAACCATGGATCAGATATTTGACCCCTTCTTTACGACCAAGGAACGCGGCAAGGGAACCGGGCTGGGACTGTCATCCGTTTATGGCGCCGTTAAACAGAACAAGGGCGGCATCCATGTCAGCAGCACAGTGGGCAAGGGCACCATCTTCGAGATTTACCTGCCCAGAACCACACAAAACATGTCTGATCAGAACGACCAGGATGGTGACCAGGTAAAAAACGAAGGATCCAGCGGTTCTGAAAAAATCCTGCTTGTCGAAGACAACACCTCGGTACGCAACCTCCTGTCCAAGGTACTGGTCAGTCGCGGTTACCACGTATGGGAAGCTTAAAACGGCCAGGCTGCGCTTGATATCCTGAAAAGGGAAAAAAACTGCGACCTGATTATTTCAGACATTGTCATGCCACAAATGAACGGGGTCGAGCTGTACCAGGAACTCATGAAAAATGCCTGCCCGAGCAAGCTCATGTTCATGTCAGGCTACACAGATGCCCTGATTTCGCCACAGGAGCTGCAGGAGAAAAACATACCCTTGCTGAAAAAACCCTTTCAGTGCGACAAGTTTGTAAAAGCCATCCGGGATGTTCTGGACGGCACATTAGGCCAGCCTGCATGCATGCCAGCGTGATGCTGAGTACGCACGAAATAGCAGTGAGTGCAATTTTAAATATTCCAGGATTCAACAGTGAACACGAGCAGTTGTCATTCAATGACAGAAACGGAAGGTAGAAATCCAGGGAAGGAAAACAGTATTTTTGTCGCCAGGCAGCCAATTTTTGACTGTGATGGACAGGTATTCGGGTATGAGCTGTTATACCGCAGCAACAATACCCAGTCAGCCACATTCACCGATGGCAGCACAGCCACGGCAGAACTTGTGATCAATTCCTTTGTGGAATTCGGCATTGACCACATAACCAACGGCAAACATGCCTTCATCAACCTGACCCGGGAGTACATCACCGGGGACATCCCTATTCCCTTTGATCCCCGGTTGATTGTCCTGGAGATACTTGAGGATATCCCTGCCGATGAGGCGATTCTGGCAGGCGTCCGGAAACTGACAGATCGCGGATTCACCCTGGCACTGGATGATTTCCTACTCGGAGATCACAACCAGGCGCTGATCCCTCATGCGAAAATCATCAAAATCGATATCATGGGCATGTCACTGGATGAGATTTCAGCAGAGGTTGAGCGCCTCAGGGATTTCAATGTCAAATTGCTGGCCGAAAAAGTGGAAACCCGTGACGAATTTGAACACTGCATGGCACTGGGATTTGACTATTTCCAGGGCTATTTTTTCAGCAAGCCCACGATCATCGAGGGCAAGCAATTACAGGCCAATCAGCTATCCCTGCTGGAAATCATTGCCAAACTCCAGGCACCTGACTGTGAAATCAGTGAACTGGAGGAAATCATTCGCCATGATGTGGGCATCAGTTTCAAACTACTGAAAATCATCAACTCGTCCTATTATTCACTGAGCAAGAAAGTGGAATCGGTACAGCATGCCCTTATACTGCTCGGCAAGGACGCCCTCAAAAACTGGATCACCCTGATCTGCTTTTCCATGGTGGAAAACAAACCTGACGAGCTTATCGCCCTGTCGCTGGTCACGGGAAAAATGTGTGAAGAACTGGCAGATACTGTAGGTGTGAACCGGGCGTCGGCGTTTACTGTTGGCCTGTTTTCCATGCTGGATGTCCTGATGGACGCCGCGCTGGAAGAGCTTCTCGACAGCCTTCCCCTGTCCTCTGACATCAAGGATGCCCTGCTGAAACGTGAAGGCAAGTTGGGACAGCTTCTCAGAGCCGTGGAAGGTTATGAGAAAGGCGATTGGTCAGCCATGGAAAACCTCCAGACCCACGACGAGGATCTCAACAGCATATATCTCAAGGCCGTTGAAACAGCGGACCGACTGACGAACAGAAATGTTGAGTGAGCAACAGTCCAAACCCGCTGATTGTGATCATTGACTACTTACATTCAGTCTGTTGATCTGATCTTCGCTCAGGTTCAACGACGCACAACCCATAATTTCCTTTAGCTGGTCAGGGTTGGTGGAACTGGCGATAGGTGCCACAACGCCAGGTTGCGCTGCCAGCCAGGCAAGTGCCACCTGAGATGGCCTGGCCCCCAGTTCAGCTGCCACGTCATCCAGCGCGGCCAGAATCCGAAACCCGCGCTCATTGAGCATATCTTTCACATGATGCCCCCGTGAGCTGCCTTCCAGATCCTTTTCACTGCGGTATTTCCCTGTCAGAAAACCGTTAGCCAGGGAAAAATAGGTAATCACGCCTATGTTGTTGGCCACGCAAAAATCCTGCAGCTCTCCTTCATAATCACTACGGTGGTAAAGGGAATAATGCGGCTGAAGTACAGCATAGGCTGCCAGATCATGCTCGGCACTGATTTTCAGTGCCTGCTCAAGCCGCGCTTTGCTGTGATTGGATGCACCGATGAAACGCACCTTTCCGGCCCTGACAAGCGCATCATGTGCTGCCAGTGTTTCTTCAAGCGGCGTCCTGGGATCATCAATGTGGGAAAGGTACAGATCCACGTAATCGGTCTGCAGGCGACGCAGGGAATCCTCAATGCCCTCGATGATTTTTTCCTTGCTCAGTGAGGCATTATCCATATTGAAGGAATCAACCATGCTGATGCCTACCTTGGTGACAATCACCACATCTTCCCGTGCCACCGTGCCTTTTTTCAGCCAGTTGCCGATCACGGTTTCCGATTCGCCTCCCACATGGCCCGGCACCCAGGCTGAATAGACATTGGCGGTATCGATCAGATTAAAGCCGTTTTCCACAAAAGCATCCAGCAAGCGGTGCGACATACCTTCATCAGCTGTCCAGCCAAAAACGTTTCCACCAAATGCAAGCGGTGCAACTTCCAGCGTTGTGCTGCCCAGTGTTCTTTTTTTCATACCAGCCCCGTGTCATATCGATGAATAATTCTGCAGGAGCCAGACATTAGCATATTTTCAGCAAAAGCGGTTTAATGGCGAAGGTCCTGTAATACGTGTTTCTGGAGGGGAAAAGAGTCATGTATCACATCCGACGGGCAGCCGCTTTCACTGCCATCATCTTCTGTCTATGCCAGATCAGTTTCGCCGCACCAACTGTTTATCCAACAGGAACGACCATTTTTGATCCTTCCAGAACCTGGAACGGCTACACCGTACTCACCATACTGGATACACCGCTGGTTGTTGTCATCGATATGAATGGCAACGTGGTCAAGGAATGGGAAGGCTTCAACCTCTCGCCTGGTGGTCCGGCGCGGGTCATTCCGGAAGGCCGTGTTCTGGGCACCACCGGCGCCTTTCCTCCTCACCAGGAAGCACTGGCCCTGGTCCAGCAGGATTTCTCTGGCAATGAAACATGGCGATTTGATCGCAACGAGCAAATCACCCTGCCAGATGGCAACTCGATCTGGAGCGCCCGAATCCACCATGACTGGCAGCGCTCGGATTTCCCCGCCGGGTATTACTCACCACAGTTCACCCCGGGAAGCGATGATGCCAGGACCCTGGTGCTCAGCCATCACAATCATGTGGATATCAATGTTGCAGCCGTCACCCTGGAAGACGACCGTCTTCTCGAAGTGGCACCTGATGGCAGCATCCTCTGGGAATGGCTGGCCAGTGAGCACATCAATGCATTCGGCTTCAGCGAGCAGGCCAGGGCCACACTGCTTGCCGGCGTGGGATATTCACCTGCACGCGGCAGCATGGATTGGTTCCATATCAATTCAGCAACCTACGTGGGACCCAACAAATGGTTTGATGCGGGCGATGAGCGCTTCCATCCAGACAATGTCATTATCAGCAGCCGCCAGTCGAGCGTGATTGCGATTATCAACCGGACGGGCAATGTCGTTTGGCAACTGGGGCCAGACTTTGACCGCAGCGCAGAAGAACTGGCGATAGGCCAGATCATCGGCCAGCATCATGCCCACCTGATCCCCCCCGGCCTGCCTGGTGCCGGTCATGTCATGATTTTCGACAATGGGGGTTCCAGCGGTTATGGTGCTCCCAGCCCCATCGCCCCCAATGGTTCCGGCATCTATGCACGAGCCACATCCCGTGTTCTGGAAATTGATCCGATCACCCTGAAGCTGGTTTGGCAGTATCGTCAGCCAAACTTTTTTTCCACCAATATCAGTGGCGCCCAGCGACTGCCAAATGGCAACACTCTGATCACGGAAGGCGCCCCGGGGCGGGTGTTTGAAGTTACACCGGATGGCGCAATCGTCTGGGAATACCAGAATGCTCCGTCGCCCTACTCGCGCCGCGGCTCAAATTCTGTTTACAGGGGATACCGGATACCCTATGACTGGATACCCCAGCTGCCTGCCCCACAGGAACAGGCCCTGAACACGCCGCCCCTTGGGGATTTTCATGTTTCTCCCTGACAACTCTCCTGCCTGATTACGGAGCCTGCGATGTACACACGCCTTTTTGTCCTGTCCCTGTTGTTTGTGTTCAACACGGTATCACCTGGCATCCAGGCCCAGACCACTGAAGCCGAAGCCATACTGGCAAGCCGTGGAGACCAGTTTTCCCCTGCTATGGTCAGAGTCGCCGAGAATGTCTACACCGCTGTGGGGTACAGCCCTGCCAATGTCAGCATGATCATTGGTACCGACGGCATTATCCTGGTAGACACGGCTATGTCTGCCCGCCATGCCGAATTCATACTGGCAGAATTCCGTAAAATCACAGACCTGCCCGTTTCCGGCATCATCTACACCCATGGCCATGGTGACCATACCGGTGGGGCCGCCGTATTTCTGAAAGATGTCAGCCAGCCTGAAATCTGGGCACGCCATAATTTCGGCAGTGAAGACCGCCCCCTGAACGCGGCCGGCATGACGATTCAAGAGCAACGGGGAATACGACAGGCCGGATTTGCGCTGCCCGACAATCTCAGGATCAATAATGGTATTGCGCCAGCCATGCGGCCAGACCGGGCCAATGCCTTTGCCAACCAGGCAGTATCAGACAATGCAGACACTGCCCTGCCTGATACAGCACCGAACAGAACCTTTGACGCTCAACGTCAGATCGTGGAAATTTCCGGTATTCAGCTGACTCTGGCTGCTGCGCCAGGGGAAACCGATGACCAGTTGTATGTCTGGTATCCGGAACAGCAGGTGCTGTTTGCCGGCGACAATTACTATCGCTCATTTCCCAACCTGTATGCGATTCGCGGCACCCCGTACCGGGACGTCTACGACTGGATCCAAAGCCTGGATGCCATGATCGCCGAGCAGCCTTCCTCCGTAGTCCCGGGCCATACTCTGCCGGTCATTGGTAAAACGGCATCGCTGAATGCTCTCCAGGACTATCGGGATGCCATCCGGTTCGTTCATGACAAAACCGTTGAAGGCATGAATCTTGGCATGAGCCCCGAACAATTGGTGGACTTTGTAAAACTGCCGCCGGAATTGGCCGCCAAACCGGATCTCGGTGAATACTACGGCCGGGTGGCCTGGGCTGTTCGGGCCATTTTTACCGGCTACCTGGGATGGTATGACGGTAATCCTTCCAATCTCGCACCCCTCTCACCTGCTGAAGAAGCCCGCAAGGTGGCAGAACTGGCTGGTGGTATAGCCTCCCTGTTGACTCAGGCCAGACAAAGCCTGGCCAGGGGCGAAGCCCAGTGGACAGCCCAGCTCTGTGATTATGTGCTGGCACTCAACAGCAACGATGTCGTCGCCAAACGATTGAAGGCGAATGCCCTGACCATACTGGCCCGGGATTCTGTCAATGCACTTGGTAGAAACTATTACCTGACCGTGGCCCAGCAACTGCGGCAAGAGGCTGATAACTAATTAAAGACAGGAATCGGAACGAAGTAACAGTGATTTGGACAAAAATTGGTGGATCTGGGAGGGTCAACCAGCGCGTCCTTTATGAAGCGCCAGCTTCATGCGCCGGGAACGACAAAAATTGGTGGGTCTGGGAGGACTTGAACCTCCGACCTCACCCTTATCAGGGGTGCGCTCTAACCACC
>CAZBBS010000019.1:0-39722 GCA_964490145.1 uncultured Enterobacteriaceae bacterium
TGGATGTTTTTTCCTATGTCGGAGGCTGGGGGATTCAGGCGGCAAAAGCCGGCGCAGAATCAGTCGTTTGCGTGGATGCCTCGGAAGCTGCCATGGAACTGGTGGGCCATAACGCCTCGTTGAATGACTGTCTTGAGCGGGTGTCCGGTGTGCGTGGTAAAGCCATTGATGCCCTGAAACAGTTACTTTCAGAGGGCGAAAAGTTCGACATCGTGGTGCTGGATCCACCAGCCTTCATCAAACGCCGAAAAGACCAGAAAGCGGGCGAGGCGGCTTATCGTCATATCAACGAACTGGGTGTGAGGCTGCTGGCCCGCGACGGTATTCTGGTGTCAGCTTCCTGTTCCATGCCGCTGACAGATGAGGCGCTGACTGCCATTGTGCATGGCGCTGCCCGGCAGCATGACCGACGGGTGCAGCAGTTTCATGCAGGTGGTCAGGGAATGGATCATCCCGTTCACCCCCTCATTCCGGAAACGCGCTACATCAAGGCACAGTTCTACAGGGTATTGCAGAGTTAAAGTGAGATGGGCTTGATTCAGCGGCGCCGCTGATCCAGGAAGTCACCGGAGCTGATCAGCATGGATTCGCTGACCGGATAATTGTAGAAATATACCCAGGCATCAACGATGGAGCCGTCCTTAAGCCAGGCTTTTTCCCGTTTTCGTGTATACAGGTGGGGCCGGGGAGAATGTGAAGCACAGCCTTCATAATCATCAATATCGGCAAGATGCGCCGCATCACCCTTAAAGGCATAGACCTCTCCAATCACCAGATCTGTGGCTTCCTCAGCGGGAAGCAGGCCGGGGTAGTCAATAATGGAATACAGGCGGCCAGCCATGGTGGCCCGACTGACAAGGGTGAAATGTGGGGCTATGTACTGGCGATAACTGTCAGAATGGGAGTCACTGCGCAGTGTGCCATATACAAACAGATAATCGGGCTTGTCTTGCATAATACTGGCCTGTGGATGGTCGTGCGGACTTTGGTAGTATGGCGGTCAACGAAAGGCAAAGTATACAGGAGTCATGTTGGCTGAATCAGCGTTAAATCCCCATGCCATTGCCGTGCTGCTGCTGACAATAGTGGCGCTGTTCCTGTTCACCAGGGATCGCATACCGCTGGAGACATCAAGTTTACTGGTGCTGGCTTTACTGGCCGCCGGTTTTGAGTTGTTCCCGTACAGTCACGCAGGCCACACCATACATGCCCAGGATTTTTTCTCCGGCTTTGGCCATGAAGCTCTCGTTGCTGTTGCTGCCCTGATGGTTGTTGGACATGGGCTGGCCCGCACGGGTGCCCTGGAGCCGGTGGGCAGAATGCTGTCCAGGGTCTGGGAGGTCTCACCACAACTTTCCTTCCTCTTGATGCTTGTCGTTGGCGCCTGTCTGAGTGCTTTTGTAAACAATGTGCCCATTGTTATTTTGCTGCTGCCCATTCTGACCAGTGTGTCTCTCAGGACCGGGACCCCAGCTTCCAGGATTCTCATGCCCATGGGGTTTGCCACCCTGATTGGCGGCATGGGAACCACGATTGGCACCTCCACCAATCTGTTGGTGGTATCTGTGGCGGTCAGTATGGGCATGGAAAAATTTTCCATGTTTGAATTTCTGGCACCCGTGGCCATGGCCAGTGCCGTTGCCATTGCCTATTTATGGCTTGTTGCCCCAAGAATCCTGCCTGATCGCGCCACTGAACTGCAAAATGCATCCCCCAGACTGTTTTTTGCCGCACTGAATATTGTCGAGGGCAGTTTTGCTGATGGCGTAACACTTAAGGAGGTTATGGCGAAAACGGAAAATGACATCAATGTACAGTACATCAAGCGCGGTGAGAGTGATTATCTGGTGGTCCCACACGGCAACGTAAGGATCAGAGCCGGTGACCAGCTGCTGGTCCGGGATACCCCTGACAACCTGAAGCAGTTTGAAGCAATATTGGGTGCTGAACTTTATAGCAGCGACAGCCGCGTTGACGATGAACATCCCCTGCAGGCCGAAGGGCAGCAGCTGGCAGAAATTATTGTGACCCAGGGTTCGCCCCTGCTTAAAAGGACGCTCTCGGGGATGCGCTTTGCTGACCGCTACCAACTGGCAATACTGGCGCTGCACCGCACGGGATCCCGCAATAAAAAGTTGATGTCGGATATGGCCAACGTGGCCCTGGAAATTGGAGACGTGCTTCTGGTTCAGGGAGCCAGTGAAAAAATCACGGAGTTGAAAAAGGAAGGCCGCATTCTGGTGCTTGATGGTAAGGCGGACCTGCCGCATTCCAGAAAAGCGCCGTTGGCAATGGCCATCATGATTGCCGTGGTTGTGTTGTCTGCGCTGGGTATGCTCCCCATTGCCATCAGTGCGGTATGCGGGGTGCTGGGCATGGCACTTACGGGATGCCTCGGTTGGCGTGATGTAGGAGAGGCTATCAACGCGCAGATTGTCCTGATTGTTGCGGCATCCCTGGCCCTGGGGTCGGCGATGCTGCAAACCGGTGCCGCTGATGTGATTGCCGGATATTTTGTCAGTCTGACCGCGCAGGCCTCAATCACGATGCAGCTCAGCGGCCTGATGCTCATGATGGCCATCCTGACCAACATCGTGTCCAATAATGCGGCAGCTGTAATCGGAACACCGATTGCTATCGGAATAGCCAATCAGCTGGGGGTTGCAGTTGAACCTTTTGTGTTAAGTGTCCTGTTTGGCGCCAACATGAGCTATGCCACGCCAATGGCTTACAAGACCAATCTCCTGGTGATGACTGTGGGCGGTTACTCTTTCAATGACTTTCTCAGGATCGGAATTCCCTTGACGCTGATTATGTGGATTTCCCTTTCTCTGCTTATACCGTTGTTCTTTCCGATTTAAGGCCTTGCCCCGAACTGTCGGATTTTTGATAGCGCTATTCCACCTGTTTTATTAAGCATTTCCTGACTGTTTCAGCCAGCAAGGGGGGGGACATTTGCTGAATGGGTGCCATCACCTTGACACCATTTACAAAAATTGCATGCATATTTAAATCTCCGGTCCCGTTGTAGTTACTGTATGTTTTAGAAGGTAAAACTCGAAAAATATTTATAAAACCTGAATAACATGGTTTTACAGTTTGGGCTTAACGAGAGAGATATGGATGATATCCATGTATGCGTACTTCAGAAGATGTAATGGCCCGGTCTGTTGCCAGCTTTCCTTCCCGTTGCTCGGGATTTGCCAATTCTTTTGTTCACCCTTCTGTGCAGCTCGTTACTCCTGTACCAGCCCGGTCATCAGTAAGAATGGGTAATATAAAAAAAATTTTTGCCGTAGTAGTCGAGTGACTGTTTTTTTCGCAAAAATTTTCAGTGGATGCATTTATGGTTATAGCGTTACAGGGTCATGATCAAGGTAAGGAAATGAAATGACTGCACAAGGTCGTACCTACGACATTTTGCTGGTAGAGGATAATCCGGCAGATCGGTTAATTACCACTGAAGCACTCACAAAGCATGGTCTGCATACAAATCTCCACATCGTGGATGACGGTATTGAGGCGCTGGCGTATTTAAGGCGTGAAGAGAAATACCAAAATGCCTGTACACCTGACCTCATCATACTCGACCTGAATATGCCCCGCCTCGATGGGCGCCAGGTGCTGGTGGAAGTCAAAGCAGATCCGATTCTGAAATTTATTCCTGTCATCGTGCTCTCTTCATCTGCCTCGGATGAAGATGTCCTGTTTGCCTATGGACATCACGCCAATGGCTATATCACCAAGCCGATGGATTATAACCAGATGGAAAATATCATCGGGTCGCTCAAGAGTTTTCTGTTCGGTACGATGGAACTGCCATCAACGGATCTTCGATTGAAAGCGCTGGCCAGTACAGATACTGAAATATCAAATCCTGAAAAAGAGGTGATCCGGGTGCTGCTGCTGGAAAGCTATGAGGAAGATGTCAGGATTGTTGAGAGAATGCTTGAAGAGGCTGAGTCCACAGTATTTACGTTAAAAGTCTGCGGCAGCATGTCTGATGCGGAAAATTTGATGGCCGCAGAAAAATTCGATGTGCTGTTGGCAGACCTCACGCTGCCGGATGGCAATGGCATTCCGGTCATCAAGCGCCTCAAGCTGTCTTCAGGCAGCATGCCAATCATCATTTTGACTTCCTCTGCGATTCAGGGGGAAGGGATTGCAGCCATCAAGCATGGTGCTGCCGATTATGTGCTCAAGGACGGGCTGAAAAGCGGCAGCCTTGTCCAGTCGATACAGCACGCCCTTGATCATGACAGAATTCTGGGGCAGCTGGACAAGTCGTCCCAGTTGGAAGTATTAGGACAGCTCTCGGCGGGCATTGCCCATGAGTTCAATAATCTGTTGACCGTCATTTCAGGCTACAGCAGCCTCCTGCTGAAAAATGTAAGCACCGATGATGTGCGGATCCCTGCAGAGCTGATCGACAAGGCTGCTGCCAAGGCGGCGAGACTGTCGCGCCAGCTACTCTCTGTTACCCGGAAGAAAAACCTGGTATTTGAATACAAGGAAATCAATACCCTGGTGGATGAATTCAGACAGGCCATGCCAAACCTATCCAAACATGGTATTAATGTCAGGATAAATCTTTCCCGGGAAGATATTGTTTCCAGGATCGATGCCATGCTGTTTGAGCAGATTCTGACCAACCTGGTGATCAATGCCAGGGATGCCATGCCAGAAGGCGGGGAACTGTTCATCAGTACCAATCGCATTGAAATCTCAGAGCTTGAGGCAGAAAAACATCCTGGTGCCTATGTGGGCAGTTTTGCCATGCTGGAGGTTTCCGATACCGGTACCGGCATTGCCCCGGATATCATCAAGAAAATTTTTGATCCATTCTTTACCACCAAGGAAATGACCAAGGGATCGGGGCTTGGACTGGCCACAGTCAGCCATCTGGTTCAGCAGCATAAAGGCTGGGTAAATGTCAGCAGCAAACTGGGGTTTGGAACGTGCTTCCGGATTTTCTTTCCGCTTCACAAGACAACCAATATCTCCACGATTCTGAATATCTCTGACCTGGAATCTGTGAGGCCGGCCAAAGGCGGTAACGAAACCATTCTTATCGTGGATGACAAGGCCACACTGCGGGAGATGACCAAGCGAATTCTGGAAAGGAACAACTTCAGGGTCATGGAGGCCGAAAGTGGCAGTCAGGCGCTGGAACTCTGGAAACGACACCGTGAAAGCATCGACCTGCTGTTCACTGATTTTTCCATGCCCGGTACGATGACCGGGCTTGATCTGGTTAACGAGATCAAACGCCTTCAACCAACGCTGCCGGTGATCATGGCGTCGGGTTTTATTGGTGATCACAATGAAATCAACAGGGATTATGTGTTTCTTCCCAAACCGTTTAATGCCAAGACACTCCTGAAAACCATCAGTAACAGTTTGAACAATACAGAGCAGTTTCCCATGTATGAAAAATTCAGTGGGCTGCATCCGCCTATTGATTAGTACTGGCTGTTTTCACATGACGGCTGGATAAGCCGACAATAAAAAAGGCCGCTTATAGCGGCCTTTTTTATCCCCTGAAAAACGGGGCAGGGAAAGCGGGAAATACTCTGTGGTATCAGGCAAATGATACAGCAGGTACCCAGTTGCCATGGATACCATATTTCAAGCGTACTGGCAGCTTGACAGTGGCCACTGGTCCGGCGGCCATGTTCATGGCGTCCAGAATAACCAGATCACTTCGGTGTTCAGCTCGGCGGTTGACGATACCCATGACGTAGCCGTCCCCCTCGGCAGCATTGGCGGATTTAGGGGCAAACACCGGCTCCTGGGTGCTTGAGGTGTCGCCGGCAAACCAGCAGTCGGCCTTGCCTGTGCTCATATCCATCGTCAGGAAAGTATTGAAGAAGAAGCCCATGATTGGCCCGGCAAGATCCGGATTGTAGGGCTGGGTATGGTCGCTGGCCTGCATGAAGCCATATTTGTAGGGCTTGCCTACATAGCGGTCGTCACAATGCGGAAATTCAGCCGCCATTGTGGAAAGCACGTTTGGCACCGGTTTGGCGTTCTTGTCGTTCATGTCGAAGCTCCAGCGGGTCACTTCGGTGCCGAAGGAGCCCGGTGGTGGGAATTTGCCGTCTTTATCAGGGAAGAACCAGAACACATTGTCCAGGGCAACCGGCAGATCCAGATAAAGCTTGCCGTTGTCATCAAAGGCGTTGATGACATGTCCCGGCATGGCATTCGGGGCATGGAAGAAACGCACGTCGCTGGCATCACCGCCCTTCGGGCAAACGATATAAACCTGGTCATAGGTGGGTTCCCACTGGAACAGGATGCCGCCTTTCTTGATGCGGTCCAGGGACATGACCTGGGGCATCAGGGGAAGAATGACGTAGTTTTCACTGATGGCGCATTCGTGAATCATGCCGGGGTAAGGGGATTTGAACCATACTTCCCAGGTCTTGTTGCCGTTTTTATCGAAACTGTAGATGGCTATATCGTCGGTGGCCTCACCTTTGGCGGCATAGGCGTAGCCATAGAATTCACCAGTCTCATAATCGATTTTCGGATGAGCGGTAAACGTGGTGGCAGTCATCTGCCCACCCCAGGTGAACAATTCGATGGTTTCCAGGGTGTGAGGGTCCAGAGAGTATGGTGGCTGGTCTTCCTTCATGGCCAGAATTTTTCCTGCATGAAGGACAACGTTGGTATTTGCCACAGCCCGGTTGATTTGCTGCACACTTTCATCATCGGAAAACCGGTTACGGTAATCGCCAAACAGGCCTTTGCGGGCGGCTCGTTCGGCTTTCAGACGATCGGTCATGACATAGCGCAGTTTGAGGTCGCAATGGCCATCCTTGATGGTGAAAGCCCTGACAAAACCGTCGCCATTGAACGGGTTGGCATCGCCCATTTTGGGCGGAAAGGCCTGGTCCGGGCCTACAGAATAGAAAGTGCCGTCAAGTTCGGGTGGAATCTGACCTTCCACTTCCAGGTCGTACAGGTCGCCTTCGAATCGAAAGGGTTCATCGATGGTCATGAAGGTAGGGGTTTTGGGAAATGGACCGGTCATGGCTGCTCCTTGGGAGTTTCTTGTTATAAATCGTAGAGTTAGAGTTTCGTGGAGGGTAATCCTAACGCTATTGGGGTCTGCTGTACCTTGTCTGAGGTCAAACGGATGCAGACCCTGGCCAGATACAAAAGGAGGATTATAAGGATCAGGAGTTTTTTTTCATTAATGAAGTGCCGACTTCTCCTGGTCTGTCTTTGAAGGTCGGTAAACCAACGGGGCCAGCGCTTAATTGGAGGCAAAATTCCAGGTCAGAATCTCGCGAAGCCTGGCCACTGATTTCTCATAATACTGCTTCAGGGACTGCATATGCTTGTCCATCTCGGCAAGCCGGTTGTCACGGGACATCTGTTCCATATCCCGTATGATGGCTGAAAGCAGCTCAGCGCCGATGAAACCGGCGCTGGACTTCATCGAGTGAGTGATGTTGATGGCAGTTTCCTGGTCATTTCCTGCTATCGCTGTTTCAAGCTCGGGAATTCTGGAAATGGATGTTGACTCAAAGGTGTCCAGCAGTTCTTTCAGGAAAGCTGTTGTGTGATTTGGATCCAGCTCCACCAGCTCCTGTATCGTTTCCATGTTAATGAGGGGTTCCTGATAATCTGTCATAGTCACTCCACGATTCGTGGCTGTTTCTTCAGTTTCGCTGTCCGGACCAAACCATTTTTTGATCATGGAGGATAACTGTTCCAGTGTATAGGGCTTGCTCAGATAGTCATCCATGCCTGTGGCCAGGCAATTTTCCATTTCACCGGCCAGTGAATTGGCTGTCATGGCAATAATGATGATATGCCCGTCGCTTCCAGCCTCCATGGCACGGATTTTTCGTGTGGCTTCATAGCCATCCAGGACCGGCATCTGGCAGTCCATGAATATCAGGTCATAGGTATGCAGGGACAGCTTCTCGATCACTTCTGCACCATTGCTGGCGCAGTCGGCGTGTATGCCCAACCATTCCAGCATGGCAACAGCAAGGCGCTGTCTTTGGTTCCAAACAAACATCTTTAGATTTCCCATCCGGGTAGAATTAGCAGTTCGTACGAAAACTATGCTGTTAAGGATAACGGCAGGATTTCAGAATTTTTCACCAAAAATATCAAAGTAATATTATATCCGGCCTGTAAAATATATTGATATTAAAAGAAAATTTGGTAAAAACTCCTGTCGCGTATTCGGGTTCAGGCTTTTCTGCCCTGCCGGATGATATACAGGCCGCACAGCATGATCACGGCTATGCCCACCCAGGTGAGCCCATCGGGAAGTTCACCCCAAAACAGAAAACCTATGCTGACAGTCCAGATGATACGGGTGTAATCAAAAGGGGCGACCCTTGCCGGTGTAGCGCAGTGGACAGCCTTGGTGATCGACAACATGGCAAGCGTGGCGAAAAATGCCACGCAAAAAAACAGGACCCAGGAAATGAGGTCTGGTGCCACCCAGTCGTGCCAGGCAAACCCACTACCCAGGATAATTGTTGCCGGGTATATATACAGATTCAGTGTCAGTGGGGATTCGGTTTTTACCAGCGCCCTGGCCGTGATGCTCAGGTAGGCGGACGACAGAGCAAATCCCAGCATGGCCAGGTGGGCAAAATGAAAATGATCCGGAGTCGGCCTGACGACAATGAGTACGCCGGCGAACCCGGTGATAATGGCGATGAACATTTTCCGGCTGACGGGTTCTTTCAGGACAATTGCGCTGTAAACCGAAACGATCAGCGGGGTGGAAAAGACCAGGGAGGTGACTTCAGCCAGGGGGATGTATTTCAGGCCGGTCAGCATGCAGACTGTCATGGAAATACCAGCCAGGGAGCGGGTCAGATGCGCCCTGAACCTGACGGTTTTAAAGTCTGCCCGTTTGCCCCTGATCAAAATAACCAGGGCGATGAGGAGCATGCCGAAGACACTCCTCAACCAGATGACCTGGCTGAGGGGGAAAGAGGCTGTGACCAGTTTGCCAAAGGCATCGGCTATGGCAAACAGGACAGAACCCAGCATCATGTACAGGACGCCTTGAAAAAAGGTGTCGCCGTTTGATTGCTGGCTGTCGCCCGCGTCTGAATCAGAAGGGGATTGCCCTGATGGTGAGTTCATATCACAGCTATGGTAGCGGTTAATCGTGGGAGTTACAGACGGGTGACCCGCAGGCTGGTTTCACCTGAAATCAGCCACTTGCCATCCATTTTTTCCAGAACCAGTTCCTTGTAGGTTTCATCCTGGTAGTCTGGCCGCTCATAAATGAGTTTGAATCGTGTGCTGGCCTGCCGCTCAGTATGTGAAAGCAGCTGAAAATCAATCAGTCTGAGTCTGATCTCCTCAGGGGCCAGTATTCGCTGCCGCCTTTCTTCCATCCACGCCTCGCGGGAACTGTAACCAGCGCCGGCATAATCCTCTACATAGAAGGAAAAATACATGTCGGGCAGTTGGGCCTGCCAGGCTCCTGCCCACGAGGAAATGGTCTCCATCAGCTGTGTGCTTATCAGGGTTTCATCCGGGGATTCCTGCGCCTTTGCGGCAGGAAACAGGATGCTGAACACCAGCAGGTAATATTTCAGGTTTCTGGACATGCAGACAAGCAGGGTTGAGGGCTGACTGGTTGATGTTTGAGTGGCGTATTTTGACATATTCGGTGGCGACTTGAAAAACCGTGAATACCGGCAGAGAAAATACCAAACCTGGGGAATTTCCTGCAGGGAAAAATTCCCAAATTCACAATAAAAACAATATGTAATGTTTCTGTAAGCGTTGTTTGACTAAAATCGTGGGCCTTGCTTGAAAAATGCATTCTATAACCGTTAATACTTGCTGGGCAGATTCAACTCATAGGGAAGAAAACGATCTATGGCATGATCCACAATGCAGTCAGGGATATGGTTCTTGATAATCACGGGGACAGCGTCTGGAACCAGATACTGGATGATTCGGGTGTGGGGGCTGATGTCTTCCTTGCCATGCAGAATTACGATGACCAGGTTGTGCTCAGTCTTGTGGGTTCTGCCTGCAAGATACTTGAAATCGAGCCCCCGGATTGCCTGGACGCGTTTGGCCAGTACTGGGTGTTACATACAGCCCTGGATAATTACGGGACGTTGATGGACAGTTTTGGCAACAGTATCTGGGACTTGCTGGCAAACCTTGATCACATGCATGACAGGATTTCGAATATTTTCCAGCAGTACAATGCGCCGTCATTTGAACTGGAAAAGCAGGATCAAAAGACCTACCTGTTGCACTACCGAAGCAGCAGGTCCGGTCTGGAAGCTTTTGTCGTGGGTCTCCTGAAAGGACTGGCTATCAACTACGATAAATCCATTTCAATAGACCTGATTGAATCCAGCGTGTCAGGTGAAGGACAGTATTCTGTCTTCAGGCTTGTCGAGAATAATTGATGGACCAGAAGGTTTCCCTGAGCCCTGAGCAATATGAATTGCTGTACCCCCTTACCGTGGGGCTGTCGAAAGATGGCTGGATTGTCTATGCCAGTGAAAAAATCAGGGGCAAGATCAAAGGCATGGACATTGGCGTATGCTTTGATGACTTGTTCGAGGTTCGTCGTCCACGATTGATGAGGCCGGTGGCTGAGGTCGATCTGCTCAAGTACACGCGCAACCTTATCCTGTTCACGTCACTGGATGGGAGGTTTGCCCTGAGAGGACAGGTTATTCCGGGCGTTTATGAGGGCCGCGAGATAGTCCTGATGGCCTTGTCACCCTGGCTGACATGGCTCAAGGAAAATTTCCCCCAGTATCGCTGTGAATTTTTTTGATTTCCCGGTCCAGGATGCACAGCTTGATCTGGATATGTACCTGAGTACCCAGGGTGTCATGTTGTCGGATATACACAGGCTGACAGCCGACCTCAAAGTGGCCAGGGATCAGGCGGAAGAAGCCAGCCGAATCAAGTCGGCATTCGTTTCCCACATGAGTCATGAGTTGCGAACACCGCTAAGCGGTATTGTAACTGCACTGGATTTGCTGTCTGACATTGAGCATGGGCGCGAAACGGATGAGCTGATCGATATCATGAAAATTTCTTCCAGCTCTCTGCTGGGCGTCATTAACCAGGTGCTGGACTTCTCCAGGTTGAAGGAGGAGATGGAAAACCTGGAGATGGGCGTCGTGGATATCCGGAAACTGGTGTCCGATATCATGGGCGTGCTAAGAATTTCGGCAGCTAAAAAGAATATCGGTTTGTCAGTGGAATTTGATCCAAACCTGCCTGCGTTTCTGTATGCAGATGAGGGAAAACTGAGATAAGTATGCATGAACCTGATGAGCAATGCCGTCAAGCATACTGAATACGGTCTGGTGAAAATCAATGTCAAAGTACTGTCAAGAAGTGCCGGGTCAACCACGATCCGGTTTGAGGTGCTTGATGAAGGCAAGGGTATTCCATTGGATGATCAGAAACATCTGTTCGAGGAATTCTGGTCCAAGAAGAACAGCGCAAATTCTGCTGAGGCATCTTCAGGCCTGGGATTGAATATTGCCAAAACGCTCGTCGAACTGATGGATGGTCAGCTTGGCATGTACAATCGTGAGGACCGGGCGGGCTCTGTCTTCTGGTTCATGGTCCAGCTTGATCTTGCCGATGTTCAGGTCCCTGAGGCGACACCGCAGGCATCCTTTGTTTCGGCAAACCGTTTTTCCGGCAGGGTTCTCATAGTGGATGACAATGAAATCAACCGTAAAATGGGCAACATGATGCTCCATAAGCTGGGCCTGGAAACGCTGGATGCTGATTCCGGAAAGGCTGCCCTTGATTTACTTGCCACGCATGATTTTGACCTGGTGCTGATGGATGTTCACATGCCTGCCATGAGCGGTCTGGATACGCTCAGGGAAATCAGAAAGACTAAGTCGGCAAGTGTGCTGCCTGTTCTGGCCTGGACTGCCAATGCCTCGATTGAGGACCAGGCAAAATACCGTGATGCCGGGATGAGGGATGTGGTTCAAAAGCCCATTAACGTCCAGGAATTGCACAAAGTGCTGGAAAATGTTCTGCTATAAAGAAAGGCATTCGAAAATTCAGCCCGGCTGAATGTTGTATCGCCAAAACTATGTTATCCCCCCTGAAACAGGGGTTACCGATCGTTCCTGAAAAGTTGCCTATGATTTCAAGTCCTGCCTTTATCGCACCAATGGTCCTGTTCACGGGGGATTGTCAGAGTTGCCTGTATACCAACAGATGGTGCCGGGAGCAGTTGAAGCTGGATGCGGCTGCGTTTTCCGCCAGTCCCTTGATGAGCTGGATTCACCCCGATGATCAACGTGTTGTACAGGGCATGCTGGATGGAAAGCTGAACTTTTCCCAGGCCAGATGCCGGGACAAGTCAGGTAACTGGCTGGATTTCACCTGGCGCAGTCGCTCCCTGAAGGGTGAGCTTTTTATTCTTGGAACACTGACCCACGAAAACGATTTTCCTGACCAGAGCCTCAACCTGGAAGCAGACCCGAACCAACCCAGGTTGAAGGAAATTCTGTCGATGATGGCTCGTGTGGTGGAAAACAAGAATCCTGGCATGCGCTGCTCCATTCTGCTGCTGGATGATAACCAGGAATATATCGCTACGGGGGCAGGCCCAAGCTTGCCCACAAAATATAATGAGATGGTGGAAGGCCTGAATATAGGACCTGCTGTCGGTTCATGTGGCACGGCCGCATTCTGGAATGTGCCTGTTGTCGTGGAAAACATCTTCGAGGACCCGCTTTGGGCGGCACTCAGGCCTGCCGCAGAGGTGGCCGGTGTGTCATCGTGCTGGTCCAATCCGATCACCACCCTAGATGGCAAGGTTCTGGGTGCCATGGCTTTATACAGCAACTCGCCATCGACACCGGAAAAGCACCATCTGGATGGGCTGGCCATTGCTGCACGTATGGTGGGTATGGCGGTGGAGCGGGAGCGTCTGGAAACCCAACTGAGGCAGGCGGCAAAAATGGAAGCCCTGGGGGTGCTGGCTGGTGGTGTTGCCCATGATTTCAATAACCTGCTGACGGCCATCATGGGGAATGCCGAACTGGCGATGCTGCAGCTTGAAGGCAATGAAAAAGCTGGCCACATGCTGCATGAGATTGCAGATGCATGTATGAAAGCCACAGAGTTGTGCAACCAGATGCTGGCCTATGCCGGACGCGGTTCGCTGCGACGGGAGCACTTTGACTGCAACAGGGAAATCCGGGAACTGGGAGAGCTGCTGCGGGCAGCGGTGTCGAAAAAAGCGCAAGTCATCTATGATCTCGATGATCGTCAGCCGGGCGTGATGGGGGATCACAGCCAGCTGCGGCAAATTATCATGAACCTGATCACCAATGCATCAGAAGCATTGGGAAACCTGGAAGGTAGTATCACCATCCAAACGGATATCACTGAACTTGATGGGCCGCAGCAGGAATCGGTATTACCCTCCCGGGGCCAGTTCACCGTCATCAAGGTCAGTGACACCGGCTGTGGTATGGATGAAGAGACGATTAGTCGAATTTTTGATCCTTTTTTTACCACCAAGAACAACGGGCGGGGTCTTGGTCTCGCGGCCGTTCAGGGGATCGTCCAGAGTCACAAGGGTCTCATTACCCTGGATTCGGCCCCGGGCAAGGGAACGACCTTTACCATCCTGCTTCCTTTTGCCCCCAAGGTTGACGTGGAGCAGCTGGCTGACCCTGCCCTTGAGACGTCCTATGGTCCACAATGTGTGCTGGTGGCCGATGATGAAGATATGGTCAGAAGCGTTTATCGGGGCATTTTGCGTTGCGGAGATTACGCTGTCCTGGAGGCGGTGGATGGTGCACAGGCGCTGGATATTTTCCGTAAAAAACACCAGGACATTGCCTGTGTACTGCTGGATTTCAGCATGCCGAAGCTCGATGGCCTGGAAGTTTTCAGGGAAATGCGAAAAATCGACCCTGGCGTCAAGGTCATCCTGACCAGCGGTTATGCCGAAAGCCGGTTTGCCGCTGAACTCAAAGAGGCCGGTTTTTCCCGGGTGATGCAAAAGCCGGTGAAAATGAAGGAAATGCTGGCCAGCCTCAGCGAGGTAATCGGCTCCGGGCAGGAGAGTTGAGCGTTAACGGGCTTCTGGGTATCGGCTGATGACATGAAGCCGTAAAGTTGTTGTCAAACGGACTTGCATATCAAAAAGGACCACTGAGTGGTCCTTTTTTTTGGCTTGATGCTGCTGGTGATCAGGGTTTCAGGTATTTTTCGATTTGTCCGGTTTCCAGCAGGTCCACATAGTAACTGGCCGGATCGCAGGAATCCTGTTCAGTGACATCCACATCATCCCCGCGGGCCCAGCCGCGAACGCGGGTCAGGGGCTGCGTGTAGTAAGGGTCATGGATCGTCATGGTGCGATCGGCAGAAAGTCTGTCTTCGCTGAAAACAATACGTTCCACGGTACGGGTGCCTTCACCGGACATGGGCAGTCCGGAGCCGTCAAGCCAGCCGGGAAGCAGGTGGCTGGTTTCAATAACCAGGGTGTTGTCGGATTCCCAGCGGCCGATGGAATAACCATTCGACGTGGCTGTGGCATTGGTCGGCATGGAACGGCCATCCATCCAGATGTGGCGTGGGGAATTGTGCTCGACGTACAGAAAGAGGTAATGGTCGCCGGCATCATAGATGGACATGTTGTAAGGGTTGCCGAAAAGCCTGGGCAGGCCAATGGCAATGCAGCGCAGGGCAGAGTCGTCATACTTCTGGGTGTTGGCAAACAGCTGCTTACCTGCTTCGGTAAATGGCGTGGGCTTGGGTTCCAGGTCATCCACGGTGACGCGGAATTTATAGCCCTGGCGCCAGGTGCCGGTGATATCGATCGGGTGGCTCTTGTCGGGTTCACCGAAACTGTAGTCATAGGACGGGTCGGCGGTGATGGTATCACGATCATTGGCACGTGAGGTGTTGGCTGTACCAAATGCGGTGCCATCGTCGAGCAACAGGCCTCTGACGAATAGTTTTTTGCTGCCGCCGCGGCCCATCTGGCCGGTGACATTGACCCTGTCGCCCACCTTCACGGTATCGGCAACCCAGCCCTGGCCGCGCAGCGCGGTGACACTGCTGGCCTGCAGTTCCCAGTTCTCTGTCTTGCCATCGGCCCCTGTCACATCCACGCGATATCGAACATGAGGGTTGCTGAACCGGACTTCTGTAATGACCCCGGTTAGCTCACCCGGTTTGTCCGCGTCAAACTCAGCGGCAAAGGAGTGGTGAGCCTGGGCTGGCTGAATAATGATTAATGTCAGTGAGCCGAGCAGGAAGCAGACTTTTTCAAGAATGCTTGTGGTCTTGAATCTGGTCTTCATATTTCCCCCGAAAATGAGTGCCGGGATTACCGGTTGGCCTGCCAAACATATCATAATGAGGGGGCAGGAGCATCACTTTAAAACAGGTGCTCAGGGCGGATTTCCCGTGACTTGTGTGTACCGCTGACAGCCTTCCGGGTTGCCCAGATCACAGCTGCGTCTGGCATCACTGGCGGCATTTTCACGATTGCCCGACCTGAACCAGGTGCCGCCCCGTTCCAGCCAGGCATCAGCATCATCCGGATTTCTCTCCAGGTAAATGTCCCAGTAACGGATGACTTCATTCCAGCGAGACTCCCGGGCAAGGATGTAGTCCAGCTGCAGGTAAGTATTGTAGTGATCGGGTTCCAGTACACGGGCTTCACTGAAATCCTCATAGGCACTGGCAAAATCCTGGTTCTGTTCGTGCAGCATTCCCCGGCGGAAATACAGGTTGGCACTGCGTGGATTGGCAAGGATTGCCTGGTCCAGACCGGCCAGGGTGTCCAGATCATATTCTTCGGAAGCGAATTCACGAGGCTGTTTGTCCTCAATCTGTTCACTGTCGCTGCCCAAGCTCACCAGCAGTTCGTTCACCTCATGCATATGGGTTGGCATCAGGATGGCGAGCAGGATGAGCCCGGTCAGGTTGGCAATAAAAATCAGGCGGCCCTTTTCTGCAGCCTGAACAATGGCGAGGTTGCGGATACTGCTGTACCGGCGAAACAGCAGGAATCCGGCGAAGCTGAACAGTGCTTTTATTTCGGCAAGGGACAGGCCTCGGCCTTGGGCGTCAAAGCCTGGCAGGTCCCTGAACTGTTCTGCCAGTTCTTCGTGGGCAAGAATGTATTTGCGGCGGAAACGGTAGTAAAACAATATCCAGGCCAAGGCGATAAGCCAGGTGAATATAAAAATGCCCAGTATGAGTTCGGCCATCAGTCGGGGATTGTCAAATGCCCGGAAAACCAGGGTTTATCCGGGCATGACGTTGACTCAGGCCAGGGAGAAGCCATGATGGTGCAGTGGCAGGGATCTGATTCGTTTGCCTGTGGCGGCATAGATGGCATTGCACAGGGCCGGAATGATCGGCGCCTGTCCCGGCTCACCAATACCCCCCCAGAATCCGCCCGTGGGGGCCAGCACCACTTCCAGGTTCGGCATTTGAGCCATTTGCATCATCCGGTAGTCATGGAAATTGCTTTGCTGGACGCGGCCTTTATCAATGGTGATTTCTCCCCACATGGCCGCAGTGACAGCCCAGACATTGGAGCCTTCCAGTTGGGCCCTGACGTTATCAGGATTCACCACATGGCCAGGATTGATGGCCTGAACGATCCGGTGGATGTTGATAGCGCCCGCTTCATTGACGGATAGCTCGACAACGGCAGCGGTAAAACTGTCATAGGGCTCGGTGGTGGCAATGCCCCGGAAGGTGCCTGCCGGGGGAGCCTGATCCCAGTTGGCCGCGTGGGCGACTGTTTCCAGAATGTGGCGTGACAGGTCGTCCTGGGCCATGTGCCGGCGGCGATATTCGAAAGGGTCCTCACCTGCAGCAATGGCCAGTTCATCAATGAACTGTTCGCGTGCAAAAGGCGTCTGCGACCAGCCCACTGTCCGCCAGAATCCCAGTGGCACGTGGGTTGGGCACTGTTTGTAATCCTGGTAGAGGTTGGGGGAGAGATAGGGCAGACGGGTAAAGCCTTCACAAGAAGTCCCGTCGATACCGTTACGCAAGGGCACACCGCGCATCTGACTGAGAATGGAGCCGCTGGCTATGCGGGTCTTCCAGGCGCTGATGTCGCCATTGGCATTGAGGCCGGCAGTAAGTTTGTACACGCCCATGGGACGGTAAAAGTCATGCTGCATATCTTCTTCGCGGGTCCACAGGACCTTGACCGGTGTGCCAACAGGCAGGGCCTGCGCAATAAGTGCGGCCTGGCGGCTGTAATCAATGGAGCCGCCCCGGCGTCCAAATCCGCCGCCGCACTGGACCCGGTGCAGGTATACCTTGTCATCGGCGATGCCAAGCGCCTGGGAAACACTGGTGGATGTCGCCGCCGGAGCCTGGGTGGATGCCCAGACATCTACCCTGTCTTCCTGGATGTGAACAGTGGCCCCCATGGGCTCCATGGGAGAGTGGCTCAGATAAGGGGTAATATATTCTGCCTCGAGAACCTGATCGGCTTCTGCGAGTGCGCGGTCAGCATCACCGCTATTGCTGTCCAGGGGGGCGGCGTCCGGCGCGTCCAGGTTTTCCCGGAAATAGGCCAGGATGCTTTCACTGCTGACCTGCTCATTACCTTTGGTATCCCAATCGATTTCCACTTCCGCCAGCGCCTGTTTGGCTCGCCACCAGTTGTCAGCGATAACTGCAAGAGCCTGGCCATCATCTATGGTTAATACGTCAATTATGCCGCGGCGCTTGCTCGCCTTGGCCGCATCAAAGGATCGCACCTCGCCACCAAAGACCGGGCACTGTGCCACGGCGGCATAGACCATCCCGGGCAGGTCGGCATCGATGCCATAAATCTGGCTGCCATCGACAGAGGCTGGAATATCCACGCGTGGCATTGGCTGGCCGATGATGTGCCAGTCTGCCGGGTCCTTCAGCGAAACATTTTCTGGCACGGGCATGGCGGCGGCCAGGGAGGCCAGTGCGCCAAATCCGCTTTCCCGACCGGAGGCCGGATGACGAATAATGCCGTTGATCACAGTGATTTCGGCGGCAGGCACACCCCAGATCTGGGCGGCTGCAGCTACCAGCATGGCCCTGGCGGAGGCGCCAGCTTCCCGCAGGTAGTCCTGTGACAGGCGAATGGTCTGACTGCCAACAGTGACCATGTTGCCCCAGGCGCGGTTCATCCTGAGGTGTTCATTCACATCCACATACTCAATGCGCACATTGTCCCAGTTGGCATCAAGCTCATCGGCAACAAGCTGCGGTGCCGAGGTCATACTGCCCTGGCCCATCTCGGCTCGGGCATACTTGATGATCACGGAATCATCTTCCCGGATTTCCACCCAGATATTGATTTTGCCATCAGCGTCTACGGTCTGTGCCTTGCCTTCGGGCAAGTGAAGTCCAAGGGCAAAGCCACTGCCGATAGCTGCGGATGAAATAACAAAACGGCGGCGGGAGGGATTGGAGACTTTACTGTTCATGGTCATTCCTCCTTATGCTTCATAGGCCAGGCCGGTTTCAGGGAAACTGCCGGCGGCGTCATGGATGGCAGCGCGCATACGTCTGTACGTACCGCAGCGGCAGATGTTGGTCATTGCGGCATTGATGTCGGCATCGGTCGGATGCGGTTTTTTCGCCAGCAGGGCGGCAGCACTCATGATCTGGCCGGACTGGCAATAGCCGCACTGCGGCACCTGGTGTCTGATCCAGGCCTGCTGCAGGGGGTGGGAAGCATCCTCGGACAAGCCTTCTATGGTAGTGATGGCCTTGCCCTGGGCCGCGGAAACAGGATAGGAGCAGGAGCGAACCGGTTCGCCATCAATATGTACAGTACAGGCACCGCATTGGGCAATACCGCAGCCGAACTTGGTGCCCTTGAGATTGAGGATGTCCCTGATGACCCACAGCAGAGGCATCTCCGGTTCCACATCCACATCATGGTGTTGGTTGTTGATAAGCAGTTCCATGGTGTCCTCCCGTATGGACAGTAATTCGCCCCACCGGTGACTGGCACCAGGGGCGCATGTGCATCACATTACCTGAAACAGGGCTCTTATTGAAGAAAAACGGCTTAAAGCAGGCCGCGAATAGCCTCCACCCGTTTGCGATTGATATTCATGTCGCCATAACCGACGCGGGAAGCCGAACGGATGGCCGCCTGGCTTTGGGCAGGCCTGTAATGACATTCAACATCATCGACAAAACCCAGAAGCGGCGTTGAAAAGGTGAAATGGGCATAGTCATGTTCCAGTGTGACCAGGGTGGCTCCCGCCATGGTACTTATCCTCTTGATCAGGGTGTCCCATTGCCCGGCATCCGATAGTGCCAGTGGTTCAATGTAATGCGGGTCGTTTCCAGGCGCATCACTGGATACACAGTTGGGGCTCTCCGGGCAGGGAGTGAGGGTGTCGCCCGTAAGACCGAGAGCTGGTGACAGACTTCGGCTGTCGGCGGCCAGCCTGGCCAGCATGACGAAAAATGCCACCGCGATGATGACGGCAAAGGCAAGTAAACCTTTTAGCATGGCATCCGAGTTCCTATGATCTCATTCAACAGGCTGAAGCGTGTTTTCGAAACGGTAAGGCGGAAACAGGGCGGTGAGTATCACGCAGCTGAGAAGCACCCCGGCTGCGATGTAAAGTCCCGTATCATAATTTCCGGAAGCCTGGCGGATCGCAGCGAGACCGACAATGCCCAATCCTGAGCCCAGGTAAAAAACCCCAAAAATCACCCCATACAAACGGCCGTAGGCCACATTCCCGAAATAGCGTTTTATCAGAAAGGCCAGCACATCAAATTCTGCGCCCAGCAGAAAACCCAGCAGGATGGCGCTGACAATCCCTGCCTGTGGTGCCAGGGCATACATAATGCAGGCTATTGCCCCGCCTACTGACACCAGTTGCATGACGCGGGGAGCAAAGAAGTGGTCGATTACAAACCCGATAAAGACCCGGGCAAACAGCAGGGCAAAGCCGAACAGGGCCTGCACGAAGGACGCTTCTGTCTGGCTCCAGCCGGCTTCGATCAATAGTGGAACCTGCTGGGTGACAAGCGAGGAGGCGGTCAGACCAAGCAGGAAGAATGCCGCACACAACATGAAGAATACCGGTTCCCCAATGGCTTCCCCGAACACGGTGCCCTGGTTCATCCTGGCTAAAAAGGCAGGATCGTGATGGGCATCTGCTGCGGGCTCCTTGATGGTGAAAAATGTTACCGGCCAGGTCACGAAAAGCACGATGGCAGCGAGCCCGAGAAAGGCCATGCGCCAGTCGTAGGTAGCGATGAACGCGGCGATGATCAGTGGTACCAGAGTACTGCCAACTCCTATGCCGGCATTGGCACACCCGAGGGCCAGGCCCAGCTTGCGCTCAAACCACTGGCTGACGGCCTGCAGGTATCCCAGGGGCCACAGACCGATACTGAAAATAGGGATCAGGACCCAGATCGTGTAGTACAGCGGCAGACTGTCAGGCAGGAAGTACAACGATGCCAGTCCCAGGGAAAACAGGGGGATTGAGGTCAAGATCACTTTACGCGGTCCAAACCGGTCCACCAGAAATCCCTGCAAGGGTGATACGAACACCACCATGTAGGACACAATTGTGGCGGCCAGCGAGACCTGTACCCGGGACCAGCCGAATTCTGCTTCGATGGGCGGAATAAACGGGCTGATTGCCAGGATGGCTATGACACTGGGTCCAAAGGCCAGGCCAACAACCGAGCCAAAGGTGGTGAGAATACCTTCCCTGCGCCATTCTGAAGCCATGTTTATCTCCTGTTGGAATCCAATGCCTTTAACCAGTGGTCAAGATCATCCCAGTCCACGGGGACGCGATGCCCGCTACCCTGTACCAGCTGTGCATCCACCACAGCCCCGGCATTTTCCAGGGCGCGCAGGGTAGACTCATAACGGGCTGCCCAGCCCAGCTGGTCCTCGCTGCCAATGCGCAGGTAAACAGGGAAATTATCGAGGTTGGTCACCGAGGCGCTGTTGGCGAGTGCGGGCACGGCAACAACACCACGGTAGTCGTGAGGGTGATTATTGGCAATCTCCAGGGAAGAGATGCCCCCGTTGGAAATCCCTGCCAGCAAAGCCGGGCCATCGGCAATTCGATCCTCGGATTTCAGCAGTTCTGCCAGCTGGTGAACGAGTTCTCCGTTGGCACCAAAGAAGGATTGGCCGTTGGGTGAGACGGGTGTTATTACTGCCCAGCCATGGGACACAAAGTCCTGGCCAAGTGATTCGAAGGTACTGGACGCAATGCGGCCATTGCCGGGGCCGCCGCCCATGACGATGGCAAGCGGATAGTCCTGTGCGCCTGTCTCCGGGAAAGCCAGATACGCTTGTATGCGTGAGCCATCTGGCAGGGTATAGAAGGTTTGTCCCAGTGCAGAAAGTGGCAGCAGCCACAGCAGGACGGTCAGTATCCTGATCATGTTTCCCCCTCTCTCTTCAGGGTTAATGCTCCCATAATTGACTGTTGCGGCAAAGCCTTAAATTATCGAAGAAAGGTGAAGATTGGTGGCTGCCGGGAAATTCGTCAGCCAGTCATGTATGATGACCGGTACATTCTTGCCCCAGGTTTTTTATGAATAATCAGGAAAACAGTGTTCTCCAGGAGCCCCAGGCCCACCGTCTTGAACTGCGCAACCAGCGGCCGGAGGATTACAACGACATCAAGGAAATCATGGATGATATTTATCGGGATTTAACCGGTGCATGGCCTGAAAATATTTATCTGGCACAACTCAAGGCATTTCCTGAAGGTCAGATTTGTATCGAGGATAAAGGGAAGGTAATTGCGGCGGCTTTCACTATCGTGGTGGACTACGACCAGTTCGGGGATTCCCATACCTGGGAAGAAATAACAGATAACGCCAGCCTGGGGACCCATGATCCTGAAGGGGATGTGCTTTACGGGGTTGATGTCATGGTCTCCCGGGATTATCGAAACCTCAGGCTTGGACGAAGGCTCTATGAGGCCCGCAAGGAGTTGTGCCGCAATCTGAATCTGAAGTCCATCATGGCAGGTGGCAGGATACCCAATTACCGTAAATATGCTGACAAGATGACGCCGGATGAATACATCAAGGCGGTCAGTTTCAAGGATATCTACGACCCGACATTGACGTTCCAGCTATCCAATGGTTTCGAGGTCAAGCGATTGCTTGATGCCTACTGGCCGGAGGACAAGGAGTCACATGGTTATGCCACTTTACTGCAGTGGGACAATATCCATTACGACCCTGAATATGACAAGCTGATCAATAACCAGAAAACCACGGCTCGAATTGGTTGTGTACAGTGGCAGATGCGTTATTTCAAAAGCCTTGAGGAATTTCTACAGGCCGTGGAATCTTTTGTCGATTCTCTCTCGGACTATCAGTGCGACCTGGCTCTGTTTCCGGAGTTTTTCAATGCACCGCTGATCGGTCTCAACCAGAAGCGCAATTCCATCGATGATATCTGGAGCCTGGCCAGTTATACGGAGGAGATCCTGGGTGCAATGTCGGCTATGGCGGTGTCCTACAATATCAATATCATCGCTGGTTCCATGCCGATTATTGAAAATGATGATTTATATAATGTGAGCTATCTTTGTCGGCGCGATGGTACCGTAGACTCCCAGTACAAGATTCATCCTACACCTCACGAGAAAAAAAGCTGGGTAATGGAAGGGGGAGACACTCTCAAAACCTTTGAGACCGATTTTGGGCGCATCGGCATTCTGATTTGCTATGACGTGGAATTTCCCGAGCTGGCCAGACTTCTCAGTGACGATGATATGCAAATTCTGTTGGTCCCGTTCTGGACCGATACCAAGAACGGCTACCTTCGGGTACAACGCTGCGCCCAGGCCCGAGCTATCGAGAATGAGTGTTATGTGGCGATTGCCGGGAGTGTCGGCAATCTGCCGAAAGTGGAGAGTGTCGATATCCAGTACGGCCAGACCGCTGTGTTCTCACCGTCCGATTTTGCCTTCCCTCATGATGCGATCATCTCTGAGACCACGCCAAATACCGAAATGACCCTGATCGTCGACCTGGATCTGGAAAAGCTCAAGGTCCTGCGTAATGAAGGGTCCGTGAGGAACTTCATGGACCGGCGCCGTGACCTGTACGAGGTCACCTGGAAAGGCAAAAAATAAAAAACGGGGTCAGATCACTATTTTTATATAAAGATGATCTGACCCCAATTTTATTCAGTAAAGGCATCCAGCACGTAAGCACTGACATCCCGGATTTGTTCTGCCGACAAGGCGGCGCCCAATGCCGGCATTTTGTCGTTGCGGCCATCACGTACTGTGGTCATGACAGTCAGCAGGTCCTTGAGTGCGTTCAGAGGTGCGCCGCCGCCATGTCCGCCTTTCCCATCATCACCATGACACTGGTGACAGGTCTGCTGGTAGATGGATTCTCCGTTGGCCAGATCAGGTTCTCCCACATTTGTAGAAGCTTCACCAGCCATGGCAACTGCCGGGACCAGTGGAGTATCTCCAGGTTCGGCTTCATTCAGGGTGCCGTCCAGGCCAAACAGCCAGACACTGTCACCCCGGGCAGAGCCGATCAGGGCATTGCCGCCGGAAAGAACGGCCACATACTGTTTTCCCTTGTGTTCAAACACGGTGCCCGGGGCGTTGACGCCGGCACCGGTCTGGAAGGTCCATAGCTGCCTGCCGTTATCTGAATCCAGGGCGATCAGATGGCCATCATTGCGACCGGTAAACACCAGTCCGCCACCCGTGGCTACCGAACCGGAATAGCACTGGTCCGGCCACTGGACCCGCCAGGCAGCGGTATTGGTTCTGACATCCATGGCCACAAACTGACCAATGCGTGCGGTAACCGCGGGACCGGAACGCCCCCCCAGCCAGGCCTTGCTGTAATCGGGTTCCTGGATTTCATCCTGTCCGCCGGTATAGCTACCGGCAAAGTCGGATGCGCAGACATAGAGCAGGGCACGCTCCGGATCATAGGAGCTGGGCGGCCAGCTGGCGCCACCCCAGATGCCTGGTCTGACAATCACAGGTTCAGCACCATAGAAAGGCGTGAAGATTCGGCCTTCATTGACCAGTTCCATGCCCAGAGGTGGAATTTCCAGATGCTGTGGAATCACGGATTCACCCAGCGGGTAGGGTTGCGTGGCAGCGGTAGCCTGACGTGGGTCCTGGGGGACTTCACGCTCTTCGATGCCGATGAGCGGTTCACCGGTTTCCCGGTCCAGAATATAGGCAAAACCGGTCTTGCCGACTTCCACGATGCCTTTGCGCAGGCGCCCGTCTATGACCACATCGAACAGCACCACCGGGTTACTGGCATCGTAGTCCCAGATATCGTGATGCACCTGCTGGAAGTGCCAGCGGTATTCGCCGGTGTGGGCATCGATGGCGACGATGGAGGCACTGTAGAGATTGTCACCGGCACGATAGCGGCCGGTATAGTCTGGACCAGCGTTGCCGGTGGAGAAATACACCATGTCGAGTTCTGGATCCACGGCCGGCACCTGCCAGAGAGAGGCACCACCGTACTGCCAGAAGTCATTATCCTGTGGCCAGGATTCAAAGCCTGGCTCACCGGGGCCAGGAATAGTGTAGAAAGTCCAGAGCAGGGAGCCGTCTTTCGCATCATAGGCCTTGATCCGTCCACGAGTGCCGCGATCCGCACCGGCAAAACCGACGATCACCATATCATCGAAATACACCGGTGCACTGGTAATGGAAAAGCCTTCCTGCCAACGCTCGGCCTGAATGTCCCAGGCGATGTCCCCGGTTTTCTGGTCCAGGGCGACAAGACGCCCATCCAGCAGGCCGGTGTAAACGCGACCCTCGCCAATGGCGACACCACGGTTGTTCCAGCCACAGCAAACGGAGGTGATGGTGGCGTTGATGTTGGCGGCAAACTGCCAGAGAATTTCTCCGGACTCCACGCTCAGGGCAAACACATCATTGGCACCGGTGGAGATATACATCACCCCGTCATGTACGACCGGTGGGGCCTCGGCGGAATATTTCGGTTCCAGGCCCGAGCCGTTCAGATGAGTGCGCCAGACCCCCTTCAGATTGCCAACGTTATCACGGTTGATCTGGCTCAGCGGGGAATAACGCTGGTTGTAGAGGTTGCCGCCGCTCAAGGGCCAGTTGCGTGGAGAGGGATTGACCAGTGAGTCCGCCGTGTAGGCGGGTGATACAGGAATGCTGCTTTCCTGGGCAAAAGCAGGTAAAGAGAGTAAAGCCAGCATGGTATAAAAAATGTGCTTCATTTTTAATTAATCCCCACGATATTGGTTGCACACATCAGCGGTGACGAACTGATCAGTTTGAGTAAGGCAATGACCGGAAAAACCCGCCTTGTTCAGGCAATAGTGCCAAACCAGCGCACCTGGAAACAAATTGAGAATTGCCTGGCGCATACAGGTTTATTGCGCCCAGTATTCTGCTTCATCATACATGCCCATTTCGTACTGGTAATCAGGGTTTCCCCAATCGTGCATCATTACTCCGGAGTCAGGCGCTCCACTGTCCAGTAGCCTCCTGAGGATTCAAGCTGTTGCTGCAGGCGCGGCAAACAATGCTCCAGCCGGGAGGGCAGTGTCCAGGGCGGATTGATGACCAGCATACCGGAACCTGTCATGCCATCGCCATCCTTGTCCTGGCGTACACCGAGTTCGAAGCGCCATAAATCCCTGGGGCTTCTGTTCACCAGCGCGTTCACCATACGTTCAACAGCATCGCGCCTGACCACGGGATACCATAGCAGCACCTGTGCCGATGCCATGCGCCTGTGAATATCCGCAGCGAGTTTTACCACCAGCCGGTAATCCTCATCCCGTTCATAGGAAGGATCGATCAGGATGACTGCCCGCTTCTGTACCGGTGGAATCAGCCCCATGGCTCGCTGGTAGCCATCGGTTTGCTCAACGTAAATCCGGCGATCCCGCGAGGCCAGCTTTTTCAGCTCAGCAAAATCGGCCGGGTGCAGGTCGCATAAATGCAGATGGTCCTGGGCACGAAGCAGCGTGGCGGCAAGGAGAGGGGAGCCGGGATACTGGTTTTTAAGCAAAAAGGGTTCAACAGCCTGTTGGTAAAACGTAATGGCCTGTGCGCTCTCTTCGGACAGGCCGGTTACCAGGGAAGCGAAATCCAGAGTGAGTATACCGGCTTCAGCCTCTGCTGTTTTTTGTGACTGTTCACTATCGAGGTTGTAGTGCCCCGCACCGGCATGGGTGTCCAGGTAAAACAGGGGTGTATCCTTGCGCATGGCATAGTGCAGGGTGTTAACGAGCACCAGATGTTTGAGGATATCGGCAACGTTGCCGGCGTGAAAAGCGTGTCGATAGGACAGCATAGGCCAGGATCTTGGAAAAAGGTGGTGAATTATACGTATTCCAAAGGGGGCAGAGCCACTTGATTTGACAGGATGCCGGGGGCTGGATTGTGGTTTGCCAGGACAAGTGACTCTGCCCCCTTTGGATCACTTTGAATCAGCGACGCTTTTCTGCACTCCCCCGCACTTCCTCTGCAGGATATCGGCGGTTGTTATTCTCCAGTTTGCTTGCAGCAGCGGCCAGCAGGTCGACGTCAAGAACATCAGCCATCCGGCACAGGTACAGGAGTACATCCGCCATTTCTTGAGCCGCCTGCATACGTTGATCATCGTCCAGGTTCCTGCTTTGCTCTTCTGTCAGCCACTGAAAGATTTCCTGCAATTCACCGGCTTCCACGGTCAGGGCCATGCTCAGGTTTTTGGGCGAGTGGAACTGTTCCCAGTCACGTACACGGGCAAAAGCCTGTAATTTGTCCTGCAGTTGGTCGATTGAGAGGGAGGATGGCTTGCTCATAATCAGATGCCCTGGCTTGACAATAAAGTGCGTGAAAACAAGGGTATGAAGATAAAGGAAAACCATGAAGATAAAAATGGTGTGCAGTAAATAGTACTGGGTGATTTTGCAATGCAGGGCTAAGATGAATGGCGTTGTTTGAAATGGCCAATTCGATTTACAGGAGTCGTATGCTGAAAAATACAGAGGATGGATGGGGGCGCGTAGCCCGGGGAATGCATAGCCTGGGCATCCTGCTGATGCTGGTGCTGATTGTCCATGGCTGGTGGATGACGGAATTCCCGCCCCGGGCTGAGCGTTTTGCCCATTACGGTTGGCACGGATCTGTCGGGTATTCGATGTTGCTTCTGGCTGTTCTGCGTCTGGGCTGGCGACAGGTTTCACCCCCGCCACCAGCACCCGTGAATGCTACCCGTAACGAGCGTAATCTGGCATGGTTGGGACATGCGGGATTGTATTTTCTGACCTTTGCCTGTGCCATTCAGGGCTGGGCACTGGCCGGCACATTCAGTCAGCCGCTCAATGCGAAACTGCTGGGATTTATTCCCATGCCGATGATTGCCTCGGGCAATGCCCTGCATGAGATTCTGGAAGAAATGCATGTCATGTTTGCCTGGATGCTGGCGGCACTGGTCGTGCTGCATATTGCGGCAGCGGTTTACCATGTGGCAGTAAAGAAAGATGACGTGATGAAGAGGATGTTCGGGTAAGGGCGAATACGTCTATGGGCCATCAGTGATGTTCGTGCTTCAACGCCGAGGCTATCCAGGCAAAAGCCAGTATGCAGACAAAGAGCTGCGCGTTTGCAGGCATCTGTAAATTGAAATCCACGGTTGAGTGGATAAGCAGTGAAATGATGCCCATCGTAGAGGCGAATGCCACCCCCTTGTAAAGATTGTCCCTGCGCCGAAACATGGTCAGCACACTTTTCCAGAGCGACAAGGCAACCAGAATGGCCAGTGGAGTCATGCCAATCAATCCCAGTTCGGCCGTGAACTGCAAATAGTCGTTATGGGCATGATCATAAAAACCAATCACATCAGGCCCCTGAAATTGCTGAAAAGCCGAGGCATAGGATCCAAGGCCGGTACCGGTAACAGGATAGTTTCTGATCATCACGATGGTATCCCTGACCACTTCATCACGGGTTTCCCGATCGGCAGAAGTGTTCTCGATCCGGTCCACCACTTCCTGGAATCCAAACCATTGGCCCACGATGAGGGTGTCAATCAGGACCAGCGAGACAAACAGGATGATGGCTCCCTTATGCAGCTTGCGCTGCAGGATCATCCATAAAAGACCGCAGATCATCAGGCTGGTGAAGAAGGCCGAATTGCCCATCCTTGAATGGGTCAGGACCAGGGCAATAACCATCAGGGCGAGGAAGATGCGCAGTCGTAATTTTGCGCCCAGCATGGCATCCAGAATGCTGCGCATCTGGCTACGCCAGTTCTGGTGTCTGCCATGTTTCAGCGTGGCAACCAGCATGCCGATGCCAACGGCAAGGCACATTTCCAGATAGCCCGCCAGATGATTCCGGTTAACGAAAGTGCCGGTGGCCACTCCACGGTAAAACTCCTTTTCAAAAAAGAAACTGTATTCCAGCCCTGTCAGGGTCATGAAGCTGCCGTAAAGGGCCTGGAACACGCCGCTGTAAACGATGACCATGCAGGTTTGCTGAACCCTGTTGCCATTGTCCAGAAAGAGGAAAGCGAGGCAGACGTAGAACCACAAGAGCCAGCTCCAGGCGGACATCAGTGTTGTTCGGGAGGGTGTCAGGGTGATTGGCGCCTTGCTGGTGCCTGTTGCTGTCCAGATTTCTGCGGCATTGGGTGAAATCGTGGTCAGAACATCCAGCGGTATGGGCAGCAATTGAATACTGGTCCAGGCGGCAAGTATGCCCAGCAGTGTCACTGGAACAGCATAGGGGCGAAGCAACTCCAGCACAGGCATTTTTTTCCAGAGGGAGTAGGCCAGTGTCAGAAACGACAGCAGGACGCAAAGCATGATCAGCAGTGCCAGTGCCCAGGGGCGGTTTGATGCGACGGGCAGCGGAGACCATACCAGTATGGCCAGCCAGCAGTAAAACAGGCTGTTTGGATATCTCGCTGATTTCGTCATTTTTCCGGGGATGTGTGTTTAAAGCTTTTGGCGTATTAAATCAAAAATTGGCAGCAAGTGTTTAATTTTCAGAAAACCGGAATGTAGTCCATCCCCAGCGCCGCCGGTACCTGCAGCAGAATCACCCAGAACGTAGAAGGACGGCCTGTACGTGTACCTGGCCCCGGTGTGGGCGGAGGCTGCAGTGGTTATACGGAATCTTCTTTTGGTGGATTCTGTTCAAAGTATATCCTCAAAACAGCAGCAATTGCGCAGCGGAAAATAATGCAGTTCAAGGCATAGCAATAAGCCGCAAGGGTTGGTACATTTCGGGTTTGTTTTCAGGGGGATAACAATGACAGCCACGTTCAGAGAAGTTCTATCCAGCTATCCGTTAAGGATGTTTTCCATCACCACGTTTGTTATTTGTGCCATCGTGCTTGTTGCCGATGGGATGGATGCACAGTTTCTGGGGATTGTTGCGCCCCTGGTTATCGAGGAATTCGGCGTCGATGGGGGTACATTCGGGTTCGCCATGAGTGCGGCACTGGTCGGTTTCGGGCTGGGCTCCTGGTCCGGGGGGTGGCTGGGCGACACCATAGGCCGGCGCTGGTCACTGGCCATTGCAGCAACAATATTTTCACTTGGCACCATTGCAGCCAGTACATCCGGTGATGTCACCCAGATGGCGTTCTGGCGACTGGTCAGCGGGTTGGGCTTTGGTTCTGCCTATGCCAATGGCATTGCCCTGCTCGGGGAGTGGCTGCCTGATAAATGGCGTTCGGTTGGCATTACCACCATCTCTGTCGGCACGCCTGCCGGTGGCATGGTGGTGTCAGCCATGGCACCGACCCTGCTGGATTCGTACAGCTGGCGTGGTTCGTTTGTATTCCTGGGTATACTGACTTTCCTGTGTGTCATCATGATTGTTGCGTTTTTGCGTGACAGTCCGACCTGGTTGCTGGCCAAGGGCAAAGTGGACGAAGCCAGGAAGGCATTACAGAAGATAACCACTGATGCGGTGGAACTGGTTCCTGAGCGTCATGACACTGATGTGGCTGGTGGTGAATCCATTGGTGTACTGCATCGTACCAACCTGCGCGTCAATATCGGTGTGGGTGTGGCGTTTACCTCGGCGACCATGGTGGCCTATGGTGTGCTGCTGTGGACCACGACCCTGCTGACAGGGAAAGGCTGGGACCTGGATGATGCCGCGTATGCAGTAGCCTTTGCAGGTCTTACATCAATTTTTGGTTCCATTGCCGCCGGCCTGATCATCCAGCATTTCGGGTCGAAGCTGACCATGATGACTTTTAGTGGTTCCCTTTTCGTCACCCTGATTGCGCTGACAATTGCCCTTGAGTCTTCCTCAGGGGCTTCTGATGGCGAAGGCAATATGATTATTGTCGGCCTGATTGGTCTGGCCGCGGCCCTGTTCAGTGCCAGTGTTGCCTGCATGTATGCCATCATGACCCATGCCTATCCGCCATCCTGCCGTTCTGCTGGTATCGGTTTCGGTATCTTCATGGGGCGCTTTGGGCCAATTCTTTCCAGTGGATTCGGCGGCAAGCTGCTGGATATCGGAGATGGCAGCAGCGTGCCATTCTTCGCTGTGCTGTGTGTTGGCTCGTTGCTGATCTCGGCTGCAGCTTTCGTGGTTGATCGCCCGATTCCGCCAGCCAGTAAAAAGGATGAAGTTCCAGCGGATGCACCACCGCCGTTTGCGGATTAACAAGTGCAGGGAATTTTCCAGGTTACCTGAAAAGGTTCCTGTAAATAAAAAGGCCAGAACAGTCATCTGTTCTGGCCTTTTTTATATTTGCCTGGTTATCTGCAATTCGCTGTTTCGTGCTATTTGTTTTTTCCGTTGTTCCTGCTCTGCCCGGGTGGGGCTGTCAGCATGTTCAGAATCTGATTCAGCAAGGCGCCGTTTTCACCTACATAGCTTGAACCGGATTCCCGCTGACCTTCCGGAGTGGCAAGCAGGGCAATGATTTCATGCAATCCGTCTGCTGTTTGAGCCTGTGCGGACACCAGGGCTTCATTGGCTGCCATCAGATCCAGAATCTGGACGTTGGCAGCATCCAGTTGCCCGGTCAGGGCGTCAATACTGTCCTGGGCAATAGCCAGGTCGGATTCCAGCTGGGTAATGGTGCTCAGTGCTGCCTCGTAATCCTCTTCCAGGATGCTGCAGGCGTCATCCGCCGAGTATTCGATCACCAGCGTGACATCCCGCCAGAAAACCGAACCGATTGAGCTGGCTCCTGTCGGCAGTTCAGCTACCTGTTCATATTCCAGTCCAAAGAACTGGCCGCCGTTGTCAATGACTGCCTGCAGTGCATCGGGATCAAGATTCACGATATGAAGATGGTTCGATTCCCAGGATACATCGAATATTCCCATGGGGAGGTCCCCAGAACCGTAATCGGAGGGCTCAAATACACCATTACCTTCATAGCCACTGACCAGAACAGTACTGATGGTGTCGGTGCTTCTGGGAAAGCGGGTCATGATTTCCAGTTGCACTGCTGTGATGGCAGCGAAGGGCGGAATGCCTGAAATATCAAACTCCGAAATGCCGTTTTTCTTCGAGCGAGGCTGGGGAGGGTTTTGCAGGTTGCGAAAATTGTAGTAGGTCTCGATATAGGGCTTGTCACCCTCGATTCCGGTATCCCAGGTGCGCCCTGATTCGTTGGTACTGATCACAATGGTGTCAGCCTGGGCGGTACTGGTGTAACCCAGAAAACAGGCCGTCAAAAACAGCCATGCACTGAATTTTTTTCCTGTAAAAGTTGTAACCATGTTGCTCGCTCCTTGCTGAATGCATTATCGGAAAATTGGTTAAGTCACCAATTTACTGAAATCACATTGAATAATGTCTCAGCAAGAAGACTATGGATTGTCAGGCAGGGAAAAGCAGGATATATCAGTTACGGGTAACCAGTTGCCTTCTGAGAATGACGAGCTTTGCTTTCAGGCGACTGGCATTGTCAGGTCCCATTCGCAGTAGCAGTTTCTCCACTTCCCGCAGGTTCTCGATAGCAGGATCGGCAAACTGGTAGTTGACGTTGGGACGAATGAGTTCATACGGTCCTTCAGCCGTGCGGGCATTGATGATGTTGTCGATAGCAGACAGCAGGACCTGGTCGAAATCCCGGTTGGGCAGGCCCAGTTCACCAAAGGCGCGATTCACCAGCGGCATGATTTTGCGGTACAGCTGAACTCCCTGGGTGGCTTCCATATTTACCACGGCATTGACAAGAGGCGTGTAGCGATCATAGGAGGCCGGTGATAAAAGGTAGCGATCCTCGCCTATGGATTGCACCACTACAGGGCTGTCCAGCATGTTAAGTGGAAGGTTCTGCGTGGGGTAGAACCCCCGGCTGACATTTTCGGTAGCGGTGACAAATTTGCGGACAATTTCCTGGCTGGACATCAGGTTCAGCAGGGGTGAGCCATTGTCCATGCCGGTGATTTCATCGCGGACAAAACGGTCACTATTGTTCAGTGAGGGCAGAACAACGGGTTCGACTGCCGGCGACTCTGGTGTCACAGGCTCCGGAGCTTCCACGACAACCGGTTCAGCTGCCGGCGGTGGTACCGGTGGTTCTGGAGGTGCTGGCGGTTCAGTGATGGTCCGGATTTCAGGGACCGGGACCGGCACCGGCTGTTCAACGACGGGAGCCGGTTCGGGGTCGGGGGAGCCGGGGAGCAGAAACGCCAGGATGGCAACAAAAACCAGGCCTATCAATCCAAGGACGATGTGAGACTTTTCCATATACCCTCATTAGGTGGTGAATCAGAAACCCTGCCGATGTCCCCTGGAGCGGCCAGGTGGGCTGCAAATGCACAGGTGTGGAGCGAGAACCTTGTGGTGCCTGATTCTATGCTGAAACCGGTAAGCGCTCCATCAGAATGAATCGCTAATGAAGGGTTAGAGTCAATTGCCGCTGGAAATATCCGTAAAGCAGCACTTAAATATGGAATGCAGCCCGGACTTGTCCATTCAGGTCCGGGACATTTATAAACAGGGGCAAGGACAGGGCTTCACCCACACCCGGTCCCCGGGTGTTCTGGCGTTAAAACAGGCATGTGATCAGCAGCGGGATTTTTCCTGGAGAATCTTGTCCAGTGCGGCAAACACACCATCGCTGCCTTTTTCCATCTTCATTGCGGCCTGGTAAATATCTGCATAATCCACATCAGCAGCTTTCAGGAGCGAGAATATTTCCTGGGTGCCGTTATGCACTGTGGCATGGGGTGATTCCAGGCTGCGGTAGCTTTTGGCATGGGCGAAGTGACGGGCACCATCGCCCTGGTAATACCATTTACCCAGACGGCAGCCGCGATGATCGACAAAATCGAAGGCTGGTTTACCCTGCAGGATGCTCAGGTAGGTGTTTATTTTCCAGATGATATGGTCGAGTTTGGCCAGGGAGATGAATACCCGGTCATTGGTGTAGGAAATATTGCTGATGGCGCCTTCATTGCTGTCCAGAGTGGTCGATAGCCCGGTGCTGAAGCGTTGGACAGTGGATGTGATGGTCTCCGTCAGGTCAACCGTGGCATTGATATCGTTCTGCACGGATTTGTTGGCATGAACCACCTGTTTGATGATGTCAGTGATTTCCACGACCAGTGAGCTGGTCTTGGTGGACAGCTCCTTGACTGCCTTCGCCACCACGGCAAACCCTTTGCCTGCCTCACCGGCACGGGCTGCCTCGATGGTAGCATTGAGAGCCAGCAGATTGGTCTGGTTGGATACCTTGCTGATTTCCTCCAGAAAGCCATTGATCTGATTCACGCTCTCATCCATCACGCGCGTATTTTGCAGGGAATCCTGGATCTTGGTTTGCAACTCGGACGATGAATCATGGATGTCCCTGGACTGGTTTAGCAGGGCGTTGAACTGGGCCTTGATCTCATCATAGTTCGACAGGCTTTCGTTGTTGAGCTCTACCGATTCGGCGATATTTCCCTGGATGGTCACCAGGCCTTTCTTCAGGCGCTGGTTCTCTTCATACAAAAGACTTACCAGGTCCTCGAGATTGCGGGAGGAGCCTGTGTTGTCGAAGCCGGAAATAGCCGGCTGGGGGTCATGAGAATGGGCATGTCCAAAAGAGGCTTTGGCGTTCATGGAGGTGAGTGATCCGTTATCAGAGGAATGGAGATAACGGATAACTACGACCGGAACAGGATAAGCTTTAATCCCTGGTCAATGAGCCCGGTCATTTGGGATGTCTGGCTCAGCCCAGCATTTTCTTCAGGAATGTTCCTGTGTGACTGTTCTTGTTCTTCGCCACCTCTTCCGGTGTGCCTGTGGCAATGATCTGGCCGCCCTCGTCACCGCCTTCAGGGCCCAGATCAACAATCCAGTCGGCGGTCTTGATGACATCCAGGTTATGCTCGATCACCACGATGGTATTGCCGTGGTCGCGCAGACGGTGCAGCACGTTGAGCAGCTGCTTGGTGTCGTGAAAGTGCAGACCCGTGGTCGGTTCGTCGAGAATGTAGAGCGTCTTGCCGGTGTCGCGTTTGGACAGTTCCCGTGCCAGTTTGACACGCTGCGCCTCGCCGCCGGAAAGGGTGGTGGCACTCTGACCCAGGCGGATGTATGACAGTCCCACTTCCATCAGGGTTTGCAGTTTACGGGCGATCTGGGGAACCGGGTCAAAGAATTCCCTGGCCTCCTCGATGGTCATTTCCAGGACTTCGGTGATGTTCTTGCCCTTGTATTTCACTTCCAGGGTTTCGCGGTTGTAGCGCTGGCCCTTGCAGATATCACACATCACGTACACATCCGGCAGAAAATGCATTTCCACCTTCACCAGGCCATCACCCTGGCAGGCCTCGCAGCGGCCGCCCTTGACGTTGAAGCTGAACCGGCCGGCCTTGTAGCCGCGGGAACGGGCTTCCTGGGTGGCAGCGAACAGGTCGCGTACCGGCGTAAAGATGCCAGTATAGGTGGCAGGGTTGGAGCGGGGCGTACGGCCTATGGGGCTCTGGTCGATATCCACTACCTTGTCCAGGTGCTTGATGCCGTCCAGTTTGTCATGGGCGGCAGGATTGAGTGTAGTGGCCTTGTTGAGAATGGTGGCGGCCAGGGGATACAGGGTGTTGTTGATCAGGGTGGACTTGCCTGATCCGGATACGCCTGTCACGCAGGTCATCAGGCCAATGGGGATACTGAGTGTCACGTCTTTCAGGTTATTGCCGGTGCAGCCGGACAAAACCAGCTGTTTTTTGGCATCGTTTTTCACCCGCTTTTTCGGGATTTCAATTTTTTCCTTGCCGCTGAGATATTGTCCGGTCAGGGATTTGGTGTTTTTGGCGATCTGGGCCGGCGTGCCCTGGGCCACTACCTCGCCGCCGTGGACACCGGCACCCGGGCCGATATCTATCACATGGTCGGCATGGAGGATGGCATCCTCGTCATGTTCCACCACGATGACGGTGTTGCCGATGTCCCGCAAATGTTTCAGGGTGCGCAGCAGGCGGTCATTGTCCCGCTGGTGCAGACCGATGGAGGGCTCGTCCAGGATGTACATAACGCCTACCAGACCGGCACCGATCTGGCTTGCCAGGCGGATGCGCTGGGCTTCGCCACCGGACAGGGTTTCAGCACTGCGGTTCAGGGTCAGGTAGTTCAGGCCCACATCAATAAGGAACTGCAGGCGGTCGTGGATTTCCTTGAGAATTTTCTCGGCAATGTCCTTTTTCTTGCCCTTGAAGCTCAGGCTGCTGAAATAGGCGCCGGCCCCGGCAATGGTCATGGTGGTGATCTGTGGCAGGGTGTGCTTGTCCACAAACACGTGGCGGGCGTCTCGGCGCAGTCGGGCGCCGTCGCAATCCGGACAGTTCTGGGAAGACAGGTACTTGGCCAGGTCCTCGCGCACCATTTGTGATTCGGTTTCGCGATAGCGGCGTTCCATATTGGGGAGGATGCCTTCAAAGGGGTGTTTACGGTTGAAATTGTCGCCGCGTTCGTTGACGAAGGTGAACTGGATATTGTCCTTGCCGCTGCCGTGAAGGATCACTTGCTGGTGTTTCTTGGCCAGCTTGCCCCAGGGTGTATCAATCTTGAACTTGTAATGATCCGCCAGGGACTTGAGCAGCTGGAAGTAGTAGATGTTGCGACGGTCCCAGCCGCGAATGGCTCCTTCGGCCAGGGACAGGCTGTCATCGACAATAACTCTTTTCTCATCAAAGAACTGTTTTACCCCCAGGCCATCACAGCTTTCACAGGCCCCGGCGGGGTTGTTGAAGGAAAACAGGCGCGGTTCCAGTTCCGGGATGCTGTGGCCGCATTCCGGGCAGGCGAACAGTGAGGAAAACACCATGTCATCCGCCTTTTCATCATCCATGTAGCTGGCCACGGCAATGCCGTTGGCCAACTGCAGGGCCGTTTCAAAGGACTCCGCCAGGCGCTGGCCAAGGTCAGCCCGCACTTTAAAGCGGTCGATAACCGCCTCGATGGTGTGTTTCTTGTTTTTCTCCAGCGTCGGCGGGTAGTCGAGTTCAGTGACTATGCCGTCCACCCGGGCCCTGATGAAACCGGCGGTCTTCAGTTCGTTGAAAACATGGACATGTTCGCCCTTGCGATCCCGGATAATGGGGGCCAGCAGCATGATGCGGGTGCCTTCCGGCAGAGCCAGCACCTGATCAACCATCTGGCTGACGGTCTGGGCTTCCAGTTTTTTGTGGTGATCCGGGCAGTAGGGATCACCAACGCGGGCAAAGAGCAGACGCAGGTAGTCGTAAATTTCCGTGATGGTGCCCACCGTGGACCGGGGGTTGTGGGAGGTGGACTTCTGTTCAATGGAAATGGCCGGTGACAGGCCTGAGATCTGGTCCATGTCCGGCTTGTCCATCATGGACAAAAACTGCCGGGCGTAGGTGGACAGGGATTCCACATACCGGCGCTGTCCTTCGGCATACAGCGTATCGAAGGCCAGGGAGGACTTGCCTGAACCGGAGATGCCCGTGATCACCACCAGCTTGTCACGGGGAATGGTGACATCGATGTTTTTGAGGTTATGGGTGCGGGCGCCCCTGACGATGATGTTATCCATGGAAATGCCAATCCAGAGTAAAAACCAAACCGGTAATTATACGCATGATGGACATTTCTGATCGAATTTTTTCAGAAGCGTGCTAGACTTAACCGTACTGAAAAAATATCAATCTGTTGGAGGAAAATGTGGCAAGCAGGGGCGTAAACAAAGTCATTCTGGTCGGAAATGTGGGCGGAGATCCGGAAACCCGGTACATGCCCAATGGTAATGCCGTCACCAATATCACCCTGGCCACGAGTGAAACCTGGAAAGACAAGAACACCGGTGAGCAGCAGGAACGCACCGAGTGGCACCGGGTGACTTTTTACCAGCGTCTGGCTGAAATCGTGGCCGAGTACGTACGCAAGGGCTCCAAACTTTATGTAGAAGGCCGCCTGCAGACCCGCTCCTGGGAACAGGACGGCGTCAAACGATATGCAACCGACATTATCGCCAACGAAATGCAGATGCTGGACAGCCGTGGCGGCAATGGTGGCGGTGGCAACTATGGCGGGAACAGTGGAGGCGGTTATCAACCATCACAGCCCTCCCAGCCCCAAAGTGCCCCGCAGCAGCCCCCGGCCGATATGGACAGCTTCGACGACGATATCCCGTTCTAGATTTGCCAGGACCACAGGAGCCGGTAAAGGGCTGGATACCAGCTGTTTACCGGCTTTTTTATTGGATGCCCGAAAGCTGAAATCAGGCATTCCCCCCCAAAGGCTGGTCGGTTAAGATCAACCCATAATTAAAACCAGAAAACCATAATTGTGAAACTTCTTATCTTTGGTGCCAACAGTCAGCTTGGGTGCGAACTGGTCAGTTTGCTGTCTGCCAGTGACCTGGATTTTGCCTGCTTGAGCACTGAAGACGTGGATGTCCTGAAACCGAAAGAGGTTACCAAGGCGGTCAGTCGCATTAACCCCACGCAACTGATTAATGTGTCCACCTACACCAATCTGCAGAAAGCCGAATCGGATGCTGAGGCAGCCAGGCGCTGTGATCTGGTCAATACAGAAGGGGTAACCGCCCTGGCCCGTGTGTGCGAGCAGCTGTCCATACCCATCATTCACCATTCATCAAGCTATGTCTTTGACGGGACCAAGAAAGATACCTACCTGGAGGATGATGAGACCAATCCTGTCTGCCGCTACGGTAAGAGTAAATGGTATGGCGAGCGCACACTGCGCGAGGAAACGGCCCGGCACATAATCCTGAGAACAGACTGGCTGTTCAGCAATAATCGGCCCCATTACTTCCAGATGATCATTGATGAGATCAAGAAAAATAATGGCCGGATCGGCGTGGTGGACAACCGTTTCAGCCCGACCCATGCAGGGGATGTGGCCCGTGTCATTCTGGGCATCGCCCGTCAGGTGGATTGCAATGCGGATGCCTGGGGAACCTACCATTACAGTGCCCTGCAACCTGTGAATCAGGATCAGTTTGTTCTGCACTGCCTGGAAGAGGCGGCAAAACATGATCCTGAGCTGGCAGAAAAAATGACTGAGATGGTGATGGATCTGCTGCCGGTGGAGCCGCCCTATATCCGCAATACGTCGCTCAACTGTGAAAAGATCATGATGACATTTGGCATCAAGCAGCGGTCAAGAGCGGCTGGAGTGACTGAAGTCATTGAATCCCTGTATGGCATCGCGCCGAAACCTGTTGAAGCTGTCTCATCCCCTGTTTTGCAGGAAGCAACACTTACCGGGCAGGTGGCTGCAGGTGACTCGTCTGCGACGAAAAAGGCTTCCGGCGAGACAGGGAAGAATGCCTCGAAAGAACAGCCTCCGGTTAAATCCCCCAGGCGCGTGAAGCGACCTGCCAAAAAAGCCGCAACGCGAAAAAAGTCACCATCCCCTTGATCAGTCTCCGGAAATAAATGTCCGGTATCCGATTCAGCGTCATCTTGCCCAGAGCAGTACCGGCAACACCAGTGAGCCATGACAGCAGTATGATGGGCAGCCAATCCAGGTAGTTAAATCCAGCCAGGAAAAATCCGGTGGTCTTGAAAATCGACATCGCCAGAAGGGTTGCCGCAATCGTTGCTACCACACTTTCCTTGGGCAGCTTGCTGTTGACCATCAGGGACTGCATCAACCCTCCGGCGCCTGAAACCGTGGATAAGAACGTGTGGATGATGCCAACCCAGAAGTAGGGGTGGGGTATGGTGTCTGCAATTTTTTGTGAAGTCTCGCCCCTCGGTACCCAGCTGAACCACAGCATTACCGTTCCCAGAATCAGGGCAATAGCCACTTCCGACAGGTTAAAGTAAATGAATGTACCCAATGCAGCACCGATGACGGAACCGGGAATAAAGGGCAGGGCTATGTCCCAGGGGATGTGCTTGCGGAACTGGATGGTGCGAGTGACCTGGCCGGCAAAAACAAACATGCCATTAAGCGGTATGACCGTACTGATGGGCATGATCTGGGAGCAGGTGGCGAGAATCAACAGACCGCCGCCCATGCCAGCCACTGTGGACAGGTAGGCACCGGCAAAACAGACCAGGGGGACGATGATGATTAGAAAGTCGGACACGGGACGGGCTCAGGATTGTGAGGCCGGCATTATACAGGAGACAGGAGGCAGGAGGCAGGAGGCAGGGTTGTTTCAGGAAATCTTGGGATTTCCGGGCGTTATTTTTACTCCAGCAGGATAAAAAGGCTTGACGGCTATACTGGAAAATCGATCATCGTCCCTGCCTCCTGCCTCCTGCCTCCTGCCTCCTGCCTCCT
>CAZBBS010000020.1:0-39224 GCA_964490145.1 uncultured Enterobacteriaceae bacterium
TTTATGCAAGCCCGATTTCGAAAATGAAACCTTACAAAAGCCCGCTAACATACTGTTTTACAAAAGAAATTGCTTCCGGAAGCCTCTCTGGGGTATTTCCCCCAGCCATGGCCATATCTGGCCTTCCGCCCCCTTTTCCACCGACTTTTTCAGCAATTTCCCGGACCAGATCGCCCGCTTTTACACGATCAGTGACATCTTTGGTGACCCCGGCAACCAGGCTAACCTTGCCATCTTCCACGGTTCCAAGCACCACAACAGCACTGCCCAGCTTGTTTTTCAACTGATCCGTGGTATCCCGCAGGGATTTGCTGTCCACCCCTTCCAGAATCGCAGCCAGAACCTTTACCCCACCAATATCGACGGCTTCTGAGGCCAGATCCGAGCCTGCCGAACTGGCCAGTTTGGCCTTGAGCTGGGCAATTTCCTTTTCCAGCTGACGGTTGCTGCTGCTCAGCTGCTCAACGCGCTCTGCCACTACATCAACACTGGCTTTCACTACGCTGGCGATCTGCTTCAGCCGGTCCTCCTGCTCCTGAACCAGATTCAGGGCATTGGCTCCGGTGACAGCCTCGATTCGGCGCACACCTGCAGCGATACCGGATTCCTGCAAAATCTTGAACAAGCCGATATCCCCGGTACGTTCAACATGCGTACCACCACATAATTCAATGGAAAACTCACTGCCAGCATCTGACAAGGCGCCCATACTGACAACACGCACTTCATTGCCATATTTTTCGCCAAACAGGGCCATTGCACCCCTGGCCTTCGCCGCATCCATGGTCATGACTTCCTTGGACACTGCCGCATTTTCCAGAATCTGTCTGTTCACCAGATTCTCCACTTTACGCAGTTCCTTGTCAGAAACAGGCTTGTTATGGGAGAAGTCAAAGCGCAGGTATTTGGCATTAACCAGAGAGCCTTTCTGCTGGACATGGTCGCCCAGAACCTTTCTCAATGCGGCGTGCATGAGATGGGTGGCTGAATGATTCAGCATCGTGGCCTGTCGACGTCCACCATTGACCAGTGCACTGACCGACATGCCGACCGTAAGCTCACCTTTTTCGACAGTACCGATGTGGAGAAACTGACCACCCTGTTTCTGGGTATCACGTATCACAAACAGCTGGTTGTCGGCCTGCAGGGAACCGGTATCACCCACCTGGCCACCGGACTCACCGTAAAACGGGGTGTGATCAAGAAGTACGATGCCCTCTTCTCCCGCAGCCAGTTTCTCGACGGGTTGGTTTTCACGAAACAGGCCAACAACAGACGCCCTGAATTCAAGATTGTCGTAACCGACAAAGGCGGTGTCATGTTCAAGACGAATATCGAGCGCCTCAGCGGTTTCAAAATGACTGGCAGAACGGGCCTGGGCTTTTTGCCTGGCCATCTCGCTCTCAAAGCCTGCCATATCCAGGCTCAGGTTCCGCTCACGGGCAATATCGGCGGTCAGGTCGACCGGAAAGCCATAGGTATCGTATAACTTGAAAACTGTTTCGCCTGAGATGGTATCTCCCTTCAACTCGGCAATGGCTTTTTCCAGGATGGACATCCCGTTATCCAGGGTACGGGAGAACTGTTGCTCTTCCGCCAGCAATACCTCTTCCACCCTGGCTTGCGCTTGTTTGAGCTCCGGGTACGCATAACCCATTTGTGCCACCAGTGGCGCCACCAGTTTATGGAAAAAGGGTTCATTCGTGCCCAGCTTGTGCCCATGACGAATGGCGCGGCGGATAATACGGCGCAGAACATATCCCCGTCCCTCGTTGGAAGGCACTACACCGTCGGTTACCAGGAAGGAGCACGAACGGATATGGTCAGCAATAACGTTCAATGAACTGGTTTTCAGGTCAGCCGTGCCTGTAATGCTGGCCGCTTCCCTGATGATGTTCTGAAACAGGTCGATTTCGTAGTTGCTGTGAACATCCTGCATGACCGCAGCAATACGCTCCAGCCCCATGCCCGTGTCCACTGAAGGTTTAGGCAAGGGAGTCATGCTGCCATCAGCTGAGCGATTGAACTGCATGAACACCAGATTCCAGATTTCAATGTACCGGTCGCCATCTTCATCAGGGCTGCCGGGCGGGCCACCTGGAATGGACTCACCATGATCATAGAAAATTTCACTGCAGGGACCGCAAGGGCCGGTATCGCCCATCGCCCAGAAGTTGTCTTTTTCACCCATCCGGGAAAAACGTGTCGGATCAATGCCCATCTCGTTAAGCCAGATATCGGCTGCTTCGTCATCCTCACGGAACACGGTCACCCAGAGCTTGTCCTTGGGCAAACCCAGATTCACTGTCAGGAAGGTCCAGGCAAAATGTATGGCTTCACGCTTGAAGTAATCCCCAAAACTGAAGTTGCCCAGCATCTCAAAGAAGGTATGGTGACGTGCGGTATAACCGACATTTTCCAGGTCGTTGTGCTTGCCACCAGCTCTGACACAACGCTGTGATGTCGTCGCACGGTTGTAGCCCCGCTTGTCCTGACCCAGGAACACATCCTTGAACTGGACCATGCCGGCATTCGTGAACAGCAGGGTCGGATCATTTCCCGGCACAAGCGAGCTGCTGGCGACAACTTCATGCCCCTGCTCTTTGAAATATTCCAGAAATGCCTGACGAATTTCAGCACTTTTCATGGCTGATGAACCTTCATAAAACCCTGCTTTGGCTGGGAAAAAAATACCCGGGCAGAACCGATTTCTGACCATGCCCCGAAAAGGCGCAGATTATATACAGTCCGGGGGAAATTGCTATTATTTTCCAGCGTTTTCAATCATCTAGAACATATCTTCAGGAAACAACCACATACTCTGCCAGTGTAATTTGCTGCCGCTACAGGACCGGCATCACTTAACCGTGCAGCAAAAAAAGCCCCGCTATGTGCGGGGCTTTTGGGGTTGAGAATTCACCCGTTTCAGAATATTTTCCGTAATGTAAAACCAAAGGTACGGGGCTCACGCGGGTAGGCACTCAGCTTGCCGTCCTGCAAGGGCGTGTCAAAAACCGTGAAATACCAGGGCTCATCGGTGACATTTCGCGCCCATACCATGGCTTCCAGCCCCGAGTTCATTCTCAGGATACCCCTGAGATTGAGCATGCTCAGATCATCCTGATAGGCAAAGGGATCATTGTTGTTATGCATGACCTGGTCCGAGTAATACACATACTCGGCGCCCACGGTTACAGAGGCGGAATCCAGCTCAAAGGTCTGGGCAGCATTGAGGGACAGAAAATGCTTCGGCGTGTTACTGACCCTGTCGCCATTGCGGCTGCAGTAGCCCTGGGACAGCAACTGTGCAGCTTCTGTCGCGTCACCAGTGTGGAAGATGTTGGATATCTGGCAGTTACCCTTGTCGAAATCGGCGAAGGTGGCATCTGTATAGGCATACGCCAGGGTGAAATCCAGGGATTCTGTAGCGCCCCACCACACTTCTGCTTCCACGCCCTGGGCATTAACCTTACCCGCATTTTGCAGGTTAAAGGCGGTACCCGTGAACGTATTGGTTTGCAGGTCCTCCACTTCCATATCGTAGACTGCCAGGTTGACCCTCAGGGCATTGTCGATGAAATCCCGTTTCACGCCGATTTCAATGTTCTGTGTATCTTCGGAATTAAACACGGTATCAAAACCAAGACCGATACGGTCGGTGTTGGTGCCACCGGATTTGTACCCTGTACCAAAAGAGGCATAAATCATGGTGCTGTCATCAGGCCGCCAGGACAAACCGATATTACCGGTCACCCTGCTATCCTTGAGTTCGGTATTGATATCGGCTCGCGGGCAAAAACGGTCACTGATCAGGCAGGTCGCCCACCCGGGTACAAACAGGGCATTGAGTGCTGGCAGATAAGGTGTCGGATTGGCTGCAGCCAATGCCGGGTTGTAAGTAACACCGGTTCCGTCTCCGGCAGGTGCACCGGCCGCCTGTTTGGCCTGTTCACCCGTAATGACCAGGGCTGCCCCGATGGCATCGACATTCAGGTTGTCTGCCGTTGGCGTAACAATGGCTTCGTTGAAGGTGCTGAGCATGGTTTTCTTTTCATCGGTGTAGCGCAAACCGATATTCAGCTCCAGGTTATCCGTCAGGTCATAGTCAATCCGCCCAAAAATGGCGGCAGCCTTGTGGTTCTGGTCACTGGTGTCCTGAATGATATTGCCGGGTACGATCGGTGCGGCGAAACCCGTGCCAAAACTGGTCCCGTAAACCAGGTTGATGAAACCCAGCAACTGGGGCGGCGTGGCCATCAACGGGCCCAGCACATCAGGAGAGGCGGCTGTTACATACTGGGGTAACAGGCTTTCAAGGCCGATATTGTCGGCACTTTTTATATCCTGTTCGTAATAGTAGACACCGCCCAGGTACCGCAGCCGTTCGGAAGGATCACTGGAAAGTCGAAACTCCTGGGAGAACATATTCTGGTCGGCACCATAAACCCTTGAGGCCAGTGGGACATTTGAAAAATCCGCATCAATCGTGTCGTTGGTGTCAAAGGTCCGGTAAGCCGTGATCGACACAAAATCCAGATCGTTCACCGGCTTGTTGATTTCCAGGGATATACCCTTGTCCTTGCTGACAGATGTCGGTATCTCATTCAGGGACAGACTGTAATTATCAAAAGAGCCGGTCGGGTAAACCGTCCCGCCCAGCGCAGCCAGTATGGCATCACTGCCTGGAATGGGATTGCCACCATCCGTGCGCCCTGATGCAAACAGGCTGTCCTTCAGGGTCAATGCAGCACAGCAGTTTTCATCAATTTTGGAGTAATCCATGATGAGCCTGACAGACAGATCGTCATTGCCTTCATACAGGAATTGCTGACGAATCCCCTTCCGGGAACGATCATTGATGTCGGCATTGAGGTTGTCGACATCAATGTAGCCATCACGGTCACTGGTAAACAAGGTGGTTCTTGCAGCCAGCGAATCACCCAGGCTGACATTGAAACCGGCATTGACGTTAAGCAGGGAGTAATTGCCGCCCGTAACTTCAACAAAACCGTTCTGTTCCTGGGATGGAGCGACTGACCTGATCAGTAGAGCACCTGATGCCGAGTTCTTGCCAAACAGGGTCCCCTGGGGTCCGCGCAGCACTTCGACGGCCTCGACATCCACCAGCTGATTAATCATGGAGCTTTGCCTGGCCCGGTAAACACCATCGACATACAACCCGACCGATGACTCAAGGCCAAAATTCTGGGCACCGGTACCGACGCCACGAATGGCAAAATTGCCGGTGCTGGAACTCTGGTTGGCACCCACGATCAGGCTGGGAACGCTGGTCATCAGTTCCATGACGTCCTTGATGGAATTGTCTTCCAGGGTAGTGCCGGTTATGGCAGAAACAGCCACCGGGACATCCTGGATGTTTTCCTCCCGCAACTGTGCGGTGACGACAATTTCTTCCAGGACTGGCTGGCTATAGGCCGATTGGGCCACGATTAAACCGATTGCTGCCGCCAGGAGGTTTTTGACGGAATGGAAACGGTGGTTTTCTCTGGATAGAGCAGACATGCTTTTCCCCTTGATGACACTGGTGTTGAATTTATCCCTGCACCCGGATCCAGACAGACGTCAACCCCCTCCGAGACTGTCAGGCTGATGCGCAGGCCACACCTTTACATTAAATACATTAAATACATTAAATTCACCTACTTTATGAGCGCGATTCTATAACAAATTGATTGCATTGCAATTTTTTTGAGCCAGATTTGCCGCAATTGTCCGTCATTTCCCGTCACTGTATATCTGGCTTATCCGGCCATCCCTGGACAGTATGATGGCAATTGGCCGCGTCTGCGGTATATGTGAAAACACAATCATCGAAATAACCAGAAAAGGGACACACAGGAACATTCCCGGAATGCCCCAGATCATGCCCCAGAAGGACAGGTTGAGCAGTATGATCAACGGACTGAGATTCAGGGAATTCCCCATCAATCTCGGCTCCAGAATATTGCCAATACAGACCTGAATGGCCGTTACCCCGCCCAGAACCATGAAAAAGGGCATGTAACTCTCAAACTGGACCAGGGTAATCAGCGCGGGAAAAATGGTGGCCACGATGGAGCCTATCGTGGGAATGAAATTCAGCAGAAATATAAGCAGTGCCCAGAATTCAGCAAAATCCACACCGACAACCTTCATAAAAATATAGCTGAGGATGCCCGTGGCCGTGCTTGTCAGCATCTTGATGCTGATGTATTTCTTTACATCCTCATTGATTTTACGAATCAGGAGCCTGACGCGCTTCTCTTTTTCCTCATCATTGGCCAGGGATGCAATCTTGCCCACGAAATTGCCCTGCTCCAGCAACAGAAAAACCACGTAAATCAGGATCACCCCCAGATTGGCGGCGATATTGGTCAGTGAAGCGGCCAGCCCTGTGATGAAACGTCCCAGGTCGACAAAGTCTGTCATCTGTTTGAAGCTGGGCTGCTGTTCTATCCGCAGCAGTTCCAGTACATTCAGCCAGCGGGCCTCAAGATTGGCCTGATAAATCGGCGCCACCCTTACTACCCCACCAATATTGAGGGCTATAAGTTCCACTACGCCCCAGATAATGACAATGAAGGTCAGAAACGACAGGGTGTAACTGATGATTTTGGGCATGGGTTTGCCGCCCAGGCTGGCTTTGGAGAACAGGTCCGACAGCAGATTGATCAAATACCAGAAGACGATGGCAATCACGAGAGGCAACAGGATGCTTTGTCCTACATTCAGCAGATAAAACACCAGCGCCGCCAGAAAACTGGCCATGACAAAGTTCTGGAGTTTCATTCTGGTGTTATCCACACAACTGCCCTCTGTGAATTTGAATTCCCTACAGTCTAAACGAAAAAACCCTGATTGCCCTATGACAGTTACTGCAATTGATCAAGCAGGAGATAACTGAGTGTTGCCACGATGAGGCCACCGAGAATATTCAGTACAAAACCGGTTCTGGCCATCTGGCTGATGGTGATCTGACGACTGGCAAAGACGATGGCGTTTGGTGGTGTGGCAACCGGCAGCATAAATGCCATGGACGCTGCCAGGGCCGTTGGTACCATCAAGGCAAAGGGATGCAGATCCATGGAGACAGCCAATGCCCCCATAACGGGAATAAACAGGGTGGCAGTGGCAGCATTGGAGGTCATTTCAGTCAGGAAGGTGACAAAAAGCACTACAACCACGATCAGTACAAAGAAATGCACGCCTTGCAAAATGGACAGCTGATTGGCCAGCCATTCGGTTAACCCGGACTCCTGAAACCCAGCCGCCAGAGCAAAGCCGCCTCCCATGAGGATGATGATGTCCCAGGGTATCCCCGCCGCGGTTTCCCAGTCGAGGATGAAGCCCCGGTGTTCGCGCCCTGCCGGTATGATGAACAACAGGAACGCACCGGCCATGGCTATTGCCGGGTCAGACACAAAACTCAGGAATTGAGGGGTAAACAGACCGCGCAGAATCCAGCTGACGGCAACAATGAAGAAAACAACCGCGACCTTTTTTTCCTCGCTGGTCATGGGGCCCATTTCAGCAAGGCTTTCCTGGATATGCTGGTGTGCACTCTCGCTTTGAGCATCCGCAGCCCCCATTCGGAACAGGACTTTTGTCAGACAGAACCAGGTGACCGCAAGCATCAGGATGGACACCGGCAGGCCCAGCTTCATCCAGTCCACAAAGGCAATTTCATACCCGTACAGCGTATCGATGATACCAATCAGGATGGCATTTGGCGGTGTGCCCACCAGTGTTGCCACACCACCAATGGAGGCGGAATAGGCAATGCCCAGCATCAAAGCCGTACCGAAACTATAATTGTCGGTTTCAGCCTGTCGGCTGCGCTCCTGTCGGGTCTGCTCAATGACGGCTATCGCTACCGGCGTCATCATCATCGCTGTTGCAGTATTGGATATCCACATGGATAAAAGCGCTGTGGCCAGCATGAATCCCAGCACAAGGCGGTTCGGACTGCTCCCAACCTTGAGTATCACATTCAGGGCGATACGGCGGTGCAAATGCCATTTCTGCATGGCCACCGCAATCAGAAAGCCCCCCATAAACAGAAACAGTATCTGATTGCCATAGGAACGGGTGACTTCAGGGGTATTCATGACTTTCAGCAAGGGGAAAAGAAATATCGGCAGCATTGCTGTAGCCGGGATCGGTACGGTTTCAGCCATCCAGAAACAGGCCATCAACAGGGCTACCGCTGCCACCCGCTGGGACTCCGGTGACATTCCAGCAGGCAAGGGAAGCAACAGGACCAGAAAAAACAACAGGGGGCCGGCAACAAGGCCGGCTGTCTGGCGAAGTGTGAATGCGGACAACATAGATGGCATTCTATTATCGGGCCACACTGAATACCACTCCGAAAACGGCATCATACCAGCCAACCTTTTTTATCGATACTACCTATCAATATGATAGAAACAATATATTTTTCCTATCCTGAGCCAGCCCCTATAGTAGGCAGCGTAAACCCGACAACCCGATTCTGTTCAGGAGAAAACCATGACCAACACAGTACCGCAAGTAACATTCAAAACCCGCGTCCGTGACGAAAGCCTTGGCGGAGACAACCCTTTCCGCTGGCAGGATGTCACCACAGATGACATCTTTAAAGACAAGCGTGTCGTGCTGTTCGCCCTGCCCGGGGCCTTTACCCCGACATGTAGCAGCACTCACCTGCCCGGTTATGAAGCCCAGTACGAGGCCATCAAGTCCATGGGTGTTGACGAGGTGTATTGCCTGAGTGTGAATGATGCGTTCTCCATGTTTCAGTGGGCCAAGCAGCTGGGTGTAAAAAACGTCAAGATGCTGCCTGACGGGAATGCCGATTTCACCAGAGGCATGGACATGCTGGTGAAAAAACAGAACCTGGGCTTTGGTGACCGCTCCTGGCGTTATGCCATGGTGGTTAACAACGGCGAGGTGGAAAAGGTGTTCTGTGAACCCGGCAAAATGGATAACTGCCCGGAAGATCCCTTCACCTGCAGTGATGTGAATACGATGATCGACTACCTGAAATCATCCGTATAAGCCATTGGATCTGACCATTATTGATTGACTATCCCCTGGATATATCCCCCTACTGGTATATCCATCTTTTGGGCCGGCACCTTGTGACCGGCCCTTTTTTTTATTTAAATGCCCTGTCCAAACAGTTTCCAAGGAGCACCTCAGATGCCAGCCATCGTCCAGATCAATTTCCCCTATACTGAAAGTGAATCAGACCTGATTTCCCATTCCTCTGATGCCGCCCCCCGTTTCCTTAACGTTGACGGCCTTGACTGGAAAATCTGGCTGGTTGACGAGAATACCAAAACCGCAGGCGGCATCTATCTCTTCCAGACCCGGGAAGCCGCACAGGCCTATGCCAGCGGCCCAATGGTTTCTCACCTGAAAAATGTCAGGGAAGGTGTCGATGTCAGGGTTTTCGATACGATTGACGAAGCTGGCAAGGTGACAAGCGCTCCTGTCTGACTGCAGGCAGGAGGCTCAATGACTCATCGCATAAACCGCAATATTTACTGCCAGTCTTAATCCCAGGTTGACCTTGTCATGGGGATAGCGCGAATCATCCGCCCACTGCCAGGAATCCGCTACATCGTTATTGAAGGCGATGAGCACCATTAAGCGGCCGCTGTCATCCTGGATGCCCCGCCACAGGGGTTCGCGGCCATCCCCCAGCCATCCGCCTCCCCCGCCCATCAGGGAGTTCATGTTAGGAATCTGGGTGTCGGCCAGCACTGGAATATCATAGACCGTGTGAAATACCGGGTGGTCTCCTTCCAGATCGATGATGGCCAGATCAGGAAACACCTTCTTCATACCAGCCACAAATCCTGACCACGAGTAGGAATCGAAAAAACTGTCGGCAAACAGGAAACCGCCGCGAAGGAGATAGTCCCGCAATCTGGCCGCCTGGGCATCACTCAGGTCCCAGTATCCAGCCAGCCCGACCATCAAAAATGGCCAGTAATACACATCATCACCATCGTTCAGATTCACCGGCTGTTCAACAGACCGGGCATTAATGGTACTGAATCGCCGCAGCAGACTGACAAAAGTGCGATCTCCCTTCGGGTAATCTACCGCCCAACTGGTACCGCCCTGCTCCCAGCTGCCGCCCCAGCGCCCCATTCGGACATTGGAGGGGTACATCAGCCGCCCGCTAACAAATTCACCGGGTACATTCCAATCTGCAGGCAGATGCAGATCCGGTTCATATTCAAAACCCGGGTATTCGCGAAACTCCCGCTGCGCCTGTACTGGCACGCTCAGCAGAACAAGAAGCGACAAGGCAATTTTCAGGGTCAATTTTCCATGCATGACTTAATATTACCCTCGTCAGATGCTTTGACAAATGCTCCTGCTGGATTAAGCTCGGCTCAGGATATGGAACCGGACAATGATCATGGTTGACAGGGACCAACAGCAAAACTCGGCGCGTCTTGCCAGATAGCTTGGACAGCGCAAGAGAACCGGCCCGCTTGCTCCCCGATTCAGGTTCGGCTTTCTCTTGCCGGACAATTCCGTGTCAGGCTTTATGCAGTTACTTCCCTTTCGCCGACACTGGCCGGCCATCCTGATTATTCTGGCGCTGGCGTCCGTGATGTCCATTCCGTTGTTCAGTCTTAACCTGAATTACAGTCAGATGAATGACATGTTCGACCTGACCTCCTTCCTGTTCAGCCTGTTCTGGGGGCTGGGTTGGTCTGCAGGCATATTGATCATGGTCTGCCTGGCGTTTTTGCTGCTTTTTGCCCGGGAACGGGTCATTGTAGAACCGGCTTCAATAACTATCCGTATCGAGGCACTGGGATTCGGAGCCCAGGCCAGATATGAGCACCGCTATATCAGCCATCTACGCTATATCACAGACAGGACTATTCCAGGGGCTGACTGGCGCAAGCGGCATCTGACCTTTGATTATCTTGGCAACCCTGTCAGCCTGGGGTTCGACCTCGACCAACCCGAGGCTGCCGCGCTATGCCAGAAAATCAATGCCACCCTGTCCTCCCCCATACCGATCAGGCCAACCTTTGATCCAGACGCTCTTGGGAAGGCAGCGGAACGGGCCGCGGAACAGGCACAGGCGCAGTTACAAGACAGTGACAGAGCAAACATCCCGTCACAACCAACCGACTCCCCCGAGACAGGCAGACTCAGCCGTTTTCTGCTGATCTTTTCCAACCTCTTCCCACTGTTTGGTGCCTTGTTTTTCGGCTGGCAGATCAGCGACCTGATGCTGTTGTTCTGGCTGGAAAGCGCCATTATCGGCTTTTTCAACATCCTCAAGATGGCAAAAATCGATGGTATCGCAGCAATATTCTCCATCGTATTTTTCATCGGGCACTTTGGTGTATTCATGTCAGTCCACCTGATGTTCGTCTTTGCCCTGTTTTTTGAGGATGCTGATACCCGGTGCATCATGACTCTGGCACAGGCTGCTGATCTCTTTCTGCACATGTGGCCAGCCATTCTGGCCCTGGTAGTGAGTCATGGATTTTCTTTTGTCGAGAATTTCCTGGGCAGGAAGGAATACCTGTCAATGACGCTGGAGAAACAGATGCAGAAACCCTATAGCCGGGTCGTACTGATGCACCTGACGTTAATCATCGGCGGATTTATGGTCAAGGCATTTGGATCAGCATTGCTTCCATTGGTCTTGCTGATAACACTCAAGATCATTGTCGATATCAATGCCCACAAACGGGAGCATAAAACGGGGACGGATTAGCTATCTGAATCAGGAAAATATGATGCGCTCTTTCCGGATGAGTCGGGAGGCGGCATAAACAAAGAACATCGAATAGATAAACAGCGATACTCCAGCAACCACAAAATCCGTAATACCGGGCGCTTCCCCCCGGACCACATCATTAAGCAGCATGTGCTGCCCTAGCATCGGCACGAAATTCATCCAGAACGCCCTGTCCTGGGTATTGAACATGTTGTAAAAGAACGGAATCATCGGCAGCAGCATCACAAAGGACAGATAACCCTGTGCGTCCTTGAAGGACCTGGCAAAAATACCGATAAATATCTGGATCGCCGGCGCCAGCAGCGACATGGGTAAAATGGTCAGCAAAATCCCGGTAAGCTGCAGGGTACCGATATTGAATACGATGCCTACCTCTTCAAGCGGTATACGGCTCAGGCTGAAAAAATTCAGCACCAGCACCAGTATCAGTCCGGTGGCTGAAAACGTCACAGCTGCCAGCCATTTGCCAATAACGATCGTGCTTCGCGGCACGGGATTTACCAGCAAGGGTTCCAGGGACTTGCGCTCCCTTTCACCGGCTGTGACATCGACAGCCACGCCCATTCCGCAGACGAATGCCGCCATTAGAACAAAAAACGGCACCATCCCAAGCAGCCGCTGCACCCGGGATTGCTGACTGGCAATATCGATACTGACAACAGTCACCGGTGAAACAAGTTGCGGACTTATTCCCCTGGCCAGCAACCTCAGGCTGGCAGTTTCACGTCCCCAGCTATCAATAAGAGACGAAATTCTGGCCGTCTGTGGTGCGGCTTTGGTGCGTGTACTTTCCAGATGCAATTCGATATTGCTTCGGCGGGAAGCGCCGATCAGCGAGTCAAAATCAGGAGGAATCACAAGCACGTAATCATACTGCCGGCTGCGAATCAGTGTGCGTACTTCAGCCAACTGTCCGGCATTGTAAAATGCCTGGTCAGGCTCATCCGGAGTCTCGAGTGACAGCGGCAGAATATTTATCCCGTTCTGATCCAGATAATCGACCAGGTCATGGGCATAATCCTGTCCCACAACGGGCAGGGTGATATCTCCAGCTTCCTCGGCAATATCAATAATGCTGTTGAACATGAAGTAGATCATCAGCGGACCCATGACGGGGAACAGGAGCATACCTGCCAGGGCACGCCGGTCCCTGAGCGCATCCTTGAGTTCCTTGCGGGTAATGACTGACCACATCATGGTATTGGCATCCTCAACCTGACTTTGTGACGGCCATGAAGGCCTCTTCCAGGTCACTTTCACCAGTCAGTCTGGCCAGGTCATCCAGACTGCCCTGCATCAATACACGCCCCTCGGCAATCACCACCACTTCATCACACAGGGCGCTGATTTCCTGCATGATGTGCGAGGACAGCAATATACATTTGTTGTCTTTCTTCAGGGATTGAAGCATGGATCGCACACTGCGGGTTGTCATGACATCCAGGCCATTGGTGGGTTCATCCATGATGAGGTTGCGGGGATCATGCACCAGCGACCTGGCCAGGCAGACCTTCATTTTCTCACCCTGGGAAAACCCTTCTGCACGGCGATCGATGATCTCCGCCATATCCAGAGTCTCTACAAAAGTGCTGATACGCTGCCGGATAAGTGAGGCCGGCATTCCTCTGAGCCGGGCAAAATATTTAATATGCTCACGCGCTGTCAGCCTCGGATTGAGTCCATGGGCATCGGTCATCACACCGATGATTTCCTGAGCCATGAGAGGGTTTTCCAGCACATTAACGCCATCGATAAGCGCACTGCCACTATCGGCCTTGAGTAAACCATAGAGGATTCTCAGTGTTGTGGTCTTGCCAGCCCCATTGTGGCCGAGCAGTCCGGTGATGGCACCATCACGCACAGTGAAAGAGGCGTTGTCCACGGCCTGTATATTGCGAAAGCCCTTGCTGATACTGGTGACTTCAATCATTGGGCAGCTCACTGCCACCCGGGGTGACAAAGAATGGACGCCTGTGAAATCGACCGACACAGGAAGTGTCCAGATCATCCAGACTGCCAGTATCAATGAAGGTGTTCATCAGGTTACGGGTACATCCCGATGTCGTGGTACCGTGCCCAAACCCTTCCAACACCAGATGTATTGCATTCGGCAGGCTTTTTTGGACCAGTTCCCCCCACGATGGCGGCGTAACAGGATCCAGTGTGCCGGAAAAAATCAGCACGGGGCGGCCTACCGTGACCGGCTCGAAATAGGCTGCCGGCACCTCTCGTGTCGGCCACAACTCACAGGCCTTGAACACGAAATCCTCGAACAACGAGGAATCCAGCAGATAGTCTGCTGCCTGAGCGTCCAACCGATCCTGTTCACTGATCAGGGACAGGTCCTCATTACAGATTACCGACAGGAACATACCCTGGTTGATTCCTCCCTCTCCGGCCAATGCGCCCAAACCCAGCAGCGGCCGGTAGTTGCCCCGCCAGGCCTGCTCGATCATCAGGGGCACAAGGCGCTGTACTTCCCGACTGTATAACACCTGCCTGAGCACATTCATGAACTCATAATCTGCCAGTGTCCCTCCGACCTCCGACAGGTCACTTTCCAGGGGCACAGTAATCGGTTCAGGCGTTGCAAGCCTGGCAATCAGATCACGGTAATGCTGCCGCAAATTTGGAAATGCCGTATTGCAACTTGAATCCGCCGCACAATCGACAAAGACCTGCTCCAGTGATGCGCTGGCATCGCGGGCTGTAAAAAGTGGCAGCGCCAGGGATGGCGGGGCGATGGCGTCGATGATGACCGTGCGGGTGTTCTCTTCAAATGCCTGCAGGTAGGCAAGTGCGGCCCGTGAACCATAGGATGCCCCCCACAGGTTTACCGATGTATAGCCGAAAAACCGGCGGACGGCCTCCAGATCCTGCATGGCAATGTCGGTGGTGTACCAGACAGGATCCGCCTCCATGGTTGCCAGGCAATCCCGTACCACCTGCAGCTGAATATCGAGAATTTCCTCATAACCGGGATCCTGCAGGACCAGTTCCATGCCCTTTTCCTCGTCCAGCTGGCAGTCAAAGGGACTGAGTTCGCCCGTTCCGCGCTGGTCCAGCAGGATGATGTCGCGATCAGTCCGGACTGCATTAAACACTGGTAGCAACGCTGCCAGATCAGTGCCCGCCTGGCCGGGCCCGCCGGCCAACAGGAAAAGAGGATCAGGTTCCGGGAGGTCGCTCAGTGCAGGAACAACCATCAGTCTGAGGGCAATTTGCCGGCCTTCCGGTTCATGTGGATTTTCCGGCACGGTAAACGTACCGCAAACACTTTCAGCTGACAGTTCTGCACCAGCTGTGCCTGCGGTTCTCGGACAAGCCCCCAGTGTTGCCAGGGCACGGATTCGCTGTTCCCAGTATGCCTGCTTGTCATCGTTGTCATCGCTGCCATCCTGTTGACAGGCAACCAGAACCAGCAACACGCACAGAAAAGCGGCCTGGAAGCATGGGCGTTTCATGACAACCTTCTTCAACATCCCTTCAACATTCCTTCAATATCCCTTTGCCAAGAGACATGACAGTTACTGGGCAAGCTGGCGGGTGAACTCGACCAGGGCATCCAGATCTTCCGGAGGCAGGAAGTAACGCACCATCAGTTTTTCGAAACCCTCAACCACCTTTGCATCAGGCCGGGATATGGACTCTATGATGTAATCTTCATCGACCAGCACGGTGCTGCCGTCCTCAAGTAAACGGCGAGAACCATACATGCCCACCCATGTAGGGCCCAGACCAGGACCGCCATCCAGGCTATGGCATGCCACGCAGCCATTACTCTGTGCTACTTCAAGGCCCCTGGCCGCCAGGTCATTATCAAGGTCAGGAATCAGCAGGTCCGAATTCACCGTCCGGACAATCAGGATAATACCGATCACCAGCATCGAGATCAGGATTGTTCCAACCGTCACATGCATCCACATCTTGTTTTTCATTCAGGGTACAACTCCACCCGGTTCAACGGGTTACTGCTCATCCTGTACAAAATGCCAGGATATCGTGAAACGAACACCAGCCCCGCCACCATAAGGCAGTATTGGTAATGACCAGGCCTGGTATGAATGGTAATATTGCCGCCTTTGATTTTCCGGCCTCTCCGGAAGTTTGGCAATAATATCAAACAGGACTGATGTTTCTATGGTTACTGTCGGCGAAATACTCTGGGAACCTTCCCGGGAATGGGTTGAACAAACCAATCTGCACGCCTTCCAGCAATGGCTGAAGGACAATCACGGACTCGAGTTCGATGACCTGCACCAGCTGCGCCGCTGGTCACTGGACCACCTCGAGGATTTCTGGCAGGCCATCTGGGATTACTTCAGGATTGAGGCTTCATCACCGGCCACCGCTGTTCTGGGCAAGAAAACCATGCCCGGTGCCGACTGGTTCCCCGGCAGCAAGCTGAACTACGCCCAGCATATCCTGCGTAATGAAAAACCGGGCAAAACCGCTCTTCTCTATGCCAACGAAGACCAGATCCTGCATGAACTGGACTGGGCCGAGCTGGCAGGCAAGGTCCGCATACTGGCAACAGAACTGCGCAATATGGGCATCAAGCCAGGCGACCGCGTGGCCTGCTACATGGCCAACATTCCCCAGGCAGCCATAGCCCTGCTGGCCTGCAGCAGTATTGGCGCCATCTGGTCGTCCTGTTCACCGGATTTTGGGACCCATAGCGTCCTGGACCGGCTGTCGCAGATTGAGCCGAAAGTCCTGTTCTGTGTTGACGGCTACACCTACAAGGGCAAGCCGTTCAACCGCAAGGATGAAGTCAGGAACATCATCAAGACCCTGCCCAGCATCGAGAAGGTTATTTACCTGCCTTATTTGAATCCGGAAGACCGGGAACCCCCGGTGGCAGACGCCATCATGTGGGATGAACTGCTGGACAAACCTGCCGTTGCCGCCGAGGACTTCGAATTTGAACAGGTTCCCTTCAGTCACCCGCTGTGGATCCTGTTCTCGTCCGGCACCACTGGCCTGCCCAAAGCTATTGTCCATGGCCATGGTGGCATTCTCCTTGAGCAGTACATGCTCGGCGTATTGCAGTACAACCTGAAACCGGAAGACCGCCTGTTTTTCTTCACCACCACCGGCTGGATGATGTGGAATTTCGTGGTCAGCACCATGCTTTATGACGCCTGCCCCATCCTGTATGACGGCAACCCGGTGTATCCGGAACCCGACTGCCTGTGGAAACTGGCAGATGATGCCGGCGCCGTCCTGTTTGGCGCCAGTCCGACACTTCAGCAGATGCAGCAGAACATGGGACTGGTTCCCAAAGACAAATACAAATTCGAGAAACTGGAATCCATCATGCTGGCGGGTTCCGTCGTGTCCGCCGAATGCACCAAGTGGTTCTATGACAATGTCAAAAGCGACCTTTACGTTGCGCCTGGCAGTGGCGGCACTGACATCTGTGCCGGCTTCTGCGGCCCGATGCCCGGATTGCCAGTGAAGGCCGGCATTATCCAGATGCCTCACCTTGGCTGTGACCTGCAGGCCTGGGACGATGACGGCAAGCAGCTGATCAATGAAGTGGGTGAGTTCGTCGTGACCCAGCCCATGCCGTCCATGCCGCTGTATTTCTGGAATGACGAAGGCAATGTGCGCTACCAGGAAACCTATTTTGACACCTACCCGGGCATCTGGCGCCAGGGTGATTACTTCATGATCAATGAAGAGGACGGTTGTTTTGTTCTGGGTCGCTCCGACGCCACACTGAACCGCTTTGGCATTCGTATTGGTACTGCCGAAATCTACCGGGCAGTGGATGGCCTTGATGGCGTGGAAGACTCCATCATTGTGAATCTGGATTTGCCGGGTGAGAAATTCTTCATGCCCCTATTCGTCAAATTACCGGAAGGCAAGGCGCTGGATGACGACCTGAAGAAACAGATCTGTGACAAACTGCGCAAGGATTACACACCGCGCCACATACCCGATGAAATCTATCAGGTGGAGGAAATCCCCTACACCCTGACAGGGAAAAAAATGGAAGTGCCGGTTCGCAAGATCCTGATGGGGCGCGACCCGGAAAAATCCGCCAACCGGGATGCCATGTCCAATCCGGGTTCCCTGGATTACTTCATCCAGTTCAGGCAGAACAATCTGGATAAACTGAGCTGACAGCTGGCTGTCTGGTCAGACCCCAACAAAAAACGGGCGCTGCACATTGAATGGTCAGCGCCCGTTTTGCATTCCAGCGTGGTTTAGTTGCGCTTGAACAGGTTCCCCACCTTGTCCAGAGCTTCGTTAGCCTTGTCGCCAACATCATCGAGCGATTCACCAAGCTGATCACCCACCTTGCCGGCAGCATCATTGAGCAGCTCCGTGGTTGCCTTGACGATGGCCTGGGCAGAAGAAGCTGCTACCTGGCTCAGCAATGGCCCCATGATCTGGCCCGCCAGGTCTTCAGGATACCCTTCGAGCTCCGACAGCCGAATATCCCCCAGATCCACATTCAACGCAGAAGGCAGTTTATCTGACTGCAGGGTGCCCTGGATGTCTTCAATAACAATGCTGTCGATGACCAGCATGACCTGGGACTCGGATTCCTCGGTTTCCTGGGTGTCGAAACGGGCACTGATAGCATCCATGTTGGAGGTGCCGTCGATGCTTTCATAGAACACATAAGGACTGCGTGCCACCACAGAATTGATATGGACACGCTCCCCACTGGTGTCCTGCAGATTGATTCCCACACTCAGCTCGGAAAAACGCAGCATATCCCCACTGGTATAGCCTGCCGGGTTAGCGACGGCGAAGTTGTAGATGGATGCGGTCCCCGCCACCAGATCCAGGGCAACATCACCCACACTGACCCGGGTGCCAAGTGTACTGGTTCCCGCCGTTTCTATGCCGGTCTTCACAATCTTGTCGAGATTACTGAACAGGAATACGGCACCGCCGGCAATGACAACCACCACGATAACCAGACCCAACAACACTTTTTTCATGTGACCTCATGTTTTAGGACACCAGTTTGAATACACCTGCCAGCGTAACGGGCTGTATCAGCAGGCAGCTTGATTTCAGACAACGAATTGCTGCTGGCAATAATACAAATTCCTTCGTCCCTTGTGTATGATTGCCGGACTTAAAATCCACTCCAGACAATAACATTATAAAGGTCAGGTTATGCAATTTTATCCTCCGGAATATTTTGACGATGCCAGGAATGGCTATACCGCTATCAAAACTGTTCCCCTGGCCAGCGCCATGGGTGCCGAAATCCAGGGTGTGGATATTGCCAATATCACCGATGAGCAGTTCGAACAGGTAAAGTCTGCCCTGTTCCGCTACAAGATGATCTACTTTCGCAACCAGACCAACATGACCATTGACGATCAGGAAGCCCTGACCCTGCGGTTCGGAGAGTTCGGGACTGACGCCTATACCCAGGGCATTGAAGGACACCGCAATGTCCAGCGCCTGATCAAGGAGGCCTCGACCGTCGTCGACTGGATATTTGGCGATGGCTGGCACGTTGACTCCCCATTCATGGAAAGGCCGCCCTCAATCAGCCTGCTGCAGTCACTGGACGTCCCCCCCTACGGTGGCGACACCTGGTGGACCAATGCCGAGCTTGCCTACCAATTTCTCAGCGACAAGATGAAAGCGCTTATTGCTGACCTCAAGGTACACATGTCAGCAGCCTGGGTTTTGGAAAACGTTCATAAAAACAACAACAAGCTGAACGACCTCAGCTTGGGCGAGATTGAACTGACCCTGGATCAGAAAAAAATGGTGGAAGGCTGGTTCCACCCCATTGTCCGCACCCATCCTGAAACAGGACAGAAAAGTCTGTACTGTGATCCGTCCTACGGCATGGGTATCCAGGGCATGAAGCAGGAAGAAGCCAAGCCCATCCTCAAATACCTGAGCGATCATATCACCCGTGAGGACTTCAATTGCCGGTTGCGCTGGGAACCCAACATGCTGGTAATCTGGGATAACCGGCTCTGTCTGCACAAGGCCTTCAATGATTATGACGGCTATCGTCGGGAAATGATCCGCACCATTGTTAACGGTGAAATACCGGTTTAGTCCGCATTTTCTCCGACATCTGTCTGCAGCATTCCAATACTGCCCCCCCTGGTTAAACCAGTGGGGGCTTTATTTTGCCATGCGGCTGGTGCGCACCTTCTGCCGTCTGCTAGAATTTTCCATCGCCAGTCTGATCAGCAGGTTTGATTTTGTTCAGCCGTTACCTTGCAGCGCTTTCGTCCAACACAAAACCTGACCTGGTCAATGATCCCGTCGGCCTGACGCTTTTCCGCACCACCCTGCCTACCACTATCGGTGGTGTTGCCATGATTTTGTACTACCTGGCAGATACCTGGTTTGTCAGTTTGCTGGGCACTGATCAGCTGGCGGCGCTGGGCTTCACGTTTCCAGCCACCATCATGATCACTTATCTTGGCGTCGGTCTGGGTATTGGTACATCGGCCATGGTTGCCCGGGCAATCGGGGCCAAAAACCAGGCCAAAGCGGTGGAGATGTGCTTTGCCGCAACAGCCTTCGGCTTCCTGCTTGGCCTGGTTCTGATTATTCCTGCTCTGGCCTCCATTGAATCTGTTTTTACCCTGATGGGCGCTGATGCCGCCACACTGGAGCGAATCGACCTGTTCCTGTCGGCCTGGTACCTGGGCATACCCTTTCTGCTGGTGCAGTTCGCAGGAACCGCCACCATGCGTGCCTGCGGCAACTCCCGCCTGCAGGGTCGCCTGATGATGCTGGGCGCCGGCATCAATGCCGTTCTCGATCCCCTGTTTATTTTTGGTTTTGGACCAGTTCCCGCCTTCGGCATTCAGGGAGCCGCCATTGCCACTGTGATCACCTGGATTATCTCCGTCGCTTTTATCCTGCGTTACCTGGTATCAAAGGAAAAATTGCTCAGTTTCATCTGGCCAGGCCTGAAAAAACTGCTACAGGACTGGATGCAATTGCTCAAGATCACCATCCCGGCAGCACTGGCCAATATAATTACGCCGATGGCAACCGGAATTATTACCGCGGCTTTGGCCCAGTATGGCGCGCATGCCGTCGCCGGATTTGGTGTCGTCATGCGGGTAGAGGCACTGGTCATGATCGTGGTACTGGGGATGTCCATGAGCCTGCCGCCATTCATCAGTCAGAATTTTGGGGCCGACGCCATGGACCGGGTCCGGCATGCATTGAAAATTTCCCTGCGATTTGTCCTGATCCTGCAACTGATCCTGTATGTCCTTATCGCACTGGCTGCACCAGTACTGGCCAGGCTGTTCTCAGAGGAACCGGGTGTCGTGGATGTGATCGTCACCATCCTGAGGATTCTGCCAGCCAGTTATGCCTTCCAGGGCATGGTGGTACTCAGTGCCTCAAGCTTCAATGCACTCCACGCACCACGAAATGCCCTGATTACCAGCCTGCTGCGGTTCTTTGTATTTTATGTCCCGCTGGCACTACTTGGTGCCTCCCTGGGAGATATCAAAGGGATGTTTATCGGTGCCGCCATCGGTAATCTGCTGGCAGGTCTTGTCATTTCCTGGTGGATCAATCGCTATACGTTAACTCTTGAGTCCCAGCCCCCTGCCTATTGATACCGGTTTCAGGCACATCCTGCTTTCCTTTCCATTTGATAATGATTATCATTTAAGAATCATTAGCTGTTAGGTTTTACCCATCCCCATGTTTCGACAAATCCTGTTTTGGTCACACTTGGCGTGTGGTGTTGTTGCAGGCCTGGTTATCCTCATGATGTCTGTGACCGGTGTTCTTCTGACCTATGAACGTCAAATTCTGGCCTGGCAGGAAGAAAAACATTTTGCCGAGCCAGATACCGCTTCCGGAACACTACCGCTGGATTTACTGCTTGAACGGGCAAGAGCGTCAGATCCCGACCTGTCGCTGAGCAGCATATCGGTGAACAACGGTCCAGGGGCCCCGATCATTTTTACCGCCGGCCGCCGTGGCAGCGTAGCCCTCAACCCGCAAACAGGCGATATCGTGGAAACCGGCTCTCCCGGGTTGGAGGCATTTTTCGGAACCATAGAGGGGCTTCATCGCTGGTTCAATCTTTCCGGGGACGCGCGCAGTACAGGCCGCGCCATTACCGGCGCCAGCAACCTGATGTTCCTGTTCATCGTAATAAGCGGCATCTACCTGTGGTTTCCCCGCCTGTGGAAATGGGGAATGTTCAAAGCCAGGTTGTGGTTTCGTAATACCGGGGGAAACAGCAAAGCCCGCGACTTCAACTGGCATCATGTGTTTGGCATCTGGTCAGCCATACCCCTGGTGTTCATTGTGGCGACCGCCAGTGTCTTTTATTACCCCTGGGCCAATGCCCTGGTTTATCAGATCTACGGTGAGGAAGTCCCCGGCCGGGGCACAGCTCCCACGCCAGGCAATACATCAGAAAACGCCGAGCTTGATGGGAAAACCGCCCTGTCCCTGGATGAGCTGTACAGCCGGGCTTCACTATGGGTGGAACAACATCATGATCCGTGGCGCGTGATTACCCTGCCCGTTTCCACGCCTCCCGGTAATCCCGTGGACGTCACCTTTGACCTGGGCAACGGAGGCCAGCCCCAACACAGACACAACGTGCTGCTGGATGGTGTCACTGGCGAGATTCTGGAGTCCCGGCCATTTTCGAGTCAGAGTCCGGGGCGGCGCACACGCTCCATTATCCGCTTCCTGCACACAGGGGAAGTTCTTGGACCCATCGGCCAGACCCTCGCCGGCCTGGTATCCCTGGCCAGTGTATTCATGGTGTGGACAGGTCTGGCGTTGGCCTGGCGGCGTCTGATCAGTCCATTGCTGAACCGCAAGTCATAAAAATCAGTTCAGGTGGTTTTTTTAACCCTGCTTGATTAACATGGCCGCTTTTCGCCATACCGGAATACCATCAATGCCGAGGCTGTTTTTGAAACTCACACTGTCCAGAATGCTCTTTGCCCCTGGCCTGCTGCTTTTTTGCTGTCTTACGCAGGGTCAGGAAAACACGCTGGCATTTTCAACTGACCAGGTGGCCCGTGGGGAAACGCTTTACCGGGAAACCTGCCAGATTTGTCACGGCAACCGTCTGAGCAATGGCCAGTTTGGCACGCCACTCAAAGGTGGATTTTTTACCAAGACCTGGAAGGGAAAAACACTTGGCGATCTGGTCCAGCATGTCTGGGAGAAGATGCCTCCGGATAATGTGCAGTCACTGAGCTGGGATCAGGTGACTGATGTGGTGTCCTTTATTCTCGCCAACAACAAGCTGGACGCCGGCGAAACTGACATGACTACCGACATGGACCAGTTGAACCAGACTCCCCTGCCCTGGCAGTAAAGCGCTTACTGCCACTTCCCTACCGTGGTGCCATCTTCCTTGAGAGCGCCATCGAATTCCCCCATGGGCGCACCACTTACATGCTGGCGCAGATGCACCTTCACTTTATCGCCGGGCCGGAAGGTGGACGGATTGTAACCCTGGCGCATCAGGATGTTGGGTATTAACCACTCCACACTCCATTCGGTTTCCGAACCATCGGTGTTGGCCACTATCACCTGAATCCAGGAGTGCGGATTCTTGAACTGGAACTCCTTGACCACCCCGTCTATTTCAATGGCCGTTTCCTCAATCTGCCCCACCGTTGAATGATGTGCCGCAGCCGAAGCGCACATGATAATGAGCAACAAGCCCAGAACTGATTTTAACGTTGCCACTGTAATCCCCTTGTCTCTTGTCTCTTGTCTCTTGCTCAGTACCGGATGACTTTGCCTTCCTGGTCCAGGATCAGGCTGCGTCCCTGATCATCCACGATCGCCCTGTTGTACTCATTGCATTCATAATCAAAAATTCGTGTGCCTGGCGCATCCTTGTAGAAACGTTTTTCGACCACCCAGGGAGACGTCAATGCCAGAGGATCTTCCAGGGTGATTTCCACCAGTAACAGGTCTTCCCCGTTTTCGGTGGTTCTTCTGATTCGGGTGGTGGCATGGGCCTGGTCACTCAGGACCAGGCCGCTGCGATCCAGTACGGAATCCTGATCCCGCCAGCCCTTGAGCGCCACCGTGGTAAAGACAAGAGTATCCCCTTCCCAGAGCCCTACGGAATGCCCGTAAAAATTATGCCAGCGCTGTTCTTCAGGCGGGTGCTGCGTGCCATCGGTGTAGATGCGCATGGTGGCCCGGGTGTGCTCAGCCAGTATCCAGGTCTGTTCCGGTCTGATCACAAACTCCACCGGTGCCAGGGCATTGAATATCCGGGGAAACCCATGGGAGATACAGCGAGTCAGTGGATCGGGAAACTGACCTTCATCCCGCAGGCGTAAATGTTCCTGGTAGATGGCCTCGTAGGCCAGGGTATAGGGCGGGTTGGCCCGGGTGCCCAGACCGCTGACATCCGCACCAGGTGCTGTAGGCGACGTTTTCACGCCATTGAGCGTCCAAGTGCCACGATCGAACACGGTTCCACCACGGCGAGACCAGGTGCCACTCCAGTCAGGCAGGCTGTCAAATGCTGGCAGGTCATCAGCACGTGTTTGCTGTCCTGTCATCAGAGACCAAACCAGAACCAGGCTGGTTGCCACGCGAATTTGATTCATCTGCTTCATCTCCCCTACGCAATTGCACCGTACCGTGTAACCCAACGAAAACCAGGCTCACTGACATCACAGGTTTCAGTTTTACTGCAAAACCCGGGACGGAAACAATGGGGAGGAGGCCTTTTACCGAATATTTCTGCAATTGCCCGGGGAACAGCCGGGAATGATGTCTGGCATATCATCCCCGGCCCCCAGTTTTATCAGCTGGCCGGCAGTACCCGACCACTGTTAAGAATCCCTTTGGGATCCATGGCCTGCTTGAGGGTCTGCATCAGGGCAATTTCCTGGGGAGAGCGGGAATGCTGCAGGTAGCCGATCTTCTGGGCACCAATACCATGTTCAGCAGTAACGGCCCCATGGTAATCACCGGTCACCCGGTAAACGATATCGTACATCTGCTTCACATCATCATGGCTACCTGTGTAACACATGAAATGCAGGTTGCTGTCGGCTATATGACCAAAAGTGATCATCTTTGCCTGGGGCAAGACGGCAGTCACTTCCTTTTCCACCTGGGCCAGGAACGGGGTCATTGAGGATATCGGCACACTGATATCAAAATTGGCGGTATCCTTGATGAAGGCACCGATTTCACCCACACCATCGCGAATTTTCCAGAAACCTTCCCGGTCCTTTTCCGAATTGGCGATCAGGGCGTCAGTCACCAGTCCTGATGCCATGGCATCAGACAGTGAATTCATGAACAGCTCGCCATCCTTTTCTTCATCACCCCCTTCCATTTCCACCAGGACATAAAAATTGTACCGGTTTTCAAAGGGTGAATTCAGGCTATCCACATAATTGGTGATGAACTCAAAGTAGGAATCCCACATGACTTCAAAGGCACTCAGCTGACCACTGAAATCACGGGTCAGTTTATGCATCAGATCCACCACCTTGCCAAAGTCGTCCACTCCCAGCAGAGCCGTGTTGCGGCTGACGGATTTCGGAAACAGTCGGAGAACCGCGCGGGATACAACGCCCAGTGTGCCTTCAGTACCAATGAACAGATGCTTGAGGTCGTACCCGGAATTGTTCTTGAGCATCTTGTTCATTGACGAGATGACAGTCCCGTCAGCCATGACCGCTTCAAGACCCAGAACCAGCGCCCTGGCCATGCCAAATCGCAGCACCTGATTGCCTCCGGCATTGGTGGATATGTTGCCGCCGATATTACAGGTTCCCCTGGCTCCCAGATCCAGCGGAAAAATAAACCCGGCATCATCCGCGGCTTCCTGGATGACCTGCAGAGGCGTGCCAGCCATGACAGTCATGGTCATGGAATCCCGATCCAGCTCCTCAACCCCATTCAGTCTTTCCAGATTGATGGCAAACTCTCCTGCCTTGGGTATGCCGCCACCTGTCAGGCCGGTCAGGCCACCCTGGACAACGACAGGCTGATCATAGGCATGGCACAGAGCAAGGACTTCAGACAGGGCCTGTGTTGTCGATGGACGCAATACCGCGCCCGGCTGACAGGGAGCATCCGCAGACCAGTCATGCTGGTATTTCTCGGAGATACTGTCACCGAGCAGCACATCGTTGTTGGCAATTTTCTGGAGTTTTGAAATCAGTTCCTGCATGAATCTTCCTGCAATCGTTTTTTTTGTTTTAAAGTTTTTTATCAATGGTCTGCTGGTCAGTCAACTGGAATACCACATCGGCCTTGTGCGGCAGTGTTTCCAAACCATGCCGGGTCACCCGCTCATAATGCTGGATAAACCGACGCAGCTGCGCCGGCGACATGATACGTGCCGCCTGTTCCTGCGGTACGTTTTCCAAACGACATTTTTCCGCCAGCTTGTCTTCCTGGGTCTGGCGCCAGTCGAAGACTTTTTCAAACGTCGGTGCCTTTAGCATAATGAGGTAATCGACCTGTGCGTACAATGCCATATAGCGATCCTGTATTGCCTCATTCACGTATCGTCGCCAGCGCCCTTCGCTATCCTCCTGTGCTTCCAGTTCATTCAATGGCTCCTGAATATCCGCATCAGTCTGGGCATCCACTGAAAGGCACCAGCCTTCCAGAACAATGACATCCACAGGCGTCTTGATCCTGGGCCAGTCGGCCTCAGGGATCCGATCATCCATGGCCTTGCTGAACTGGGGAATGGCAACCTCTCCTTCCTGTTTCAGGGCAAGAAGGGTCGTCAGCGCGAGATCAACATCGTGGGTTCCGGGAACACCACGGGTAGCCAGAAGAGGATGAACAGTGGCGCCTAATTCCTGGCGTCTGGCATGGGTGAGATAAAAATCATCAATTGACAGACTAACGCAGCGCAAACCCAGCATCCTGTTCAGCAGCATGACAACCAATGCCGCCAGGGTGGACTTGCCGCTTCCCTGGCAGCCAGTCACACCAATCACATAGGTGCCCTGGTGCCTGGCTATGCGCTGCAGCACGTCTTCCACCATGGGCAAGAACCACTGTTCAACTGTGCTCAGATACGCTGCTGGCAGCTTCTCCTGTGCCATGAAGGATTCGATATGGGATTTTAGCTCTGGAGTCATGAAAACTGCCGGGACAAGGGGTGGCGTTTCTTGCCATTGTACCAGATGTTATTTATGCTTCCCGAACCTTCCCGCCAGATCAAAACGACAAGATGAATGCCAATTTTTCTCGCCTGACCAGCGCCCTTGTCCTCTTGGTTTTTTCCATATTTTCAACCGGTATTTTGGCCCAGGACGACACCCGGGTTGTCATCCTTGGCACCGGAACGCCTGTACCCGATGCCAATCGCTCCGGCCCCGGTGTCGCCATTGTGACCAATGGCGAGGCTTATGTATTTGATGCCGGAGGCGGCATGGTCAAGAAAGCCATGCAAGCCTGGAACAAATACGATATGCCAGAGCTGTACCCCCAGGACATCAAGTACCTGTTTATCACGCACCTGCACAGCGACCACATCCATGATATCGCGGAGCTGTCCAGCCACCGCTGGTGGGGTCGCAAACAGCGTTTGTCTGTTTTCGGACCCAGGGGGCTGGCATCTTATGTGGACAGCATGACCGACATGCTGAAAGTGGAAGCCGATATCAGGGCCGCTGGCACACCCGAACAACTGGTTACCGACCGGTTAGGCTATATGTCCGAAGCTCATGAGATCGAGGAAGGTGTCGTTTTCCGTAATGATGACATTACCGTCGAAGCCTTCGCTGTGCCCCACGGCGAGATCAAACCGGCCTTTGGTTATCGGGTAACCACGAAAGACAAGGTTATCGTGATATCCGGAGATACCACTTACAGTGATACGCTGGCTGAGAAAGCAAAAGGGGCCGACATCCTGATCCATGAAGTCTACAGCGGCGACCAGCTCAGTCAGCAGTCGGAATTCTGGCAGCAATACCATGGCCACTCCCATACCAGCGGCAGCCAGGTCGCTGCTGTCGCCAATATCGCCAGGCCTGGTCTGGTTGTGCTGTATCACATCCTGTTTTTCAACGCATCAGCCGACGATATCGTTGCCGAGGTAAAACGCGATTACGAAGGCGAAGTAGTCATGGCCAACGACCTTGACCGCTTCTGAATGTCCTGGCAGATGAGCAATCGATATCGGGAAGATGTCACAGCCGCCATCATCAATTACGGCAGCAGTGATGACACCGCTGCCCTGATTGCCTCCCTATTGCCAGATGTTGCCAGCATTATCGTCGTTGATAACAGTGGCGACCTTCCCGACGACGAGCGTTTCTCGTCAGCAACCATTATTCGGCCCCGGCATAATCTCGGTTTCGGCGCCGCCACCAATCGCGCTGCGGCCCAGGCATCCACCCGCTGGCTCCTGATCCTGAATCCTGATGTACGCCTGACAGAAGGCAGCCTGGAGCAGCTTGTTGCAGCATCCAGGGAATTACATGCGCCGTTGTGTGGTCCGCGTTTTTACTGGGACGAGGACTGTACTCTGCAACTGCCCCCGGCCCTAGGTCACCCGTTATGGCTCCTGTCTGATCGCAATCTGCCGCACAACAGCATTTCAGCCGAGCCTGATATCACTCAACTGGCCATGGCTCGGCATGAACGCTTCTGGAAGGAACAGGGGACCTTCACAGAACCGGTTCTTTCCGGTGCCTGTTTACTGGTCGATAACACCTGGTTCAGGGAGAACCGGACTGCCATTTTTGATGAGGCGTTTTTCCTGTATTACGAAGATACGGATTTATGCGGCAGATTGATGCGCAAAGGGATCATGCCGGTCTGTGTTGCGGACGCCAGTGCAGTGCATTTCTGGAACCAGTCATCTGAGCCACCGGAAGGCAAAGCCGTATTGATGAAGGCCAGCGAAAAGATCTTTCTGGACAGATATTACCCTAATGGCGCCCCGCCCTTGCCGCTATCGAAAAATACACCGGCATTTACTGACCTCGGCAGCATGCTGGAGTCTCCCGTCCTTGACGTACCGTCAGGCTGTCTAAAAATAGATCTTGGTGTGCAGGAAGATTTTATTGTGTTTGTCAGAGCCCGGAATCCCGGCCCGACCTTTAAATTCAATACCCCCATGTGGCAACGTATACGTCCGGGCACGTACTACATGCGTGCCGTCGACGCCCAGGGCAATGCCAGGGCCCACTGGCGCTGGATGAAACCTGAACAACCGGAGAACCAAGCGTGAACAAGACTTTCGTGGTGCTGGGCTGTCATCGCAGCGCGTCCAGCCTGGTAGCCAAGGCCCTGCATGAAGCCGGGGTCCATATGGGTGACGACCTGTTATCCGGCCTGCCCGATAATCCGGAAGGCCATTTCGAAGATATGGATTTTCTGAAAATGAATGTCGACATCCTCGGCGGGGATATCTGGGACAACATGGACCAGCCCCTTAATGACGTGGATACCGCTGAACTGATAAGAGCCAAGGACTGTCGCCCCCTGTGGGGATGGAAGGATCCCCGTACCGTTCTCACCATAGACAAGTACTATGAGCACCTGCACGACCCCGTCATTGTTGCTCTGTTTCGCAAGCCTGAACTTGTTGGCAAGAGCCTGGCACGGCGCGGGGATATGACAGAGGAAGAAGGTGCCGCACTGGCCAAAGCCTACAATCGGAAAATTATCGATTTCCTCAGCAAAACCTTTCTCTGACCAGGGCTCTGCATTAACAAAGCCCCGTTCAGGTGGTATAAACACCGCATTCGATGAAACCAGACAGGAAACCTGTAATGATTAGACGTCTACCCATCCGGATATTTTCCCTGATCGCTGCCTGCACACTGCCGTTCACTGCAGTACTAGGCCAGCGCGACATCCCCTTCAGCGGGTCTTACCCCACAGCACCGACAGGTCTGGAAAACATCCCCCTGGGAGAAGGCCCATGGGTCTATCCCACAGCAGAAGGCATGGATATCAAGGTATCGATTGTGGCCAAAATCGAATACCCGATGGCGCTGGAATTTCTGCCCGATGGCAATCTTCTTGTCATCACCCGCCGTGGTGAAATGTACCTGATCCAGGACGGTCATCTGGAGCCGACGCCCATTCCAGGTGGTCCGCCATCGGTATTTTCCGGTGAATCAGGACAAGGCGGCACATCCCACGGTTATATTGACCTGGTAAAACACCCGGATTTTGCCAACAATCAGCTCTTATACCTCAGCTATACCAAGCCCAAGTCAGGGGGTACCAGCAACATCGCCATCGGACGTGCCCGCTGGACTGGCTCCTCTCTCGAAAATTTTACAGACATCTTTGATCCGGGCCCCGGTATTGCCGGTGCGGGTCGCCTTGCCTTTGGCCAGGACGGCAAACTGTATGTCACCACCTCCGGAGGCGATCCCCAGTCCCTCTCCTCCCTGGGAGGCAAGGTATTACGGCTGAATGATGATGGCAGTGTTCCTGCAGACAACCCCTTTTCCGGCCGGTCGGATGCCAAAGGCGAAATCTACTCCTATGGCCATCGCGGCGCTCTTGGCCTGGCCATTCACCCGGAAACCGGTGCTGTGTTCCAGAACGAAAATGGCCCCAACGGGGGTGATGAAATCAACCTCATCAAACCCGGTTTCAATTACGGCTGGCCCATCGTCAGCCTGGGCCGCACCTATCCTGGCCCCTGGCAAACCAATGACCGTCCTACGCATGACATCTTCGAGCCACCCCTGGTGTACTGGATGCCTGCCATTGCGGTATCCGGCATGCTGTTCTATACCGGTGACGCCCTGCCCGCCTGGAAAGGCGACATCATTGTCGGCGCCCTGCGTACCGGTGAAGTTCCCGGCACAGGACATCTGGAGCGGGTCATGATCAATCGTGACTACCAGGAAATGCGTCGGGAATCCCTGATTACCAACCTGCACCAGCGTGTCAGGGATGTGGAAATGGGGCCGGATGAGTTCCTGTATCTGGCCACCGAACAACGTGACGGCGCCATCCTGAAAATCGAACCCGCAAAATAGCGCAACGACATAAAAAGACAAAAACCAGAAACATAAAAAAAGCCGGGCCAATGCCCGGCTTTTTGATGACATCACATTCTCTTTATTGCACCACTTCGGTTCTGCCCGTTACCGGATTGGCGTAATGATACGGTGGGAGAAATGCCTTCGGATACATCTGGAAAGGCAGAGTCGGTGGTTCATCAGGCGGGTTGCTCTCGGTGATACCCGGGGGATTGGAACGGGTCAGATTAATCCAGCCATCATCTGTTCCGGCAAAATAGGTATTGATTTGCTGATCCAGGAAGATGGTCCAGACCCCGTCACGTTTTTCATAAATGTTTTCGTAGGTGCCGCCCATCCAGCGCCCTACGCCGCCGAAGGTCCCCATCATACTGAAGGCCCTTGATCGCAGCTGGGCGGACTGGCCATCTTCTGCCACATGGATCACTGTCTGGTATTGCATGTGGTTATGCAGCTCTCCAGGCAGCTCATTCTGAACCCCATAGAGATTCAGATTGCGACGAATACTGTCACTGCCCCGGTAAACGCCACGCATGGCGATTTCGATACTTCCATCCTGAGCAAAAATACCGGTCAGGTCATCCCACTGGTTGCGGGCCAGATAGTAGCCGTAAACCACCTGAAGCCTTTCAACAGCATTTTTATCTTCCAGCAAGCCAACCCGTTTCTCCAAACGGTCAAGAGCCGAACTCATGGCAGACAGGTCTTCACTGCCTGGCTGTGCAGACGACAGGTCTGGCGAATACGGATCAGTCACCGGGTTGCCATAGTGATAAGGAATCACAAAAACTGCCGGATAATTTTCATAGTCCACGGAAGGTGGCAGATCCGGCGGCAAGTCTGTGCTGGGTTGTGTTCTTGGCAAAGCCGTAACATGCCAGCCATCATCAAAGGGGGTCCGCATGGTGGAAAACAGGTGCAGCTTGCTGATCTTCCACACGCCATTGTCCTTTACGTATTCATTTTCGTAGGTGCCGGCACCCCAGTGATGACTGACACCAAACTCGGCCTCCTGGGAAAAGTGATGCCAGCGTCCTCTGGCAGTACCATCAGGGGATACATGGATAACAGGCTGCAGTTGCATATGATCATCCAGGATGCCTTCCTGCGGACCCGCAGCGCCAAGCGTATTCAGATAGGCAAGAATGCGTTCCCTGCCTGAGTAAACGCCTGAACCACCCATCTCAAGTGTCGCGTCATCGGCAAACAGATCAGCAGCCTGCTGCCACTGGTGCTTGTCGATATAGAACCCGAAAATTTTCTGCAGGTTCTCAACGCTGTTTTCATCTTCCAGTAGTGTCAGTTCCAGCTCAAGCGCAGCTATTTCAGCTGACAGGGCTTCGGCCGTGTTCTGCTGGGCAACACCGACACTGGCCGCCAACAGCAAGGCGGGAGTCAACAAAGCATTCAACAATTTCATCACCCTTCTCCTCCCTCATCAGCTGCAGGCATGTAACGCCCCACCGGATTGTCAAAATGGAAAGGCGGGAGAAATGTTTCCGGCCACGATCCATAGGTGTCAGTCTGGGGCTCGTCCGGCGGAAACTGGTCAGAGACGTATTTGCCCTTGTTGACGTCCTCATTTTTTGCCCAGGTCCCTTCATAGGGCACCATGATGGTCTGGAACCAGCGGACTTTTGAAATCTTCCAGATCCCATCTTCCTTCCGGTATTCGTTCTCGTAAGGGCCTTCACCCCAGTTGGCTGATTCCCCGAAGTTCCCGGACAGGATCAGGGCCCGCCAGCGGCCTTTTGCCGTCATGCCGTCTTCGGCAAGTGTAATCACAGGCATCAACTGGTAGTGCTCATTGAGCTGCCCTGCGGCAAGCCCCAGTTGATCGCCGCCAAGTTTGTACAGATATTCGCGAATTCTTTCCTTCCCGCGATACAAACCATCGCGGCCATATTCGACAGTGGCATCATCGGTAAACAAGGCTGTCATCTCGTCCCATTGGGCTTCATCGAGATAGTAGCCATAGGCACGCTGCAGGCGCTTGATGTCATTGGCATCCCTGACCCGCTGCGCCCTATCCTTTAGCGCATCCAGGCGGCCCTGCAATACCTGGATTTCCGCATCTTCCGCGATGCGGCTCCCGACGCTCTGGTTATTTTCCTGTTCACTGCAAGACACCAGCCACGCTGCTGACAGCAATGTGAGAAAAATAGTCTGAATTCTGAACTTCATCCCCTGACTCTCTTGTTGTGTTGTACGTTTGGACAACTGTGAACTGCAGCATAACAATACCGCAGTCGTTTGAGTATAAATGACAGACACACGGGCAGATAGCCCAATCTGGCATTTTGAGCCGCGAGCGTCTACACTTTTTGCGCAGAGGAAATGTGTTCATGAAGACAGCCAGATACGTCACATACTGTGCGCTCGCCTTACTCCAGCTGCAATTGCTGGTGTTGCCTGTGCAGGTACTGGCGCAGGAAAATCCCGGTTTTGAAGGACATTGGACGTTCAACCGGGAACTCAGTGATGACACCGACAAGGTGGTAGCCAAGGCCTTGCGTAAAATGGGCGAAAAGGTCAGCCGTTGCTGGTTCAACTGTGAGGAAGACCGATTTCGCGGCGGACCCAAGGAGCAGGAGCTGTACGACAGGATTTCCTATGACAAGGTGCTGACGATCACACTCTCTGCCCCCGCTTATCAGTTTACCTATGCAGACAACTACCAGCGTCCCGTCTATACCGATGGCCGAAGCCAGTCCGTCAGCCTGACAGGGCTTGATGAGGTTGAGGATTTCTCCTTTGCGCATTGGGAAAATGGCAAGCTGCTGGTTGAGGCCCGTCCCAGGGATGGCGGCTTTGCCAACGAGACCTACACCCTGATTGATGGTGGTTCTCGCCTGAAAGTTGAACTCTATATAGAGCCCAAAGGCTTCACTGAAACACTGGAATTTGTCCGGGTCTTTGACCGGCAAGCCCCCACGCCCTGATTTTCACTAACCGGAATTCACTATGCGCAAATTGCTGCTGAATATATTTCTCTCCTGCCTGTCTTTTACTGCCGTATCCTTGCAGGCACAGCAGGAAAACTATGCCCTGGTTGGCGGCCTGCTGATTGATGGCACTGGCGCCCAACCCGTGCCAAACAGCATTGTGCTGGTAAACGGTGACAGGATTGAAGCTGTCGGGGCAATAGGTCGCCTCCCTATTCCAAAGGGATATCGCCTGGTGTCAACAGAAGGCATGACAGTGCTGCCCGGATTGTGGGACCCCCATGTACATCTGTTGTATAACGGGCATCCCGATTTTGGCCACTGGTTTTCCACCTATTCGGACCGCTTCGGTTCCACCACAATGCCGGCATCAGCCGAGCAATTCCTGATGGCCGGCGTTACCTCCGTGCGTGACCTGGCCGCCAGTACGGATGATATTGCGCTGGTGCGCCAGAGAATTACAGCGGGTGACCTGGCTGGCCCGACCATCTATGCTTCAGGTGCGGCTATCATGCTGGGTGACGCTCCTGCGACAATGCCCCATATTACCCCGGTTGCCACACCATCGGCTGCCATTCGGGCCACACGCAAACTGATTGACAGCGGCATGGATTTCATCAAGGTTCTTGGTGCCACAGAACAATCCCAGGAGATCATGGATGCCATTGTCAGAACGGCTCATGAAGGTGGAGTCAGGGTCACTGCTCACGGCCGTCTGGATGAAGAGCTACGTGTGGCTCTGAAGGCCGGTGTGGATGAAATCCAGCATATTGGCATCCAGACCCCCAGCCTGCCTGAGGACATTCTTGACATGGTGGAAGAACGCACCAAAAGCGGTAACCCTCTTTACTGGAATCCCACTGTTGGCACGATCCTGAATGCCGATGAACTGGCTGCAGACCCTGAGTGGCTGGATGATCCGAAAAATTTTGCGGGCCTGCCTGCAGATATCGAGCAGGATATCCGACTTGCCATTGCCAGTGCTGACTTTCCGGTCCAGCCTTCCGGTGCTGCAGATACCATCAAGCGCAAACTGCAGAATCTCGGAGAACGCGGTGTGATTTTCACTTTCGGCAGTGATGAAGGCACCTTTGGTCTGCCAGCATCAGAGGCCACCTGGAGGGAACTGGAGGCCTGGGTTTTCGAACTGGGCATGGAACCCCTGGTTGCCTTGAAGTGGGCTACAGCTGACTCAGCAGCCTATATGGGCGTCGCTGACCAGGTGGGCACCATTACCCCAGGCAAGCTCGCCGACATTATTGCGGTGAAAGGCAGTCCACTGCGGCATTTCAGCACGCTGCGTGAACCTGTCATGGTGATCCGGCACGGCATCCGTTACAAATAGACCCGGCCACCCTTCCTGCCGTAAAGCCGATAGAAAAACCGGAAAAATCAGAGCATCGCAAACCAGCTGATAGCGGTTTTGTTGACGGCAATCCCCACAATATAAATAAAGGTAAAAACTGCCAGGAAAAACGACACTATCCTGATGATCTTTGTTTTACCCCGGTTCAAGGCAATGCCCACAAACAGCAGGTAGAACATCAGCAGAAAAATCTTCATGGTCAGCCAGCCCTGGGCAAACAATCCCATGTTGAGGATGAATGCCATGCTGAAACCGCTTAGCAGGAATACCGTATCAACAAGGTGTGGCGTCACCAGGATCAGTTTATGTTTCAGCCATTTTGAATCGATGACCATCAGATAGGCACGAAACAGGAAGCCCGTGAAGCTGATCAGGGCGCAACACATATGAATGGTCTTGAAGGTAAGAAACATCAGTAACTACGTCTGTGAGAATCGCTAAACTAAAGCGGTGCATTGTAGGGGAAAGCGGCTGCAGAGTCATTGCACATTCCACTGCCACGCAAGGCACCCGCTTTATCTCATGGTTGCATCCTGCAACTCATCTGACATCCCTTTCTCCCAGGAGGACCAGCCTGAATTCATGCCATATGGCACCCGCTCCAGTATGGCTTCGATTTCATGCAGCTTGCCGTCATACACCTTGAACAGCTCGGCTATACCCCAGGTCCAGGGCTGGACAGGGCCCGCCGTCACCTGACGACCATCCGGTGTCACCCCATGCCTGAACTCACCGCCGGAATGGTCAAAAAAGGCAAAGGCAAATACCAGGCCGCGCTCTTCATCCACCGCGACAAAACGGCGATCCCGTATACGGTTGACGAAGAAAATAAGCCCGGATTGAAACTGCTCCATGCAGGTCCATTGTATCGAATAGACAGATGCGTCTGACGGATCCGGTCTTACTTCACCAGGGGGTGTTGGTGCGTTGGTCGTCTGCATGCCGTTTTCAAGCCGGTTGCAGTCATCGGCAAAGGGGTAGTCCATCAGACCATCGTTTTTCTGCATACCGGTAAAATACAGATTAGCGGTTTCCAGTAATGCCTGCCGGGACATTCTGGCCTCTTCAGGAAGCGTTTCTTCAAAGACTTTCCTGGGCTGCATGTCAGCAATGCGTTCGGCAGCACTGCTGCTTCTGACCACAAAGTGTTCGATTTCACTGATGGCCTGGTCTTCAATCCGCAAGCGCAAGGCCAGCAAGGCCGGAGTCATCTGTAATGGATCCCTGTGCTCCTCATAAATATTGCCAATGAAGGCGATTTGCTGGGCCGGGACATCGGCAACGAAGATTCTGTAATTCCCTTTGGCCTGCATGGTCTGCCACAGCCCGTCACTGAGTCGCAACTGCTGTCCGTTCTCTGTAAACCGGACATTCCGGGTCAATGGCACAGCATCAGGATCATTGTCCACCAGAGCATCCAGGTAATCGTCCACAAAGCTTTCCAGGCAGGCCCGATCACAGGCTTGGGCATTGGCCAACCCCGGCAGCAGACAACCCAGCATCCAGATCAGAAAAACACATTTGAACGATTTATTCATGCTGCCAACTCCACGTTTCAACACACTTTGCAAGTCAGCACGAGACTACTTGATTTCAGTGAATCAATACAAGCTGCAGCGCAGTAATATGCCAGGCATATTACCGGTCTGAAGACCCTGTTTTGCTCCCAGAGAATTTAGGTAAAAAAAGGCATTTATGCTAAATTAGGCAGCTTTGTTGAGCAGTCATTTCGGGGAAGAACGATTAATGATTAAAACCTGTAAAGCACCTGATCCCAATACCAAAACACCAAAATTCAAGCTACCGGCTAACGCAACCGATGCCCATTGCCATATTTTCGGGCCCGGTGACAAATACCCCTATTCACCGACCCGTACCTATACCCCGCCGGATGCCGGGCTTGACGATTTCAAGAAGCTGCAGAGTATTCTGGGCCTGACCCGTGCGGTACTCGTCAATGCCAGTTGTCATGGGGTCAACAATGATCCGATTCTGGACGCTATTGCGCAGAGCGGCGGCGCCTATCGTGGCGTGGCTAACATTGATGACACCTTTACAGAAGCTGATATTGAAAAACTCCATGCTGGTGGTTGCCGCGGCTGTCGCTTCAATTTTGTCCGCCACCTGGGCGGTGTGCCCGATATGAATGAATTCCACAGTATTATCAATAAAATCAAAGGGTTTGGCTGGCACGTCGTTCTGCACTTTGATGCCATCGACCTGGTGGGCCATCAGGAGCTGCTGGATAATTTGCCTGTCCCGTACATTATTGACCATATGGGCCGGGTACCTACCAAAGACGGACTGGAACAGGAACCATTCAAAATTCTGCTGGAATTTGCCAGACGTGATAATTGCTGGGTCAAGGTTTGTGGCGCCGAGCGCATTTCCTCTGAAGGCCCGCCCTTTACCGATGCCATGCCCTTTGCCAAAGCCGTTATCGATGTTGCGCCAGACCGCGTTCTCTGGGGTACCGATTGGCCGCACCCCAATATCAAGGAACACATGCCTAATGACGGCGATCTGGTGGACTTAATCCCGCTAATGGCACCGGATGCCGCCACCCAGCAGAAACTGCTGGTGGACAATCCTCACCGTCTTTACGGATTCACCAATTAAGACTGTCCAGCGGTTGGGCGCACCCAGCGCCCAACCATATGGCTCTCCCGTTCCTCTGCCTGTAAAGCCACCCCGTCTAAATACCCTTTACCCACGTCGACGCTGAGATCAACATCATGCAGAAAACCATCCTCATCACCGGATCAACCGATGGACTGGGCAAGGCAGTCGCCATACGCCTGGCAAAACAGGGGCACAGGGTGTTATTGCATGGCAGGGATCCGGATAAGGGCGAAGCTGTCCTGGCGGAAATTGCTGCAGCCAGTGGCAATACTTCACTGACTTATTACAACGCCGATCTGTCCTCACTCAAACAGGTCAAAGCCATGGCCAGCGACATCCTATCGTCGCAGGACAGACTGGATGTACTCGTTAACAATGCCGGGATTGGCCCACGAACTCCGGACTCACCTCGCTCCATCAGCAAGGACGGCTACGAGCTGTTCTTTGCCGTGAATTACCTGGCCGGCTATCTTCTGGTCAGGGAATTACTTCCCCTGTTACAGCACACATCCAACGCCAGAATCATCAATGTGGCTTCAATTGCCCAGGCCCCGGTTCGATTTCAGGACGTTATGCTTGAACAGGAATATGATGATGGCCTGGCCTACCGGCAAAGCAAGCTAGCCCAAATCCTGCATGCAAATCACCTTGCCAAATCACTTGCCGGCACGAAAGTCACGGCAAACAGCCTGCACCCTGCATCCCTGATGAATACCAAAATGGTGCTGGAATCCACCGCTCTACCCGATGCCATGACCACAATTGATGACGGCGCAGATACACTGGAGTTTTTAATTAGCTCACCTTCCCTGTCCAATGTCAGTGGCGCATATTTTGATGGCAACAATCCGGCAACACCCAATGAGCAGGCAACGGATGAGGCTGCAATGGTACAACTCAAGAACATCAGCGATTCTCTCATTTCCGGATTAATTTAGTATTTTTTCTAATCACAAAAAAGCCCGCTTAAAGCGGGCTTTTTAATTTTCGGAATATCAGTCCAGAGTATCTTCCGGTAATGGCTCATCACCAATCTGAAGGTTGCCTTCCACGGAATCGCAATGCATGCCTGCGGCTGGAGGAGTGCGTTCAGGGCACTTGAACATCCCACCTTCACGGGCACCGGCATTTTCACCATTGCGGAGAGGATGCAGGGCTACGCTGAATACGGTTCCCTGTGGAAATGAGTTAACGGATACACCCTGGCGAGCCATGGTGGCTGAGCCGCCCATTTCCACAGACCAGATAATGGGTTCACCATTCTCATCACGCAGAACATTTTTGCGGTCTTCATTCATCGGAGCAAAGAAAATGGCCAGGTGGTTAGCTGCTGGATCGACCCGGGTAACAACACCGGTAAAAACCTTCACGTTTTTCATGTCATACATGGCAAAGGAATGATGCGCCTGTGCTGGGGCACCAGCTAGGGCAGACAATGCCAGGGCGGCCCCCAAAGGCTTTGCTAACTTATTGATAATACTCATATTTATGGCTCCTAATTTCCCCATCTCTTGGTCATTATGTCATTATTAGACTTACTCAAAGCTGAATATATCCTG
>CAZBBS010000021.1:0-38807 GCA_964490145.1 uncultured Enterobacteriaceae bacterium
ATCATCAAATGTGGTGTACGTACCGGTGACAAGGCACCTATGGCCTATGTGGAGCTGGTTGACCGACCTGAAGAAGATTTCGACAGCGTCGAAGAGGCATAGTCGCCAACCTGAACCACTAAAAAAAGCCGTTTATCGGCTTTTTTTATTTCCAGAATCCCAAAGTTGAATCTTTAACTGAGAGTACATCATGAGCAAATCATTCCATCCTCCCGTTCGTACCCTTATGGGTCCTGGTCCATCCGATGTCAGCCCCCGTGTGACGGCGGCTATGGGTGCCCCAACAATCGGGCATCTGGATCCGGCTTTCGTCAAGCTGATGGATGAGATCAAGGAATTACTGCAGTATGCCTTCCAGACCAAAAACAAGCTGACTATCCCGGTGTCTGCACCAGGTTCTGCCGGTATGGAATCATGCTTCGTTAACCTGCTGGAACCAGGCGATAAAGCGATCGTTTGCCAGAACGGTGTGTTTGGTGGACGCATGAAGGAAAATGTTGAGCGCTGTGGCGCCACAGTGATTGCGGTAGATGATGAATGGGGTAAACCTGTTGACCCGGATAAAGTCGAGGAAGCCCTGAAAGCCAACCCGGACGCCAAACTGGTGGCTTTTGTGCATGCAGAAACGTCAACCGGCGCTCGCAGCGATGCCCAGGCGATTACGGCACTGGCACATAAATATGGTGCCCTGTCCCTGGTGGACAGTGTAACGGGTCTGGGTGGTATTGAGCTGGACGTTGATGGCTGGGGTATTGATGCCATTTATTCAGGTACACAGAAATGTCTGTCCAGCCCTCCCGGTATCTCTCCTGTCAGTTTTGGGGAGCGTGCCGTGGAAGTGATCAAGAATCGCAAAACCAAGGTCCAGAGCTGGTTTCTGGATATGAACCTGGTGATGGGCTATTGGGATGGCACAGGTGGTCGTACCTATCACCACACTGCACCGGTCAACAACATGTATGGTCTGCATGAATCCCTGGTGATGCTGGCTGAAGAAGGCCTGCAAACTGCCTGGGCCCGCCATGCATACCACCACCAGGCACTGGCTGCCGGCGTTGAAGCAATGGGTCTGAGCTTTGTCGTGGATGCAGACTACCGTCTGCCGCAGCTCAACTCGGTGACAGTTCCTGCTGGCGTGGAAGAAGCCAAGGTGCGTGCCGCGCTTCTCAATGACTACAACCTGGAAATCGGTGCCGGCCTGGGCGCCCTGGCCGGGAAGGTCTGGCGTATCGGCCTGATGGGCGAAAGCTGTAACAAGACCAACGTCTTGTTGTGCCTTGGTGCTCTGGATGCCGTGCTGTCCGGTATGGGGGCGCCAATCAATAGCGGTAAGGCTGTGGCTGCTGCCAATGCCGTATACGCTGGCTGATACGTTTTTTGCCAGAATTGAAAAAGGATGCTTCGGCATCCTTTTTTTTGTCAGTGCATTTTTAGACTGTTCTCTGGAGCCTTGACACTCTGAAAAGGGAGAGAGACACTTGATCCCCTTTCTTGATTCAGTCCTTGGGGAGCGCCAATGTCCTTTAAAAAATTCTTGTGCACAGCCAGTTGCTTGATATTTCTTGTCACTGGTGTCAATGCCCAATCAGATAGCGATATCCTGGCACCTTTCAAACTGGGTACCTTTGATATCAACGGCAAACCCCAGGTGGGTATCGTGTTGCGTGATGCCCTTGTAGTTGAGCTGGATGCCGCCAACGAAGCCCTCGAAAGAAAGGGTAGCGTTCCTCCTGTCCCCATGCCAGCAGACATGATCAGCCTGATCGAACGTTACGAGTACGGCATGAAGCGTCGCCTTTATGAGATCGTCAATGATCTGATTGCCGATAACACCCTGGATAGCAATCGGCCAGCCTGGATTCATGCGCTGAATGAGGTGGATACACTTCCTCCGCTGATGTATCCCGGCAAGATCATGAATGCTGCGGTGAATTTCTACACCCATGTCAATGAAACGGGCACGCCGGAAGAAGTAGCGGCCTCAAGAAAAGCGCGACGGGAAAACCGCGGTGCACCTTACCTGTTTCTGAAACCCAGCCGTGGCGCCGTTATCGGCGATGGGGATACCGTGATGATTCCCTATGGTCGTGACGAGATCGACTGGGAGGTGGAACTTGGTACGGTAATCGGCCGCACAGCGAAATATGTGTCAGCTGCCAATGCCAGTGACTACATTTTCGGTTACATGGTCACCATGGATATTTCCGATCGCGGTGGACGTCCACCCGGGGGCTTCCAGGGCGTGGACTGGTTTGTCGGCAAGGGGCATGACACCTTTGCACCGCAGGGCCCCTGGATTGTGCCGAAGGAGTTTTACGGTGATCCCATGGAAAAACTGCGCCAGACGCTTACCGTGGGTGGTGAGCAGATGCAGGAAGGGATGGCGGGTGACATGATCCATTCCCTGTATGAACTGATGGAGTATGCCTCGTCCCTGATCACGCTCTATCCCGGTGATGTGTTGAACAATGGCACCTCCGGCGGGGTAGGCATGGGGACGGCAGTGCGGGGAGAACAACGCTTCCTGAGGGATGGTGAGGTCATTGAGGGAACGATTGACGGCATTGGAACACTGCGCGTAGTGGTCGGCGCAGAACAGAGTCGTCCCCAGGGTACGGGTGCCCAGTTACCGCCCAACAGCAGTTACCGCTGAACCTGAATGACAGAAGTTTTGTCTGTGGAATTCGAAAAGATAATGCAGGAAATACCTGCTTGTGTCGAAGGCCTGATCAGCAAGGGGCATGTAGCCTCCTATATTCCGGCTTTGGCCCGGGTGCCAGCCACTAAATTCGGTATGGCATTGCATACCGTTAGTGGTCAGCAATTCCAGATTGGTGATCATCTGGAACGATTTTCAATCCAGAGTATTTCCAAGGTATTCACCTTGAGCCTGGCCATGGGAATTTCTGGAGAAGAGCTTTGGCGGAGAGTTGGCAGAGAGCCTTCCGGTAACCGTTTCAACTCCCTGGTGCAGCTTGAATATGAAAACGGTATACCCCGCAATCCATTTATCAATGCCGGGGCCTTGGTTATTTGCGATGTCCTGGTCTCTGGCCTTGATAATCCCAAAAAAATGCTGCTCGACTACTTGCAAGTCCTCAGTGGCAGTTTTGACCTGACCTTTGACGAGGATGTAGCAGAATCAGAACGTGAAACCGGGTTTATCAACAAGGCATTGGCAAACTTTCTGAAAGGGAGCGGCAATTTTCGGAATGATGTTGATGAGGTTCTGGATTTATATTTTCACCAGTGCGCGATAACCATGAACTGTCATGAATAGGCTGCTGCATCAGTGCATCTGGCCAATAACGGTGTATCTCCCAAAGTCGGGGAAAATATTCTGACCAAATCCCAAGCTAAACGAATCAATGCACTGATGCTTACGTGCGGACTATATGATGCAGTCGGAGAATTTGCTTACCGTGTAGGACTGCCTGCCAAAAGTGGTGTTGGTGAGGGTATCATGGCAGTAATGCCCGGAGAATATGCCGTAACTGTGTGGTCTCCAGCCCTGGAAGACTCAGGAAACTCAATGGCGGGAGCCGCTGCTTTGGAGTACCTGACGACAGTTACCGGGCGATCAATTTTCTGAGGCAGAAAACAGAATCATTCAAGCCTGGTCCACCATGAACGGGCCATCAACACAAAGCCGGCGTCCATCCGGTGAGCCGCAGGCGCCGCAGATACCTACACCACACTTGGTCAGATAGTCGATGGCATTGAATATCTGGTCAGGGCGGCAGAATTCCTGCTGCACTTTCACCGCGGCGTGCACCATGGGCTCAGGGCCGCAGTTGTAGAACACCAGGGAATCGAGTTCCTCCTGGTTCATTTCCGACAGACGCTGACGCAGCAATTCCGTGACAAATCCTTTGTAGCCTTCACTGCCATCATCGGTGGCGATGTGGGTAGGGCAGATTTTTCTGCATTCGTCAGTGAAATACAGCCTGTTACTGCTTCTGGCGCCAATAAAGAACTCACCACTGTTATCGCCATCTGCGTCGGCAAAATCCCGGACAATCTGGTAAACCGCTGCCAGGCCAGTGCCACCACTGACGGCCATGATTTTGGAACCGGCCGGGGGAGACACCGCAATACCGTGCGGGCCGCGGACATAAGCTTCAGTGCCTGGCTGGAGGCTCATCATGGCATCGGTGAACTGGCCAAGGTTGATTACGACCAGAGAAAAGGGATCATCGGTCAGGGCCGAGAAGGGCTTTTCACCAAGGCCCGGCACCCACAGGAAAATGAACTCACCTGCCTTGACCGTAACCTTGCGGTCAAAGGTCAGGATGCAGATATCGTCGCAGACCTTCCTGTTTTCCACCAGTGTCACAGGTTTGAATTCCATATCAACGTCGTATCGGACCTGGCTTTCTGCCTGGTTCGAGCCTTCCGCCAGATCTGCGGTCAGGGCTTTGAAATACTGGCCGATATCATTGGTGGTCATACCGATCAGGGCAGAACCGATGCCGAAAATGGTGGCACCGGCAACCTGGAATGAACGGACGTTATCGGCACTGGACAGGCCGCCACAGGCAATCACCGGGACGCCCAGATGCTTGATCTGGTTGACGCACTTCAGGGCGATGGGCAGAACCCCTTTGCCAGACATGCCGCCCTCACCATTGCTTAGTACCGGCTGGCCGTAACGGGTGTGCTGACCAGGGCCGACAGTATTGATGGCACACAGGGCATCAGCGCCACCGGCAACAGCCGCTTCCGCAATTTCAGCAAAATTGGGCACATTGGGGGTGAGCTTGGGGATCACCGGAATATCCACGGCAGCCTTCACGGCAGCGGTGATTTCCTGAACCAGTTTGGGGTCCTGCCCCATGGCCATACCGTAGCCCTTGGCATGAGGGCAGGAGAGATTCAGCTCCAGACCGTCGGCGACAGGGGCCAGGATTTTAGCCACTTCCACATATTCCTCTACACTGCCGCCAAAAATCGACACCAGCAGGAAACGGTCCTCGGGCACCTTGAGCTGGGCGAAGACCTCGGCTGACTTTCTGGCTCCCGGATTGGTCAGGCCCACGGCATTGACGAAACAGCCCGGGGCATACTGGCTCAGGATGGGTTCCCGGTAACCGGTCCGCGGTTCCAGGCAGATGCTCTTGGTGGTGAGCACACCCACTTCGGGGATCTCGTCAAAAAAGCGCTGGATGATGGAAGCGGAGCAGGTAACGATGCCTGAAGGAACAGTGAAGGGGCCGGAGAGGGTTTTGCCGAGGAATTGCGTTTTCAAGGTAACGGGTCTGCTTGGAGGGTTAATAAGTCAGGCAGCATTTTAGCTTTCATCGGCTTTTATTTCGAGTGTATGTTGGAGGGCATGATGATGACAGGAAGCATTCAGGCGTCGAGGGCGGGTACAGGTCCCGTGTCCTGGTGAGTATGTGCTTCGACATTCATGATGACCAGGAAGGTCAGAAATGCGCAGACCAGAGACATCAGATAGGCATATTCATACTCAATGAGGTAGGCCAGTACGCCATAACTGATCATGCCCACCAGCATGGAGGCGGTTGCAGTCACCGGGCCACCACGCTTTTGCAGCAATCCCAACAGGCAACAGGTGAAAATACCGGCCGAACCAAAGGCGGCAGCCTCCTCAACCAGGGAGTAGACGCTGTCGGCATTGATGGCCAGCAGGTAAGCAATAAAACCGAAACTGACCACACTGATCCGGGCCACACGCACCTTCATTTTTTCAGTGGATTGCCCCAGCAGAGGCACCACAATATTGTGGGATACCAGTGCACCGGCATTTAGCAGGGCGCTGTCCACGGTGGACAGAATGGCGGAAACCAGGGCACCGATAAATACCACATACAGTGCCGTGGGCAGGTGGGTTTTGGCCAGTTCAGGCAGCAACTGTTCACCGTCTTCCAGACCGGGAATGAGCGCCGGGCCCAGCAACCCCAGGGTAGCCGGCATCAGACCGACAAGCAGATAGATGCTGCCGCCCAGAAGAGCGCCGTTGCGGGCGACAGTGGCGGAACGCGATGCCAGCATGCGGGTAACCAGTTCCGCGGAAAACAGGGAACCGATAAAAGGAATGGACCAGCTGTTGATGACCTTCAGCCAGCTTTCCCCTTCAGCCCGGAAGCTCAGTCGTTCCGGACTCAGGGCTGATGCCAACGTGGAGGTATCGGGCAAATCGCCCATCACAAAGATAAAGATCAGTATCAGGCCCAGTATCAATACCACACCCTGGATAATGTCGGAAACGGCATCAGCCAGCAGCCCCCCCAGTGCCGTATAGGTCATGACAATGGTGGCAGCAAAGGCAATGGCAGTGTTTACTGGCATTGCAGAGACTGAAGCCAGCACATGGCCAAAGGCCAGGATCTGTGCGGCTGCCCAGAGTACGGAAGGTGGCACCAGCAGCAGGACGCCCAGCTTTTCTACCCGGGGACCGAAACGCTGGCGGTAAAAATCCGCCAGGGTGGTGAGTTTACGGACCCAGAGTTTGCGGGCAAAAAACAGGCCCAGAAAGAAAATACACAGGGAATAACCGAAGGGATCGGCACGGCTGCCAGACAGGCCTTCGTGGTAAATGATCCCCGCGGCTCCAATACAGGCCTCAGCCCCGAACCAGGTGGCAAAGATGGTCATGGCGATCATCGGCAGGCCAAGGCGGCGGCCAGCCAGCAGGTAATCCTGTTCGTTTTTCATCCGCCGCATCACTGCCACGCAAACCAGCAGTTGCAGCAGGATGTAGACGATGATGCTGATGAGTATGCCGTTGATGGGGGATTCCATGCTGCACGTCAGGCAGATCGGGTAATTACAGGAGGCCAGATCATAGCCAGTAAGCCCTGGTGAGTCCACGGCCCCGGGCGGTTTTACCTTATTCGGGGCAACCGGAACTTTACCCTGACCGGCAATTGCGCGATCATCCTACCCTGATCCGGAACACAGCCAACCGGCCGGGTTTCAGGCAATAACAACAAATCAATTTTCGGGGGATATGTTTCATGTGGGAACAAAATTACCTGCCTGTGGGTGACAGCCTGGCATTTTCTGCCCTGTTTGCCGCAGTGCCGATTTTCGTACTGCTCATCCTGATCGGCATCTTGCGCAAACCGGCCTGGGTGGCGGCTTTGTCCGGTCTGGCAGCAGCCATCATCGTCGCGGTTGCCATATACAAAATGCCGGTTGGCCTGGTGGTCAGCTCCACCACCATGGGGGCCGCCTTCGGTCTGTTCCCTATCGGCTGGATCGTGTACTGGGCCATTGTGCTGTATCGCATCACCCTGGAAACCGGCAATTTCGAGATCATCAAGGATTCCATTGGCGGCGTGACCGCCGACCGCCGTCTGCAGGCCATGCTGATTGCCTTCGCCCTGGGGGCCTTCATTGAAGGAGCGGCCGGATTCGGTACCCCCGTTGCCGTGGCTGCTGCCATGTTGGCCGGCCTTGGCTTTTCTCCGTTCTTCGCTGCCGGCATCTGTCTGCTGGCCAATACTGCCCCGGTAGCCTTCGGTTCCATCGGTGTGCCTGTCACTACCCTGGCCAGCGTGACCGGCCTGCCGGTGGATGAGCTGAGCGCCTGGGTGGGTCGTCTGTGTGCCCCGATCTCCGTCTTTATTCCGGCCTATCTGGTTCTGGTGATGGGTGGCTGGAAAGGCCTGAAAGGTGTGCTGCCTGCTGCCATCGTCTGCGGACTGTGCTTCTCCTCCATGCAGTTCCTGATTTCCAATAACGTCGGACCGGAACTGGTGGACATCGTTGCTGCCCTGACGGCCATCATTGGTATGGTTGTGCTGCTCAAACTCTGGCAGCCCAGCGACAACTTTGTGCTGGAAGGAGAGCATGCAGCCCAGATTCATCCGCAGTCCCATGGTTTTGGTCGTACCATCTATGCCTGGTCGCCCTATATCTTCCTGGTCGTCTTTGTACTGATCTGGGGCAGTGGAGTGATCGATGAGCTCCTCAACAGTGTGACCGTTGCCATTGAATGGCCCGGCCTGCACAATGCCATTGCCCGCACGGCTCCAGTCGTGGAAACCCCGTCACCCTATGCGGCGGTGTATAACCTGAACTGGATTTCCGCTGGCGGTTCTGCGTGTGCCTTTGCCACCGTGGCTGCTGCCATCGTGTTCCGGGTTTCTCCCGGAACCTATTTCAAGCTGCTGATTTCAGTGGTTCAGCAGCTTGGCTTCTCACTGCTGACCATTGCGTCGGTACTGGGTCTTGCCTATCTGATGAACTACAGCGGCATGACTGTGACCCTGGGTCTGGGCTTTGCCATTACCGGCGGTCTGTTCCCGTTCTTCAGCGCCATGCTGGGCTGGATGGCCGTGTTCCTGACCGGTAGCGATACCTCCGCCAATGCCCTGTTCGGCAACCTGCAGGTGGTGACTGCCAACTCCCTGGGTTTGAATCCCGTGCTGATGGCTGCGGCCAACTCAGCAGGTGGTGTCATGGGCAAGATGATCAGTCTTCAGAGTCTGGCCGTGGCCGTGGCTGCCACAGGCATGACCCGATCAGAAGAAGGCAAGCTGTTCCGCTTCACGTTCAAGCACAGCATCTTCCTGGGCAGTGTCCTGGGTGTGCTGACCATGATCTACGCGTACGCCGCCTGATCGCTTCCAAAGGTTCCCGGCCTGGTGCCGGGAACCTTCCCCTTTCTTCAGTTCCATACCCAAAACAGCAAGAGGAAAAGCAATGAGGTATCCACCGGGAGTCAGTCAGCAGGATTTCGACCAGGCTGTCCGGGAGTTCGAAGATAGCATTGGCGCTGACTGGGTCTTCACCGATGAAGCCGATGTCGATCTCTACCGGGATGCCTATTCCCCTCTCTGGGGCGAGGAAGAGGAAAAGATTCCGTCCATTGCCCTGGCCCCGCAGAGCGCCGAGGAAGTCCAGGCGCTGATGCGCATTGCCAACCAGTACCGCATTCCCGTGTACCCGGTGTCCACCGGCAAAAACCTTGGCTATGGCGGCTCTGCCCCGGTCCTCAATGGCAGCGTGGTGCTCGACCTCAAGCGCATGAACCGCATCATTGAGGTCAGTGAGGAAAACGCCTATGCCCTGGTGGAACCCGGGGTGTCCTATTTTGACCTGTACAACTACATCCAGGAAAAGGGTCTGGACTTGTGGATCGACTGTCCTGACCCGGGCTGGGGCAGCCTGATCGGCAACTCCCTCGATCATGGCGTCGGGTATACCGTGAATCCCTATCGCGATCATTTCGAGGCCCACTGTGGCATGGAGGTGGTGCTGGCGGACGGGGATATCGTGCGTACGGGCATGGGCGCGCTGCCCAATGCCGAGACCTGGCAGCAGTACCGCTGGGGTTTTGGCCCCTGGCTGGATGGCCTGTTTGCCCAGTCCAATTTCGGTGTGGTCACCAAGATGGGTTTCTGGCTCTATCCGGCACCGGAGGCTTTCCGTTCCGGTTCCGTGCAGGTGATGGGGTATAACGATATTCATGAGCTGGTGCGGATCACGTCAAAGATGATGTACAGCGGCATCCTCAATACCAATGCCGGGGTGTTTTCCCCGATGCAGTTTGCCATGGGCCAGAACCCGGAGCTGCAGGAGCGCTATGAGCGGGCCAATGACGAGGATATCGGGATACTGGATACTTTTGCCCGGGACAACAACACGCCGTTCTGGACGTCCCAGTTCAAGTTTTACGGCCCCCGGGAAATCGTCGACAGCTCCTGGGAATACGTGAAACGCCAGTTTGCCCATATTGACGGTGTGCGTTTCGAGGACCAGGAATCCTTCGATTTCCCCATGCCCTATGAGGAACTGATGCAGACAGCTGACGAGAACCACCTGGGCGTACCCTCCATGTCTGTGTTTCAGCTGGGCAACCGTTCCCGTTTCAATCCCGCTGGCAGCAATGGGCATCTCGGTTTCTCGCCCGTGGTGCCAATGACCGGACAGGCCGTGCTGGACTCCAACAAGGTCTTTGCCAAAGTCTTGCGCGACATGGGTGCCAATACCGTATTCAATATTCCGCCGTATTCCTATCACCAGCGCACCTTCACGATCCTGGTGGGCTTTACGGTGAGTCGGGATGCCGATACCAACCGCAAGACCCGGGAAATATTTCGCGAGCTGGTCCGGGTGGCGGCTGAACATGGCTGGGGGGAATACCGCACCCATACAGCCTTCATGGACGATTGCGCACAGGCCTATTCCTTCAATGACCATGCCCTGATGCGTTTGCAGCAGCGCCTGAAAGATGCCATCGACCCCAACGGCATCATTTCCGCCGGTCGTTATGGTATCTGGCCGAAACACCTGCGAGAGGACAGCGGTAATGTCTAGGCTGCTGATACTGCTTGCCCTGTTGCTGCCCGTCTGTCTCCAGGCACAGGATGTTGCGAACGGGGCAAAGGTCTACTCCCACTGGTGTTCACCCTGTCATGCCCCGGGCGGACGCAAGCATCCCGGCACCTCGGCCCTGGAAATTCTGTACAAGGGTGAAAAACCGGCGGTACTGGAAGAGCGTCTGGACCTGACACCGGAACTGGTCGCATTTTATGTCCGCAACGGCGTCAAGATCATGCCACCGTTCCGCAAGACTGAAATCAGCGATAAAGAACTTGCCGACCTTGGCGCCTACCTGTCTCCCAAATGATTCGTTCACTGCTTGCCTCCTGCCTCCTGTTTATTGCCTTTGTGATCCAGGCCCAACCTGTGGTTGTGGAAGAACGTGGCCCCTGGTCGCTCCATGCGATCAGTGACGGGGTCTGGAATATCCAGGACTACAATTCTGGCAACCCCCGAGGTATCCAGCTTGATTCTGATGGCAACAGAGCCGGCATGAACAACACCTCGGACATCTATCTGGTCGTGGGCTCCGAGAAGGCCATGATGATCGACATGTCCAACCCGGTAAGCTGGGATGACACTGCCGCGCAGTCCCTGCATGACTTGGTCTATGGTGTGGTGGGCAGCAAACCCCTCTACATCAGCGCTACGCATTTTCATGGTGACCATCTGGGCATGGCACCGGTATTTATTGGTGATGTGCAGGCCAGGTTCTGGTTGTCTGAAGGTGAGTTCTCCGCGCTCGACAAGTTCCCAGACAACCAGACCACGTGGACAGCACCCGGTGCCAGCATGGATCTGGGTGGCATCACGGTGGACACCATGGAACTGCCCGGTCATACGCCGCATTCCACGCTGTTTTTCATCAAGGATAAAAACCTGGTATTCACGGGGGATGCCATGGGCTCGGGCATCGGTGTCTGGCTCTTCGACTATGACAGCTTTCTGGTTTATCGGGAAAGTGTCGACAGGTTAATCAATACGCTTGAAGATGCCGCTTTCGGTATCGATACCGACGCTCTGCGCATTCACAGCGCTCATTCCTGGCAGTATCCGGGTGATGAGCTGACCATGCAGTATATTTACGACATGCGCACCCTGATCGACCTTATGGGCAGGGGGCTGGTAAAACCTGAAGATTATTCAGTGCCAATTCCCTTCCTGGATGCCACCTTTACCTATGGGGTGGCTACTATCACCTGGAACAAGGCGGCCGCCAGCCGTTTTCAGGAGGAAACTGCATCCCGGTAAGGGATGTAATCTTTAACCGTTCTCAGTCAGGGGCAAGATTATCAACGACCTGTTCTGGAAATCATCGGCAGTTTTCATCTACTGCCTCATCCTGCTGGCCATCGGCTGGTTTGCCTCCCGGCGCATGCACGATATTCGCGACTACTACGCCGGCGGTAAAAAACTGGGTTTCATCAACGTGGCCTTTTCCGCCCGGGCCACCGGCGAATCCGCCTGGTTATTGCTTGGCTTGACCGGTACCGGCTTTGCCGTTGGACTGCAGGGCCTGTGGATTGCCGTCGGTGAACTGCTCGGCGTGGGTATCGCCTGGCTGTGGATGGCCAAACCCTTCAAGCGCCTGACTGATCAGTACGACAGCGTGACCATCCCCGACTTCCTGGAATCCCGCTTTGCAGACAACAGCCACTGGTTGCGTCTGATCGCTGCCGGGGCGCTGGTCATTTTTGTTCCCATCTATGCCGGCTCCCAGGTCTTTGCCACCGGCAAGGCTTTCAATGCCTTCCTCGGCATTGATCACTATCTCGGTGCGACCATCGGCTTTCTGGTGGTGCTGCTGTACATCACCAAAGGCGGTTTTATCGCGGTGGTCTGGTCCGATGTATTCCAGGGACTGTTGATGGTCACCGGGCTGGTAATGCTGCCACTGGTCGGGTTGCTGGAGCTTGGCGGTATCACCCACCTGCTGGATATTTTGCGCACTGACTTTATAGGGCATCTCACCCTCACGGCGGGGCAGGGGTGGACAACGTTATCACTGATGCAGATGCTGGGTTTTCTGGCTATCGGTACCGGTTTTCTTGGCTCGCCCCAGGTCTTCGTCCGCTTTATTTCCATTCGCAATGAGGACCAGATCAACAAGGGAGCAGTTGTTGCCCTTGCCTGGACTTTCCTGGCAGATACCGGGGCAGTGCTGCTGGGGATGACGGGGCGTGCCCTGTTCACCGATGCTGACCTGGGTTTTGATGCCGACAACATTCTGCCGGTGATGTCCCAGGCGTTGCTGCCGGCTTTCTTTGCCGGTGTCTACATCGCCATGGTGCTGTCCGCCATCATGTCCACCATCGACTCTCTGCTGGTACTGGCCTCAAGTTCGGCTGTACGTGACTACTGGCAGAAATTCCGTCATCCGGATATGCATGATGATGTATTAATGACCATGAGTCGGCGCGTCACTTTCTCACTGGCGCTCATTTCCTTTGTTGTGGGTATCGGCATCATGCTCTACGACATCGAGAACGGGATTTTCTGGATCGTGATTTTCGGCTGGTCCGGGATTGCCGCCACGTTCTGCCCTGTGATGATCCTGAGCCTGTGCTGGTCAGGCCTGACGGCCCTGGGTGCCCGCTGGGCCATGGTCACGGGCTTTGTGTCCACCATCGCCTTCAAGTTTGTGGTGCCACCGCTCTTGTCAACGTTGGGCTGGGAGAATGGCGTGACTTACCTCAACGCCCTGGATGTCCTGCTGCCGTCGTTCATCGTATCCGGACTGGTGGGCGTCCTTGTCAGCCAAACAAAAAAATAGGGGTCAAAAAAATGGGGTCAGAACACAATTCTTGTATAAAGATGATCTGACCCCATTTTTTTTTAACAGCCCGCTCCCAGCGGGTTCAATAAACTCTCCAACCTTTCCCGGTCCTGCAGTCCCAGCAGATGCAGTTGGTAATATCCTGAGGCATCCGCCAGCAGCATCACTGGTGTGATGACGATTTCACCCATGTCATAGGCCAGGTCGGCGCCGGCCATGTAGGCAGGAAAATCCGGCCGCAGGTCGTCCTGGTAATCCAGCATCCGTCGGCGGGGGGCATTGAAGCCCAGGGCAATCGCCTGCAGGTTTTCGCATTCCTTGAGCATCGCATTGAGTATCCTTGTCTGCCGGGCACAGTACATGCATCCGGGTTCAAACAACAGCAATACGGTGGGCTTTCCCAGAAAGGGTTGCAGCGTACTTTCCTCGCCCGGGCGCAGGTCGCTGACCTTGTAGTGCAGCAGGTCAATGCCGGAGGGTTCAGCGCTGGCCTGGAGCCCGGTGCTGCCCATGAAAGCCAGCAGCACCAACACCAGGGTTGTCAGGGTTTTAATAGGCATATTTCACGCCAAGGTAGAACTCTCGTGGACGCAGTGGACCGTGTATATATACCACATCGAAGCCGTCCGCCTGCAGGCCTGTGGCATCCCGGTCGCCCGGTACCCAGAACAGGGATGAATCCTGGTTGCGGACCTGCGAATAATTGAGCAGGTTGTTGGCACCACCATAGACCGTCAAATGATCGCCTACTTCGTTGGCCAGACGGGTATCAAGCACCATGTAAGCCTTGGCATGCAGGCCTTTTATGGCGCTTTCATCGATATAGCCGTTAGGCAGCAGCCGTTCATAGCCGTTGTAGTTGTACCTGCCCAGGTTACGGGCGCCAATCACATTCAGCGTACTGGTGAAGTCCCAGCCGTTCCAGTCAGCATCGATGGACAGGGATACCTGCTCCTCCACCGGGGCGATGGCATACACCTGTTCGAAACGGGAATCATAGAAATATTTTTCCGCCACCAGGTTGAGAGTCACGTTGCTGTTCAGGCGATACCCCACGGTCAGGTCGGTTGCTGTAACTGCCGCATTGCTATCCAGCTGACCAAGCAGGGGAACCCCGTCACGTTCGCTGAGCATGGCCAGGCCGCTGACTTCCGTCCAGGACAGGGAGCCGTTGGCCGACAGCGCACCGGCATCATAGCTCAGCGTATATCCGACGGAGGTTGAGCGTTCGAGGTTGTTGATCTCGATCAGGAAGCCCTGACCGGAATCCAGCATGCCATGGTCGGTTTCAAAAAATGACAAGGGGGCACGGTAGCCGCGGCCAACAGATATCCTGGAGACCCAGGCATCGTTATGGAAATAACGCAGATCCAGTCGGGGACTGGCCACGGACTGGTCGATTTCCGTGCCCGGCTTGAGGGGATCGGTGAAATTCGCACTCACCTTGTCGAAACGCACGGCAGCTTTCATTTCCAGGTCGAGGTTGAGATTCCAGGCATCTTGGATGAAAAATGCCTTGGCGCTGTAGTCGAACGCATCGGAGATATAGACCGTGGCCGGGTCATTATCCGTGTTCAGGCTGGTGCCGGAATTGGAGTGGGAATCCAGGCTTTCATCACGCCAGTCAAAGCCAAATGTGACCAGGTGGTCTTCATGGGGACGCCAGTTGAGCAGGCCGCGCATGTAATCCATCTTGTCGTCGGCATAGTAGTCGAAACCTTCATAGAAGCTGTCCTGCTGGTGACGGGCATAGCTGCCGGCCAGTTCCATGTTCCAGTCAGCATTGAACTCGTGCAGCCACGACAGTGACAGCTCATCGCGCTTGGTATCCACCCATTCGGTGGTTTCCCAGGGCTGGGCCAGCCAGCGCTGATTGACATCACCGTTCTGGAAATACCCGGTATGGGGTGTATCTTCAGGGTGTGCGGCAAAATTGGGCAGTACCGAATCAATACTGGCAACGGTATCGCCCAGCACCGGTCCGCCGAAGGAAGTTTGTTTCACAAAATTGATCCGAGCAGTGACCGAATCCCGGTAGGAGAATTCGTGATTGACGCGGGCGCTCAGGGTTCGGTTTTTCAGGTAGGGGTTTTCACTGATGCCGTTCCCGTCTTCATCGGCCTGGTCACGTTCATCAAACTGGCCAATGATGGTGGCGCGCGTGGAACCATCCAGGTTGCTCAGGGTTCCCAGAACGCCGGCCTGGCGAAATCCCAATTCACCCCCTGACAGATCAATGCTCAGGGTATTCTCCGCCAGGTCAGTGGTGACGATATTGACCACACCACCGATAGCTTCCGGGGTCAGCAGGGCAGCGCCGGCACCGCGGGCCACCTCGATCTCGTCGATGCCGGTCATGGCAATGGCATCAATGCCATAGAATCCGGAGGCAATGGTGTGGGACGGCAGGCCATCCACCAGTACCGTGGTGTGTTCTGCCCGCAGGCCATTTAGCCGGACCCTTTTCATACCGCACAGGGAGCAGTCTACCGCCACATCCACACCGGGAGAGTCACTGAGGGCTTCAGTGAGGCTGATGGATCGTGTGTTTTCCAGTTGGGTAGCCCCCACCATCTCGGTACGCTCGATGGTGTCCTTGAGTACACCGGCCTGTTCAAGGCGCTGGCGAACCCCCAGAACCTTGATTTCTTCAATCTCCTGCGCAGCAATTTGCGATGCCAGTGTGCCCAGCAGCACCAGGGTGATGGCTTTTGAAAGCCGGCATGTCGTGAAGTGACGATCCATAACTGATCTCCGGAAAAACCTCGTATGGTCAGTATCCCGCAAATAAAAATCAGGGATTTGATCCAGATTAAATACGGAAATGGTGTTAACAGTTCAGAACGGGTGATTAACCTGTTAATCCGGTGTTAACGCGGTACTTCAACCTGATGAATAGCTGATGTTGCCAGGTGGTTTGGCCGGAAAAGAGCGGGGTTGATACATTACCGGCAAAAAGTGAATCCTGCAGTACAAGCCAGGATCCACTTCACTTGGGAGATCGTTAAGGTTGGTGTTAATGATCTGGAAACTGGCCTGGAACCAGATCCACAGTTTACGGGTGTCCGGCAAGGGCAGGTCGGCCCGTCTTATTGCTTGACTCGCAACTTGCACTGGCACTTGATCCTGAAACAGGTTTATAAAGCAGGGGGTGTGAAAGCAGATTCAGGGATGCCCTGAAAGATTCGTTAGAAATTCATGATCTATTGGGTAAGCGACAACGTACTCCCATGATGGCAACAATAAATAAAATCAATGTCATGAACAGTATGCCAAACTTCCTGACCACCGGGTTGCTGCTTTTGACCCTGCCTGTGCTGGCCCAGACCGATGTGGAGCTGGACCTGGTCCTGTTTGATCCGATTCTCCTGTCAGAGACAGGTCGGTTTGACGTTGAAGGAAGGATCACGGCATATCCTGCTTACCAGGGGCTGGCATCACTGACACGTGATATTCCTGCACAGGAAGCAGAGGAGGACGCTGTTGTTGTCCCTGACCAGGAACAGGTGGCCAACTACATGGCCAGAATCAGTTCACTTGAGCAGGAGCAGGGCTTGTTCTCGCCGGATCTGATTCAGAATCTGCTGGCACTGGGCAATCTGCATCAGCAGCGAGAGGAGCATGAGCAGGCTGTCGCCATTTTTGAACGTGCTGATCATATCAGTCGCATCAACTATGGCCTCTACGATGCGGGTCAGATTCCCATTGTTGAAGGCATGGTGGAAAGCTTGCTGGCGCTTGGCGATTTCCGGTCAGTCAGCGACAGACAGCGCTATTTGTATTTTCTCAATGAGAAACTCCGGCCCACAGGTTCCATACCGGCACTGCCCTCGCTTACTGATATGGCAGACAACAGTATGTCCATTCTGGACCAGGCCATGATGTTGACCAATGATTACTCGCAGGGGCCGCGATTCAGATTTGGCGAAGATAGTCCCGGTGTGGCCGAAATTGCCAGGTACTACACCTTGAACAGTCTGTTTCGGGCAAAAAGCAATTATGCAGCGGCGATTGCGTCACTGATCAGAAATGACAATCTTGAGCACCCGCGATTGATGGAGCTTGAGTACAAGCATCTGGAAACCCTGTTCCTGTTGGGGTTTCGCCAGGAACTGATCGATAATCCCCATTACTATATGACCTCGGCGAAGATCACTGCCAACCAGGCCAACCGCTGGACATTTCTCAAGCGCAACTTGTCAGGTTATGAAACCGGCGTAGAGTCTTTTGGCAGGATGCTGCGGTACCTGCAGATGGATTCAGGGACCCAGGCCGAGGAGCTGGTGCGGACCCATCTGGAGTTTGGCGACTGGCATCTGCTTTTTGGCTGGGGTGATGCTGCGGCTGCGGAGTACGAACAAGCCTATGCCCGAGCCAGGGAGCTGGAATTGTCAGAGGAGCAGATCGACAGCCTGTTTAGCCCGGATTTTCCCCGGCAATTGCCCCTGTTTTCTGCCAAACCCAACAGCCGGGAAAAATTCGGCATCCCTCTGGATGAACCGCTGGAGTATGATGGTTATATCGATATCCGGTTTCGCATAAACCCAAACGGCACAGCCCGGGACCTGCGATTCCTGGGGAGCAGTCCGGGAACCCGGGGCGCCACCCAGATCCGCCTCAAGCGCTACCTTAAAAACTCACCGTTTAGGCCATTCCTGGTAGATGGGAAAGCTGTCAACCAGACCGTAGAAATGCGGTATTACTATACCTTTCAGTAGCAGTAAAATTTTCCCTAAAGGAAATGCCGTGCACAGCCGAAAGAAGTTGTATTCCCTAATGGATATTTACCCTGTTCTTATGGCCGAGACGATCAGTAACGTAGAAAACATCACCAGTAATCTGGATTTTCATTTTGCTATCGGGCAAATCATGGATGTCCAGATCAAGGACGATAATGAGACAAGGTTCCAGACCCGACTGATCGGTCTCAAGGCGAAAAAATTTCTGCTGGTGGATCAGCCTGCCCGGATCAAGAACACCGACATCAAGGAAATACTGCCCAATGGCAAGCAGGTTGTCGTGCGAACCATTGCGGAAAAAACCTCGGGGCAGTGTGTTGGTTTTATATCCCGGGTCAGCTTCAAGCAGGATATCCCCCTGGCCATCATGTATCTGGAATATCCTGAAAAAATGCAGGTCATGGAACTGCGCAGGGAAAAACGGGTGCAGATGTCGGTTGCCGGTATGATCAAGAATCCAGATGGCAAAATTATTCACATGGGCATGGTGACGGACTATTCGCAGGGCGGGTGCCGAATGGAAGTTCCTGCCAATGGTTTTCATCCATTGGAAGTGAATGAAGAAGTTTTACTTTCATTCAGCATGCCGGTGACGGGTGAAAAGGTCGAGAAAAATGCCAGGGTATGTTCCCGACGGAAAATTGAAGACGTGATGATTGTCGGTTTTGCCTTCCTGGACGCCGACTAGGCAAGATGTTCGGTCAGCTGGAATTGCAGGATTCCCGGTATCTCAAATCCGGTCGTTATCTGTGTTACTGGCCCCTGTAAAATACTGAATCGAAAAATTCCACCATTTCCCCAATGTAGGGCAGGCCGTACTGTGCAAATGTTGCCCGTGTGCGCGCATCCGGCTTCCAGTCAAAGAAGGCATGGCTGGCATGGGGTACCTGATCGTAGCGCACGCGCTGGTGCTGTGCAGACAGGGCTTTGACGTATTCCGTGACCATGACGTCAGAAATCAGGGGGTCGGTGGTGCCGCGTGTCAGGTAATGCGGCACTGAACGTTCGTTTTCAGCAGGGATGTGATGTATCGGGGCAATGGCCTCAGCCCAGGATATCGGCGCATTCTCGTCGCCAAAAGCAATGCCGGGGCCGCCGTTATAACCTGTGTTGGAGAAGACACCATAACTGGGCGCCGCAGCCTGAACGGCATTCATGATTTCAGCGCTCACCTGTTGCACGCTTTTACCCGTGGGCAGGTAAGAGGGCATAAACTCAAATACACCATCGCGAATACCAAAGCCGCCGTCTCCAATCATATGCGGCATGGTAGCGGCCACGGCTGACAGGTGCCCGCCGGCGCTGTCACCGGTTACCGCAATACGGCTCGGATCACCACCATACTCCCGGGCATGTTCCTGAAAATGGGCAATGGCACCAAACACATCGTTGATCAAATCGTTCATGGTGTTGGGTTCGGCATCGCCATCGGCTGTGCCCAGCCAGCGGTAGTCGATGCTGGCAACAACATATCGACCGGTTTTCACAATCTCACGTGCCATTCCGCGCATGATATCCTCGGTGTTGGCGCGCCAGCCGCCGCCATGGATGATGACAATCATGGGCAGGTTATCAGCGCCATCAGGGGTGTATACATCATAGTCCAGGGTTTTCACGCCGGGCTTGGCATAGGCTATATCCTGCTTCACGGTGAAACCATCAACCTCCGATGATGGCAGGAACAGGGCGCTGATGGTCATGTCCTGATCCAGGCGTATGTCAGCGGTGATGTCCATGGACTCCATATACATGGTGCCGAATATGCCGGGGACTTCATGGTAGAGGGAATCGAGGATATAGCCTGCTTCTGCGCGCGCTGTAACATGAACCATGGTGCCAGCGGGCAGTTTGCCGTCAGCCGGTATGGCTGGACTGATGGACAGGGTGCCATGTTCAGGTTGTCTGACAGTCAGGATGTGGGCTGTATCCTGGGCACCGGCTGGAAGAGCCACTACGAGTGAGGCAAGGATCAGCAATACTGGGCGAAAGGCCATGGAAAACTCCCGATTCATGGTGATAGCTAACGGGTAAGCATAGGCTTTTTGGGCGTGTGCCGTAAAGGTCAGGCCCCCGCCAGGTTGGGTTGCTGTGGCGGATATTGCAGCAGCAGTTCCTGCAGTCGTCCAAACACCAGGTCAGGGGTGAGTTCCTTCAGACAGCGGTGGTCGTGCAGGCAGTAGCCTTTGTTGCAAGCCGGGTCGCAGTCGGCTGGCCCCTGAATCAAGCTGCTTTGTTTGCCTAACGGGCCCCAGATTGCCTTGTTGGTCGGTCCCCACAGGACCAGGCCGGGAACGCCCAAGGCGGAACCTAGATGGAAGGGACCGCTGTCATTGCCAATCATGGCGCTGCATTGTCCCAGGCATTGTGCAAGCTCCAGTAAGGAAAGCAGATTGCACAGGTTTATCACCTTCCGGGAGTCAGGCAGTAAATCCAGGATAGCCTGGTTAGCCTGTTGGTCACTTTCCCCGGCACCAAGCAGGACAGGTTGCATACCGGCATCCCGGATTTTTCCGATCAGTGCTGCCATGTGTTCCAGCGGCCACTTTTTATAATCCTTGGTGGCACCGGCATGCAGGGCGATGGTGGTTTTAAAGTTATGCCAGCCGGCTGCGTGAAGTTTCCCTGAAAGTGCCTCGGGCACGGTCAGTTTGCCAAAGTCCAGATAGCCGGGTTCCGGTTCTTCCATGCCAAGGGCGGTAAACACATCGAGGAAGCTGTGCCAGCGATGAGCCTTTGCCGGATCACGGTTTTCAAAAGCCAGGGGCAGGACATGGTCGTAACCCCGCTGATGCTTCAACGGGCTGCACCCCAGTTTGAAGCCGGCTCCGGACAGTCGTGTCAGGTGGCTGGTGGCTGAGTCTTCCTCGATGTTGAAGGCCAGATCGGCCCTGAAAGCACGTATCTGTTTCAGGCAGTTCACATACAGGGATAGTTTTCCCGTCAGACCGGCCTGGCCGATTGCCCGACGGGGGAACCAGATGATGGCATCTGCCGGAAAACAGGGGCCACACAATTCCCTGAAGCTGTCATCCAGCACGAACCGGCATTGAATGTCCTGTGCCTGGCAATGCCGGGAGAATGCCTGCATAAGGCCTCCGGCCAAAAGCAGGTTGCCCAGGTACTTGGTGGGGTTGACCAGGAGTACCCGCTGCAGGTTGGTGGGGATGGGCTTATTGACCATCCCGGTAAAGTGCCACCAGTTCACCCACGTTGGCAACGGAAATATCCGGCCATGTGGATTCCGGGCGATCATCAAAGGCGTTGGGGCCGCCAGTGCCGGTATGCACATAAATGGCCAGGGCACCGTTGTCTTTCGCCATGGGTACCTCCAGGTTGGCGTCGTCACCGACCACGGCAATATCTTCGACCTTCAGACCAAGGTGATTCGCGGCGGCTTCAATGGCATAAACAGAAGGCTTGCCCAGAACGATGGCATCCTTTCCGGTCAGGGGTTTGAGCGCGGCAGCCAGCGCGCAGGACGTGCCAATGGCCGGGCCGTTGGCCGAGGCGAAAAAGGGGACATCGGATGCGGTGAACAGCTCGGCGCCGTCCTTGCAGGCAATCCAGGCATTTTCGATGTCTTTAAAACCGAATTCACGGTACCAGCCAATGTAGACCGCATCTACAGGACCCGGGTTCTCTTCACTGGAAAGTACCACTTCCAGGCCTAGATCCTGCAATGGTTCGTATACACCAGGACAACCCATCACCATGATGCGCTTGTAGCCGTGCTCCTTCAGGTAAATGGCAGCCACACTGCTTGGCGTCATCATCGTGTTGGCATCCATCGGAATGCCAGCCTCACTGAGCACACCCACATAGGCAGCAGGACTGCGGGCTGTGCCATTGGTCATCACTACATAAGGGATGTTGTTCTCTATCAGCAGGTTGATGAAATCCGGCGCCCCCGGCAGCGTTTGCATGTTGTTGTTTTTCTTGTCACCCAGAATCAGGGTGCCGTCCATATCAAAGACAAAGCCTTTGGTGGATTTCAGTCTGTTGATGGCAGCTTCACTGGTCACGATTTCTGGTTTCCTTCTTGCTTGTGTTGTTTTTCACGTTCGATGGCTTCATTAATGAGTACCTTGGCCCGGTCCGCATCCTGCCAGTCGCCGATTTTCACCCACTTGCCCGGTTCCAGGTCCTTGTAGTGTTCAAAAAAGTGAGCCACCTGGTCCAGGGTGATTTCCGGCAGGTCGGAAAAGTTACGGATTTTTTCATAACGTCGGGTCAGGTGCGGCGAGGGTACGGAAATGATTTTTTCATCCATGCCGGCATTATCCTCCATGACCAGTACACCGATAGGGCGAACATTGATCACGCAGCCCGGCATCAGGGGGCGGGTATTGCACACCATGACATCAATGGGGTCGCCATCCTCTGACAGGGTATGGGGCACGAAGCCGTAATTGCCGGGGTAGGCCATGGGGGTATACAGAAAACGATCCACCACCAGGGTGCCCCAGTCCTTGTGCATCTCGTATTTAATGGGTTGGCCGCCAATGGGGACTTCAATAATCACATTGAGGTCTTCGGGGGGATTGTCGCCGATAGTGATGGCTTCCAGTCGCATGCATGTTTCCTTAAATATATCGCCTTGTATGCCTGACTGAATGCCCGGTAACTGACGCTTGAAATGAGTGAATTCGGGGTTGTACGGGTTGCCCGGGTACTGGTCGGTCGGGAAATGGGTATTCTATAAAAAATACCCTGCCATTTCAGCTTTTACCCACGCCTTCGGAATATTCAGCTGCTGGTGGAAAATTCACATTTTCTTAATGTTACAGGGTAAAAAAACAGTGTTCTTTCTGAAAACAATGGCTCTATAATCTCACCGCTTTTTTCTCACCCGCTCACACTTCGGCCGTCCCTGGCCCCAGCACAGCCCGCGACCAAAAAGCTATGGCGCATCTGTGCCTGAATTTAAGAAAACGAATTACGCATGCAGAACATCCTGTTCTGTATACGGCATGTTTATATATTTACATTTTTCGAAGCTGCGGTTTTGCCCGTTGTCTCCGTTTATTCCCGGGAGGAACTATGGAAACACTGGTCTGGAATAATGAAATGCTGGTTTCCGGCATTGTTCTGGCTGTGACATTTATAGGCATATTTACTGAAGGTGTTCACGGTTTTCACCGTGCCAAATTTGCGCTGGCAGGAGCCGGCTCCATGGTGCTGGTGGGCCAGTACTTTGGGTATTACAGTCCGGAACTGGCCCTGGAGGCCATCGACTGGAACGTGGTATTCCTGCTTGGTGCCATGATGACCATCGTGGCCATCATGATTCCCACCGGGGGCTTTCAGGCCCTGGCCTATACCATTGCCGATCTCAGCCAGGGTCGTCTGTACCTGCTGTTGGTGATGATGGGCACGCTGGTCACCGTGTTATCCCTGTTGCTGGATAACGTCACCACCGTGGTGATTTTTGGTCCCCTGATCATCCTGATCTGCCAGGCACTGAGTGTCAGCCCCATTCCGTTCCTGCTGGCGGCCGCACTGTTGTCTGATACCGGTGGTGTGGCCACCCTGGTGGGTGATCCGCCCAATCTGATGATCGGTTCCGCAGCGGACATTGATTTCAATACCTTCTTTGCCCACATGGGCTTCATCGTGTTCTGTGCCTGGGTAGGTACCGTGCTGTTCCTGAAAGTACTGTTCAGAAAGGAGCTTTCAGTGACCCCGACGATGCCGCACTTCGAAGACAAGGAAAAAATGGCCGATCCCAAAACCTGGAAGTTGTCCCTCTGGATACTGGGTGCCATGGTGGTGGGTTTCATCATGCATGACAGTCTGGGTTGGGAGCCATGGTTTGTATCGGCGCTTGGACTGACCAGCCTGGTTTTTCTCTCAAGTCATACCGACATGGATGAAAGCTTTGCCGAAGTTGAAATATCCCTGCTGGTATTTTTCATGGCCCTGTTTATCCTGATTGGCGGCGTGGAACACAGCCGTTTCCTGCAGTATATCGGTCAATTCATCATACCTTTTGTCCAGGATGATCTGCTGATGGCTTCCATTCTCCTGATGTGGGTAGCTGCCATCCTGTCTGCCATGATCGACAATATTCCGTTCACAGCGGCGATGATCCCGATCATCCTGGGTATGGAAGCCCAGGGAGTGAATGTGTCCCCTTTATGGTGGTCACTGGCTGCGGGTGTGGGCATGGGGGGTAACGGTACCCACCTGGGCTCAACTGCCAACGTGTTCATCGTGACCATCTCCGAGAAATTGGCGAAGGACACTGGCCGCCCCGAGTTTGCGATCACACCGTCGGTCTGGTTCCGCAAGGGAACGCCGGTCATGCTGCTGACCCTGGTGATCTGCTCCGTGATCATGGGACTGTTCTTTGATTTTTTCAGCACGCCACATTAACCTGACGTGCTTTTTACCGGGGCTCTGAAAGGGGTCCCGGTACTTTCAGGGTCAAGAGTCTTCGCATGTTCAATCCCGGAATCATCTTTTCCTTTTTCATCGTTGTAGCAAGCCTGTCAGTGCAGGCCCAGGATGAAGCGTCTGATATTGCTGCCGTAAAACGCCTGCTGGCCAATGGCGAGGCGGCATTCAATGCGGGCAACCTGGCCCTGGGGGTGAGTGCTTTTGCGGATGACGGCATCATCATTCCAGCGGGTAATCCGGTGATCGTGGGTATTGATGAAATTGAAAATGCCTACCTGGGCCTGCTCGCGGCCTTTGACCTGAAGATGGCTCTGCATTCAGAAGAGTTTGTGCATGCCGGTGACATTATTTATGAGCGGGGAACCTACACCATGGATCTGCTGGACAAGACCACAGGCGAACGCGTGCAGGGTGTTAATAACAATCACATCCATGTCTTCAAACGTCAGGCTGACGGTCAATAGAAAACCTGGCGCATGATGACCAACGCGGTCACGCCAGAAGAATAAATCTGGAATTCGCCTTTTCGTGTTATTGCGGAACAGCAGAATTGTGGAACTGGATGATTTTCCATTCGTCGTTATGGCGGGCCACTGCCATGCTCAGGCGCAAAGTTCGGCCTTCCTGACCCGGTGGTACGACCTCCCACATGCCTGACAGCAATGCCAGGTCATCAGAAATAACCTCCACTGAATAATCCAGGGCGCGGCACAAGGTTTGACCAGGCGTGTTGTTGCCTACCGGGGTGAAATAAGCCAGGACACCAGCAGGGTCTGTTACCAGGGATTTGGAGCCGGTACCCCAGAACAGGGCGTCCTCAGTAAACAGGCTGGTGACGGTCGGTACATCGGCATTGGTCATGGCAGACAGGAAACGGGCAAACATGTCATGGGCAGCCTGTTGCGCATTACTCTGGGCAAACAGGGCTGACGGTGACAGGGTAAGGGCAAGCATTAACACAATGGCGCATTTCATGGACTGACTCCTGATGGCTTGGCTGGACGGGGCAGAACAGGAAGGCAGTATCAGCGATTGCTGCTATCCAGTACAAGCCTGAAATCCGGTTGTTTCACCTCGAAATAGGCAGGGGCAGGTTTCTCTTTCATGCCTTTCAACAGTTTCAGTACCGGGGCAATCTGCGGATTGTAATGCAGCTGGTGAGGGGCACGCGGCTGCATCTCGTCAATCAGGTCGTTGGGCATGACTGCCCGCAGCAGGAACTCTTCATCAGACATGGATGTTGTAAAACGGCTGCGTCGTTCCTTCAGGGTCATCATAATGGGTTCCGCCTTGATCTCTTTTGTCCGCGGCAGGGACATGATGCGGTCCAGCACGTTTGGATCCACGGGGGCAGTGGGGCGACCAAAACGGCCCAGTACATAACGGATGGCCTGGTCGGGAATCTGTTCATAACGCTCGCTGCCCATGACATTGAACATGGCCTGGGTAGTGACGATCTGCGGAAAGGGCGTGACCATGATGGGTGAACCTAATTCAAAGCGGACTCTTTCCACCTCGGCCATCACCTCATCAAATTTGTGCTCCAGGCCGACTTCAGCCAGCTGACGGCGGGTGGTGGTCATCACCCCCCCGGCAATCTGATGTCTGAGGAACGAGGCATCGTAGGCCTGCGGTTGGCCGCTGGGCAGTCCCTCGGCCCTGGCGAGGGCAAAGTAGAAGGCTTCCAGTTCCCTGATGGCTTTCTCATCGGCATCCACTTCATAGCCGTGGGTTTTCAGGTTGTGAATGGTCTGCGAGGCACAGGGCAGGGATGAACCATGGGCCAGTGGACCAATAGCCACATGCAGGGCCGAGATGCCGAGTTCGGCACCCACCATGTAGTTGAACTGGGACAGGCCAATGGTGCAGTGGGAATGCAATTCCAGCGGCATGTTGCCGATTTCCTTTTTCACGGCCGGGATTAACATGCGGGCCCGTTCCGGCGTGAGCAGGCCTGAGGGATCCTTGATGTAGACCAGGTCGAAGAGGCCAGAGGCGGCAATTTGCCGGGCACAATTGGCGTAGAAGGCATCATCATGCACTGCACTCAGGGTGTAGGTCAGTGCGGCCATGTTTTCAGCTTCACCTTCCTCCTTCACGATGCGCGCCACCTGCATCAGGGCGTCCATGTCATGCATGGGATCGAGCAGCACGAAGCGGCCGATGCCGTTTTTCATCAAGGTGCGATAGGCCAGGCGCATGAAGTCATGATCTGCTGTTTCCCAGCTGATGAAGCGGAAGCCGGTGGAAATGAATTGCAGCGGCACGCCGGGCAGGGCGCGTTTCATCAGGCGAATGCGTTCCCAGGGATCATCACGATGGGAGCGGATGGCCATGGACATATGGGTGGACGAGGTGAAATCGATAGCCCGAAAGCCCACCCTTTCCATGATCGGTGCCGCCTGCATGATCTGGTTGGTGCCAAGGCCCGTCATGCTCCACAGACTCTGGTTGCCGTCACGAATGCTGACATCAACAAGTTTCAGTTCAGGCATTGTCGTTGTCTCCCCAGTTCACGGTGTCGAGCAGTGCAGGCAGAAAGCCGGTATCCACACCCCCTTGACCAAAATCGGCATTATTCAGAATAGTGCGGTGCAGGATGATGTTGGATTCCACACCGGTAATTTCCGTGCGGGCCAGTGCCAAGCGGAGTCTGCTGATGGCTTCATCACGATCGGTTCCCCAGACAATCAGTTTGCCTAACAGGGAGTCATAGTAGGGCGGCACGGTGTAGCCGCTCTCCACATGTGAGTCCAGGCGGATGCCTTCACCGGCAGCAAAGCATGCCGCGGTAATCAACCCGGGACTGGGATGGAAATCATTGCGGCAATCCTCGGCATTCAGACGGCACTCAATGGCGTGACCGTAAAAAGCGATGTCATTCTGGGTCATCCCGAGCGGGCGGCCTTCCGCCACCCGGATTTGCTGGGCTACCAGATCCAGGCCGGTGATGGCTTCTGTCACCGGATGTTCCACCTGGATACGGGCATTCATTTCCAGAAAGTAAAAACTGTTGCGCTGGACATCCACCAGGAATTCGACGGTGCCGGCGCCACGGTAGGAAAGGTGTTTGCCGAAATTCACAGCAGCCTGTTCCATGGCATGGCGCAGGTCGTCAATCAGGTTCGGTGCCGGGGCTTCCTCGACCAGCTTCTGGTAGCGGCGCTGGATGGAACAGTCACGGGTGCCAAGATGAATGACGTCAATGCCATCACCCAGCACCTGCACTTCCACGTGACGACCACTGGCCACGTAACATTCCAGATACAGGCGATCATCATTGAAGGCGTTTTCCGCTTCGGCGCGGGCCAGCAGCATGGTGTCTGCCAGGGCTGATGCCTCATGCACCACCTTCATCCCGCGACCCCCGCCGCCACCGACAGCTTTGATCAGGACCGGGTAACCGATATCACTGGCGAGCTTTTCGGCTTCTTCAGGATCATTCACGGAACCGCCGGGGACCACCGGCAGGCCGGCATCCACGGCATTTTTTCGCGCCTTGAGCTTGTCACCGATGGCATCGAGCTGGACTATGGTCGGGCCGATAAAAAAAATGCCGTTTTCTTCACAGGCTTTGGCCAGGGCCGTGTTTTCCGACAGGAAGCCATAACCAGGATGGATGGCATCCACCTTTTCCTGGATGGCGGCCTGAATGATGGCGTCCACCTTCAGATAGCTTTTCGGGGACGGCGGTGGGCCGATATTGATAACAGAAGTCGCCATGCGTGCAGGCACGGAATCCAGGTCAGCTTCGGAAGCGGCCAGCACGCTTTCAATGCCCAGCAGGTTGCAGGTACGGATAATACGGGCGGCAATTTCACCGCGATTGGCGATAAGCAGGCGATTGATATTCATGGCTCAGGCAGGCCTTACCCGCATGAGCAGTTGTCCCTTTTCGATAAACTGCGCATCTTCAGCCAGGATCTCCACCACCTCGCCAGCAACGCCGGCAGGGATGGAATTCATCAGCTTCATCACTTCGATGATGGCGATCACGGAATCCGGTTTGAGCGTGCTGCCGATTTCAACAAACGGATCAGCGCCAGGTTTTGGTGCCCGGTAAAACGTTCCCACAATCGGTGCCCTTATGTCGATGAGCCCTTCCTCAGTCGGTGCAGGTTCTTTTTGATTCTCTACAGATTCTATCGAAGCAATCCCTGCCTCCTGCCTCCTGACTCCAGTCTCCGTTTGTTGCGTCCATCCCCCCTCACCACGCTTCAGCTTAAGGGTATAGTTTTCTGTCTCCAGAAGCAGTTCGTCGTAGTTGGTGTCTTCCAGGTGGCGCAGGATGTCCTGGACATCTTTATGGGACAGGCTCATTTCTTGCCTCCCAGCACATTGAAGATATGACCAAAGGCCTTGTCAGTGGGCTTGGCAACGGGTGCCTTGTCCCTGGCAGCCCAGACTGTTTCGGGACGACTCTGCAGCAGCATGATCCGATCATCCTGGTCGATGGCCCACTCGATATCCTGTGGCACACCATAGTGTTTTTCCACCTGGCGGGCCGTGGCAGCCAGTGACTTGATTTCCGCATCACTCAGGCAGGAGACTTTCTGTTGGTCGGCAGACACCTCCTGTTCAATAATGCCGCCATTGTCATCGGGCAGGTGGGCGATATGCTTTTCCGCGATATCCCGGGCGTTGATGTCGCTGGTAATCTTGTTGACTACAAATTTATCCGGCGTGACTTCGCCGCTGACGATACTGGAGCCCAGGCCCCAACTGCCTTCGATAGTAATAACAGACTTGTCGCCGGTAGTCGGACTGCGGGTGAACATGACGCCAGAGCAACGGGAATTCACCATGGTCTGTACGACCACCGCCATGGCAAGCTGATCCTCGGGTAGTTTGAGGCGCAACCGGTAAGCGACCGATTCCGGGTTGTACAGGCTGGCCCAGCATTTGCGCACAGCTTCCAGCAACTGGTCCGGGCCTTTCTGCCAGAGGTACGTATCCTGCAAGCCGGCAAAGCTGGCCTCTTCACTGTCCTCACTGGTGGCGGAAGAACGTACGGCTACCGGTGTCTCGGTGCCCAGTTCCCGGCCTGCCGCCAGGATGGCATCCAGCAGATACTGTGGTGGGGTGGCGGTGGCCACCAGCTCGCGGATTTCCTCGCAGACCTGGTTCAGTACCGGCACATTTTCCGGATCCAGGGCGCTGATTCTGGCGCGGATGCCATGCTGGTTATCCAGTTCATCCAGGTAGGCAGTAAAACCGCTGGTGGTGATCACGAAACCATAGGGGACAGGAATTTCAGCCCGGCAGAGTTCGCCAAGGCTGCCGCCTTTGCCACCCACGACCGGGCGGTCTTCCAGGGTAATGTCTTTGAACCAGAGGACAGGCGATTGTGTGTTTGCTGTAGTCATGAAAAGGTCTGTTACGGTTACTGAATTGATGCATCACCGGCAGGGGGCTTGTGGCCAGCTGCCGGTGGTGAGCGTTTGGCTGGTTATTCGAGTATGGTGACCACGCCACGGTCGCCATCCACACGCAGACGTTGTCCGCTCTGGATGCGCTTGGTGGCCTGGCCGGTGCCGACCACTGCCGGCATACCGTACTCGCGGGCGACGATGGCCATGTGGGACATGGTGCCCCCGATGTCGGAAACCGCTGCCTTGATCTTGCTGAACAACGGGCTCCAGCTGGGGTGCGTGATCGGACATACCAGGATGTCGCCTTCCTTGATATCGCCGAAGTCGTTGATGCCGCGCAGGACGCGGGCAACCCCTTCAACGACACCAGGAGATGCGGCGTAACCCTTGAGTTCGTTTTCATTTTCCACATCCGGTGCAGCCCAGCTATGCAGGGTTTCGGTGGTGATCCCCCACAGCATTTGCAGGGCGGGATCTTCGATATTTTCAGGCATGGGGCCAATGGCTGGTGGTGCCTGCCACTGCTTCATGACCTCCAGCATGCGACGACGCTCGGCAATGATGGGTGGCCAGTAACCGGTGTTGACCGGTTTGGAACCGGCAGCCCAGCTATTCATCAGGTTGCCCAGGGTCATGTTGATTTCGGCATGGGTCAGCTGGAAGATATCTTCTGCGTCTTCGAGCATGCCGTGGCGGGTCAGCAGGCGGCCGAAGTCACGCACCTTGTTGAAGAAGCTGGTGGTCAGCCAGTGCTCACAGTAAAACTTGTGGTCTTCCACGTAAGGGAAGACCAGGTGGGAAACCGCCAGCATCTGGTCAAAGGCGTGTTTTTCTTCCTCGCTGCCCAGCAGGTCGCGGTATTCACTGATGATGCGCTCACGTTCGGCTTTCAGGGCCTCGGTCGGGCGTTCCAGGCTGTCACCCTGTTTGATCAGTTCGATGTAGTGAGGCAGGGCAGAGAGCGGGACGGACAGGTCATCATTCCAGCTGCGCTCGAAATGGTAGAAGCCATCGCCAATGGAAATGTTGAACCAGGGGTCGCGGGCCTCCGCCAGGGCATCCAGCCATTTGGTGCCGGCATCACCCTGGGCCTTGACCGCAGTCAGGATCACTTCGGGATCACCACCGGTGGAAAAGACATCGCTGATGCCCAGCTCCACGGCAAGTCTGGCCAGCTTCTTGAGCTCATCATCAGGGCGGAACATCAATACATCGATACCGGCCACCATACGGGCCACAGTCTGGTCGGTGATTTCCGGGAACGCCTGTTTACAGAACTGGAAGAACACCACGTAGGCCCCGTAGCCCAGCATGAGCATTTCAAAATGGTGCTGCCACATGATGGAATATTTCTCCATCACACTGTTGAAGGCTTCACGGACGTAATGGTTCTGGGCGATGCCCGTGGAGTTTTTCACCACCGCTTCATCTTCGATATCCGGCAGCTGGGGAATCTCTATGGCGTTCATCTCACGAATCAGCTGACCCATGCGTTTTTCCCAGGAGTCGTAGATGTCATTCCAGTTTTCATAGTAGTGGCCGGCACGTTCCTGGAAGATGGCCAGGCGTTTCTCGATCTCCGCCGGATCATTCACGGTATTGGCTGTGATGTAGATACGGCCGTTGATGCAGCGGTAGTCAATGCCCATGGCGGTGGGGAAGGCAAACACGCGGGCTACATAGGCGCCCATGGCGTGATAGGCCGCTTCCGCCGTAATCATGTCGAAGGCGGCCATAGGCTCGGGAAAGTGCATGGAGTTGTAGAACCAGAAGCGCTCATCATCCTCTGGCTGTACCCGGGTGAAGTACGGATACATATCGCCCCAGTTTTCCGCGCCTTCCAGGGCCGGAATTTCGGATGGCATGGGAAAAGGATTTTTCTTGTCTGACATGGTTCCCCCTGTAACTCTGAATGACCGCTTACAAGCCTGTGTTTTCGGGCCACGGATGCCCGGTGGAGCCGGCTATTTGTTTTTCCGGTCGATGAATTGAATATCCTGCAATTTGGAATTTGAGTAAACTACAAATATACAAGATTTCACCAGGTGAAAACTATAAAAGGGGCGGGTCTGCATGCGTGAATACAGGGTCAAGGAAATCCATGCATTGGCCCGTGGCCTGGATGTACTCAAGGTGCTGCAAAAAATGCGCTGTGCCAGCCTGCATGAACTGCATCGGCAAACCGGTATTCCCAAAAGTACCCTGACGAGAATCCTGCTGACCCTGCACCAGCAGGGGTTTATCTGGCAGCGAGTGGCAGATGGTGCCTTTCTGACCAGCTATCTGGAGTTCCAGCGTTTCCCTCAGCCTGACGAGGCAAACTGGATGGTGGAAGTGGCTTCCCCCCTGATGCAGGCCCTGTGTGAACGGGTGAAGTGGCCTTCGGTGCTTTCCTCACCGCGTCTTGATTACATGGAAGTGGTGGAGACCAACAGTCCCAACAGCTATTTTGATGAGATTCCGCTGGGTCCGGTGGGATTCAGGGCCAACATGTTGCGCTCGGCATCCGGCAGGGCCTACCTGAGTTTCTGTGCCAGTGAAGAGCGGGACGTGATTCTGCAGCGTCTGAGGGAAAAGGATATGCCCGGCAACCTGCTGGCTCGGGACCGGAAGGCTATCGACAACCTGGTCAAAACCACCCGACAGAATGGTTATGCCGTCAGGGAACCGGATTTTGGAGGTGACTATGACAGGGGACGCCAGCATGTGGACGATGGCAGGGAGTCCATCGCCATGCCCATCATTGTGTCCAATACGGTGTTCGGTTGCCTGAATATCACCTGGCGCTCCCATGTGCTGACCATGGAGCAGGCTATAGCCACCTTGTTACCGGCTTTGCGGGAAACGGTGGAAGTGATCGGTCAGCGGCTGGAACAGGAGGCGCTGGTTAGCCAGTAAAAACCGGTGGCATAAAAATAGGGGTAGCTGTCGGCAAAAAGGGGTCATAGTGCACGCAGGCTGGGTCAAAGGGGTTGGAGGCAATTCAATCTATTGACTCTGCCCGCTTTGATTCTTGCTATACTTTTCGCCCCTTGTGATGTCGGACTGAAAAGAAACTTGTCGATGATGAATCTGCTCAAACAACCGCTAACCCATTTCCTGCTGGTCGGGGTGGTGATCTTTGCGGCTTACCAGTTCAGCGATCAACCTGTCGAAGAAAGCGTGTTGAATGACAAGGTCATCAACGTGGATCGCACCAGCCTGCTTAACTTCATGCAATTTCGCGCCCAGGCCTTCCAGCCCGAGTTGTTCAGCCAGCAGCTTGATGCCCTGGATGATGCCGGGCGCCAACGTCTGATTGATGACTTTGTCCGTGAGGAAGCCATGTATCGAGAAGCCCTCGCCATGGGCATGGACCAGGGCGATTACATCATCCGCCAGCGCCTGGTGCAGAAGGTGGAGTTTCTGCTGGAAAACCTGGTCAATCAGGCTCTGGAGGCCAATGAGGACACCATTCAGGCTTTCTATGAATCCCATCGGGATGACTACCAGGTGGATTCGGTATATACCTTCACCCACATCTTTTTTGACGGCGATGAGCGTGGTTGGGATGAGGCAAAAAATCAGGCCCTGGCCCTGCTGGATTCCCCGGCCATTGCCGACACCGGCTTCAACGATGCCGGCCTTCATGGCGACCGCTATCCTTTTTTGCAGAACTACGTGGATCGCACGCGTGATTTCGTGGTCAACAATTTCAACGAGGATTTTGTCGTCGCACTGGATGGTTATACACCGGGTGATGCAAACTGGTATGGCCCCCTGCAATCCCGCTACGGCTGGCACCTGGTAATGCTGCTGCGGCGCAGTGATCCGTACATTCCTGCCCTGGATGACATTCGTGAGCGGGTCATTGATGACTGGCGTTATGAAACAGCGCTGGATAATCGCCGCGAAGCCGAAGACCGGGTGGTGGATGATTACGAGGTCAGGGTAGCCCTGTGAGCGATATGGGAAAAATAAAAACGGGGCTTTGCCGTGTGCTGACCACTGTCCTGTTGCTGGTGGCGTTACCAGCGGCAGCCCATGATGCCCGTCCTGCGGTCATTGCCATCACCGAGCAGTTGCCGGGCATTTTCCAGTTCATGGTGCGGGTCCCCGAAACCGTCGAGGTCGGCAACATGCCTCAGGTTGTCTGGCCCGGGCATTGTGAAGCGCCTGTGATACAGCCCGGTCTGGGGACTGCGACCGGGTCGGTGCGATGTGATGGTGGTCTTTATGGGCACGCTTTGTCACTGGACTACCCTTACTACAACCCCTCCCTGGCCAGTTTTTACCGGCTGACGCTCATGGATGGCAGCACCCTGACGGCGATGCTGGCCCCGACAAAGGATCAATGGGACATTCCGGAAGAGCCAACCCCGGGGAATGTCGCTGCCCAGTATTTGCAGCTCGGTATTGAGCATATTATCGGCGGTGCGGATCACCTGCTGTTTGTTCTTGGCCTGTTGGTGATTGCGAAGACCCTGCGCCGAATCCTGTGGACTATTACCGGCTTCACCATTGCCCATTCCATCACGCTGTCGTTGTCGGCCCTTGGCCTGGTGAATATCCCTATCGTGCCGGTGGAAGCAACCATTGCCTTGTCTATCGTGTTTCTGGCGCACGAGATCAGTCGTGATCATCGTCATAGCCTGACCTATCGCTTTCCCCTGATCGTGTCATTCAGTTTCGGGCTGCTCCATGGCCTGGGTTTTGCCAGTGCCCTGGGGGAAATTGGTCTGGTGGAAAGAGAGATACTGATTTCCCTGCTGTTTTTCAATCTCGGTGTGGAAGTAGGGCAGATTGCCTTCATCCTGGTGGTCAGTGCGCTGATCTGGGTGATCTACAGACTGCAGCAGCAAAGCAGGGTCCTGACCGAGGCCATGACCCTGCGACGGGTAGAAACCGCTGCCGCCTACCTGATCGGTATTCCGTCATCCTATTGGTTGATCGATCGCGTGGCGCAGTTCCTGATCTGATAATACCGTTGCCGCTGCTGGATTAGCGCGGACCAATCACGATGTCACCGGACACGGTCGAGATTTCCACATTGCCGCCAGGCAGCAAGTCCAGGGACACAATCACGTGACCACTAATAGAAGATGCTTCCAGGTCACCCACCTTGCCCAGGTCCAGTTGCACAGAACCGCTGACGCTTTCAGCATCCACCCGTTCAGCCGGGGTGTTGTACATGATGGAACCCATGACCGCGCTGTAGTTGACCCTCGTGCCTTTGGAATTGGTGTCACGCACCTGACCGGTGACGGTGGATAGATGGATGCGGCCGTCCAGATCGGTGGCTTCGATGGAGCCATTGACAGTCTCGATGTCGACATGCCCGCTCAGCTTGCTTGCTTCGATGGGACCATTGACGATTTCCACCTGAGTGTTGCCCGTGATACCGGTGATCACCAGGTCGACATTGATGCCTTCCAACCGCACCGTACTGTTTTCCGGCATGGAAACGTCCAGTTCAGTCCGGTCACTGTCATCCATACAGCCAAACTAGCCCTTGCAGTTGCGGTCAAAAAGCCGCTTGTGGAATATTCATAGCCCTCAGACTGCTCACTGAGCTTGCCGGTAAACTTCATCTGTTTGCGAGTGCAGCTGGTGATGATGACATTACCCTGGATCAACTCAATGTCCAGCATCTGGTTTGCTTCGGCGTCATGAACTTCATCGATTTTCTTGAAGGCCAGTGCCAAGTGAAGACTTAGGGTAAAATTGGTCAGGATGATCTGCAATGTTGTAGTTCTCATATCAGTGAACATCAGATAGTCGGGGTCCTTGGTGAGGGTCACATATATACCCTGTTCAGCATTTTATTTTGCGGGCATTCTTGCGCTGTTCTCCTGCGTTGGCTGGGCCTTCTTTGCCCAGTTCAGGATCGAGAGAAGCTAGACAACGTCATTATTCGCTTCAAGCCTGCATTCCTTGCGGGCCGCTTGCAGTCTGATGGGGTGGCACAGCTTAAAGATGTTTTGATCGGCACTTTCCCTTATTATGGCGCCCCTGACGCTAAACAGGCTGACCTGAATGAGTCAGCGAAAGAACAGAGGGCATTACTATCAAGACGTTCAATGGAAAAACTGCACTCATCACTGGCGGTGCATCGGGCATCGGCCTGGGTATGGCAAAGGCCTTTGCCGAGCAGGGTATGCAACTGGCGCTGATCGATATTGATGCGGTCAAACTGGCCGATGCACAGAAGGCATTTGATGAAGCGGGTGTTACCGCCAAAACCTGGCAGGTGGATATCACCGAGATGGCTGCTGTGAAGGCGGCGGTGGGTGATGCCCGACAGGCGCTTGGCAGTATCAATGTGGTGTGTGCCAATGCCGGGGTCAGCGGGATCATGAAGCCGCTGAATGAGATCAGTGTGGAAGACTGGGACTGGATAGTTGACGTCAATATCAAGGGCGCGCTGTATACCGTGCAGTCCTGCCTGCCTTTTCTGATGGAGAATCCGAACGAGGCCCATATCGTCATCACCAGTTCCATCAGCGGCCTGCGCGTGCATGAGCCCAGCCGTCATCAGGGCATGTACAACACCACCAAGTTTGCCATGGTGGGTTTCGGTGAAGCGCTGAAGGTGGACCTGGCTGAACACGGCATAGGTGTGTCCATTCTCTGCCCGGGTGTGGTGAATACCGATATCTCCCATTCAGCGCGAAATCGTCCGGCCAAATACGGTGGTGCAGTGGAGACCAGTGAAGGCCATGACCTGGCCAAGCTGGCAGCCTCGGGTACCGATCCATTGCAATTCGGACGCTGGGTGCTCAAGGCAATCAAACTGAACAGGCTGCATGTGATTACCCACCCGGAAGGCCGGGGACAGGTGGCGGCGCGTCATGAGCGGATACTGGCGGCCTTTGATGCCAGCGGGGATATCACCGGCTGAACAAGCGGTTGATCAAATACATTCAGCAAAGCAGTTGAAGAACAGGGTTGCAGATTGCCGGGCAATCCTGTGGTATGAATTGCTGTCCTGATTGATTTACCGCACGCTCTTGTACTGATATTGCTTTATAGTTTCCCGTATATCCCCAGATATCGCGGAACAGCGCATGCTTATTGACTGGTTACCCATCCTGATGTCCCTGCTCGGTATGTTCACCGCCTGGATCATCTTTCGGAAAATATCCTCTGCGCCAGCTGGTGAGGCGGCGACACGGGAAATTGCCGACAACATTCACCTTGGTGCCATGGTGTTCATCCGCCAGGAGTATTCGGTACTGGCGGTGTTTGTCTTCACAGTGGTATTAATTCTTACCTTTACCTCCGGTACCGGTGCCGGTCTGGTTTTCCTGGCGGGTTCGGTCAGTTCCGCCTTTGCCGGCTTTATCGGCCTGTTCACCGCCACGCGAGCCAACGTGCGTACCGCCGTGGCCGCCCGGGATCATGGGATCGCCAGTGCCCTGAGTCTTGCCTTCCTGAGTGGGTCGGTGATGGGGATGGTGGTGTCGTCCATTGGCTTGCTGGGTCTGGGTGGCCTGACCCTGCTGTATATGAGCCGGCTGGACAGCCTGGTCAACCTCAATTATTTCGCCATGGGGGCCTCCAGTGTGGCGCTGTTTGCCCGTGTGGGAGGGGGAATCTTCACCAAAAGTGCGGACATGGGCGCTGATCTGGTGGGCAAGCTCGAAGCACGAATTTCCGAGGATGATCCCCGCAATGCCGGCGTGATTGCCGACAACGTGGGTGACAACGTCGGTGACGTGAATGGCATGGGCGCCGATATCTTTGAGTCCTATGTGGGCTCCAACGTGGCCGCCATCGCCATAGCCGCCACCATGGCAGCGACAGAAGTGGCCGCTATCGGGAGCCGGGAGCAGCTGCTCATGCTGCCCCTGGTGCTGTCATCCGCCGGTCTGCTGGCGTCCATCATTGGGGTGTGGACCGTCAGGTTGTTCTGTCACCAGTCGCCGGTCAGGGCGCTGCAAAGTGGCGTCCTTACGGCAACCATCCTGTTTCTGGTACTGGCCTGGATAGTGATTCGTCACACCAGTCTGGATGTCAATTTCTGGTGGGTGATCGCCATGGGCACCGGCACAGGTATTGTGATTGGCCTGGTGACCGAGTACTACACGGAAGGTCCGCCGGTCAGGGCGATAGCCCGGGCAGGGCATACAGGTCCGGCGACGGTCATTATCAAAGGGCTTTCGGTCGGCATGATATCCATCATCATCCCCCTGTTAACACTTGGTGCCGTAATTTATGGCGCCACCCACCTGGCCGGGTTGTACGGGATCGCCATAGCCGCAGTCAGTATGCTGGCCACGGTGGGCATGATCATGGCCATTGATGCCTATGGCCCGGTGGCAGATAACGCCGGCGGGATTGCCGAGATGGCGGGCATGGGCAAAGCCACCCGCGATATTACCGACTCCCTGGATCAGCTGGGCAATACTACCGCTGCCATTGGCAAAGGCTTCGCTATCGGCGCCGCTGCCCTGACCTCGCTGGCATTGATCAGTGCCTATGTGCAGGTGATTTCCCTAAAGACACCGGACTTTACACTGGTCATTACCAACCCCGTGGTGCTGGTGGGCATGTTCATCGGCGGGATGCTGCCCTTTGTCTTTGCTTCCCTGACCATGACGGCTGTAGGCGATGCCGCTGGTGAGATGATCGAAGAAATCCGCCGCCAGTTCCGGGAAGTCAAAGGGCTGATGGAAGGCACCGCCAAGCCGGACTATGCCCGCTGTACGGCCATTGCCACACAGGCAGCACTCAAGCGCATGATATTGCCGTGTCTGATTGCGGTGCTGTCACCTGTGGTGGTTGGATTCGGACTTGGCCCTTACGCCCTGGGTGGTTTGTTGGGGGGATCGTTGCTAACGGGCATCCTGCTGGCCCTGATCATGGCCAATGCGGGCGGTGCCTGGGACAATGCCAAGAAATACATTGAGCGTGGAAACGAAGGCGGCAAGGGTTCAGAAGCCCACGATGCCACCATCGTAGGCGATACCGTTGGCGACCCTTTCAAGGACACCTCAGGGCCGTCGTTGAACATTTTGATCAAGGTGCTGGCCATCTGCAGTCTGGTCTTGGCGCCCTATATACAGTAAATTTACACCCATAACTTGCAACACCATTTAAACGAGGTATCAGTAATGGCAACAACTCTGGATTTGAACGATAAACAGCAGGAAATTCTCAGGGAAATCCTGGACAGCGCAGTAAGTGATTTGCGGTACGAAATTGCCGACACTGACAACTCTGAATTCAAGGACAACCTGAAGG
>CAZBBS010000022.1:0-26122 GCA_964490145.1 uncultured Enterobacteriaceae bacterium
CCTGTGGTCATCAATCAGATTCATGCCTGGCAATTACATGTCACGGACGCGGATGGCCGGCCGGTTACCGGTGCGGATATAGCGGTGAAAGGCGGGATGCCGGCTCATAATCACGGCCTGGCCACCAGTCCGGCCATTGAACCGGGTGACAATGGTGACTACCTCTTGCAGGGACTCCGTTTTCATATGATGGGTTACTGGGAGCTCAACTTGACCATTAATGACGATGGCGTCAGGGATGAGGTGGTAATCCCGCTGACCCTATGAATGTGAACAGCCGTTTACCCCGCATCCTGAAAATTTTCGGGATATCAGTCATTGCACTGGTCCTGATCTTGCTGGTACTGGCCTACCGGCCGCCTGGGGCCTGGCGTGAGGATGAACTCTCGCTCATACGTTCACTCTGGCTGGAAACCCTGTCACCCTTGCCGGCATCACCGTCAAACCAGGTGGCAGCCGATCCTGCTGCGGCCCGCCTGGGTCAGGCACTGTTTTTTGACAAACGCCTGAGTGCCAATGGCGAGATTTCCTGTGCATTCTGTCATCGCCCTGAACTACGCTTTACTGATGGCCTGGACAAGGCCAGGGCCTTGGGCAGTTCCAGGCGCAACACGCCCAGTATCGTCGGACTGGGCTGGAGTCCCTGGCTTTACTGGGACGGGCGCCGCGACAGCCTCTGGTCACAATCCCTGTCTCCCCTGGAAGACCCGGCTGAACAGGGCAGCAACCGGATGTTTATCGTTCGCCAGGTGCTGGCCGACCCTGAATATGCCCGGCAATATCAGGCTATATTCGCTGAACTGCCGGATTTTTCAGATACGTCACGCTTTCCCTTGAATGCAGGCCCCGGGCTTGACCCGGAATGGGATGCGGCCTGGCAAGCCATGCGGATTGAAGACCAGTACATGGTCAATACCGTTTTCGCGAATATTGGCAAAGTCATAGAGGCCTATGAACGCCTCATGGTGCCTTCGCCCAGTCGTTTCGATGCCTATGCTGAAGCCGTTCTGTCCGGCAATGCCGATTTGGGCAGGGAGATATTCAGTAATGATGAAATCAAGGGATTGAGGTTGTTCATGGGTAAGGGGCGTTGCATGGAGTGCCATAATGGCCCGCTGTTTACCAACTTTGAATTCCATAACACCGGTATACTTTCCTATCCCGGCGATTTGCCGGATCGTGGGCGAATTGACGGATTGCGCCAGGTCAGGGCGAATCCCTTCAATTGTCTGGGACAATACAGCGATGCCAGTGCCGGGCAGTGTCAGGAGCTGACCTATGCCCGTGACGGTGTGGAGCTGATCGGGGCCCTGAAAACCCCGTCACTGAGAAACCTGGCTGACACGGCGCCCTACATGCATAAAGGGCAGGTCAGGACTTTGGCAGAAGCCATTGATCATTACAATCGGGCACCCTTTGCCATGATTGGTCACAACGAAGCAGAGAACAAATTGCGCCTGCTTCCCTTCGAAAAACGGCAGCTGGAGGCTTTTTTGCTGACTCTCGATTCCTCTATCGCTGCAGACCCGCGCTGGCTGGAGCCACCTGCAAAAAAATAGTTGCCGAAACCGGGAATTTTCCTGTTTGCTGTACGTTAGAGAGATAACAGGGCGAACAGGAAACGGTTCATGCAAGACATCACCCGCGGTGCATTGCACCTGGCCATGCAGATTACAGGCAGTCACGATGAGGCCATGGATATTCTGCAAACAGCAGTCATCAAGGCGCTGGAGTATCGTCATGCACCCCGGCCAGGAGAGGATGGCTACAAGGCCTGGTTTTATCGCGTGGTACGCAACCAGGCTATCGACTGGTTACGTTATGAAAAACGTTTTGACAGGGATGCCGGGATTGAAGATCAGGTGGTTGACCATGACCCGGGGCGGCACCTGCATGAAGCGGGGAGGAAGTTGTCGCTTCAACGAGCCCTGAAAGAGCTGGATGCCGAACAGCGCGAAATCATCTGTCTCAAGGATTTCCATGATTTCAGCTACGCGGAAATTGCCGACATCATGGGAATAGAAAAAGGCACGGTCATGTCCCGTCTGCATCGCGCAAGAATGGCCCTGAAGATGAAACTGTCAGCCATGAGTGAATTCGCAGGAGGTGAATATGAAATGTGAAGAGATCGGCGACCTGATCTCAGGCTATGTCGATTTGGAGCTGACGCAACAGGAAGCCCAGCGCGTCCGCCTGCATCTGGAGAGCTGTGACAGCTGCAGCCAAACCTGTGCAGAAATCCGGTCATTGCAAGCGAAAATGGGGTCGCTTTCCTATCCGGCAACTGATCATGAGATGCTGGAAAATATGGAAAAGAATTTGTTGATCAGATCCGGACTATGGAGTGGATGGGCAATGATCGTGCTGGGTGTCGTTGTCATGGGAGGCTTCGGCGTCTATCGCTTTCTTGTCGATCCTGCTGTGCCTGGACTGGTGAAGTTTTTTTTCGGACTCCTTCATGCCGGCTTTTTCATCCTTTTTCTCGTGGTGTTGCGCCAACGTCTTTTGGTGTACAAAAATGATAAGTACACAAAGGTGAAGCTATGATTGTATGTACTACTTTCGAAATTGAAGGCAGAAGAATCAGCCGGGTGCTGGGCGTTGTCAGAGGCAATACCATTCGCTCCAGGCACGTGGGCAGGGATGTGATGGCTGTGCTGAAAATGTTTGTGGGTGGAGAGATTCATGAGTACACCAAGCTGATGGCTGAAAGTCGTGAACAGGCGCTGGACAGAATGGTGGCAGAGGCTGAATCCCTGGGCGCCAATGCCGTCGTGGGTTTGAAATTTGCCACATCACAGATCACCGCAGGTGCCGCCGAACTGCTGGCCTACGGCACTGCAGTGGTACTTGAAGAATAGCGCCCTATACCTTCCCTGCAACAGAAAACCCGCCGAATGGCGGGTTTTCTTTTTGTGGCCTGTCGGTTTGGTTAATGTGCCAGAGGATCCGGGCGGACCTGGAAGTGATAGACGATACTGGTCGTGCCCTTGCCCGTTTCCATATGGAAGGGGGCTCTGCCGGAGAAGGTGGCCCATACGCCACGTCCTTTCCAGCCGGCGTCAGGATCATCAATGCGGCCATCCATCCATTTCGTATAGAAGCCCAGGGGATAGGGAACACGCATTCTGACAAACTCGCCATCATGCAGGGCCAGCAGGGCGCCACTCTGGTTACCGGTGTTGATCGGTGTATTTTCACCCAGGCCCAGCGTGTTGTGCTGATCAACCCAGGTAAAATAGGACCCCTCTGAAGAGCCCGGTTTGTCCAGATTTTTAAACTGCGGCAACGGTTCGGGATAAAACGACCAGCCTTCAGGACAATGCTGACCGGTTGCCTGAGGGCCGTTTAAGGGACCTGTACATTTGCGACGATCGAAGCTGGCCATATGCCCGCTGGCGAGGGCAACCCACATCACGCCATCACGGTCGACATCGCCGCCGCGTGGTGAGAACCCCTCGATGGGATCACCGTTTTCATCCAGGGGTAATTCGTAATATTCAGTAATGGCTGTCCTGGCGGGATCATCACCGGGTACTACCCTGGCAACAGCGCCGGGATAACCCAGGATGGTGCCCCAGACTGTGCCATCGGGGGCCGGGTTGACTGAATAAAACCCGAACCCTGGAAAAATCTGCAGGTCTTTGGCCGGATCAGGCGAGTCATTGGCCCCTACAAAGTCATCACGCACACCGTTGCCATTGGTGTCCAGAATGAAAGGGGTCCAGCCCTGTGCCGCCTGCTCGTCGCCGGTTTCCAGATACTGGCGAGTGTTGAGCCAGCCGATGACCTGGCCGCCGCCGCTGGTCCACAGGGTGTTGTCCGCATCTTCCGCAAACATCAGGTGATGGGTGCCAAAGCAGGTGTCGATGTGATGATATTCACCGGTTGCCGGGTCAAACATGCCGAGTTGACGTCCGTTGAACTGGGTGGGATAGGCCTGTGCAGAAGGATGATCTGAGCCCTCCTGGCAGAAAGCCGGGTTGTCGCGCCCCCGCACACGCGCCGTAATCCAGACCCTGCCGTCCTGATCAAACATGGGGTTATGGACATTGGCGGCTGAATCCCAGGGTGTTTCATCGCCCCAGTTGGGCGATGGCTGTACGTTGGGTCCGGGCACCGGTCCGGCATCAGGATCCATCATGGTCAGCGGCACCTGATCAATGCTGTTGGCGACGGGATCAAGGACAGGCAGATAATCGGCGCTTTCTTCCAGGGCGCCATAGAGTTTGCCATAGCCGTTCACCGTTGGATTGCGCCTATCCGTGGACACTACATCATGCAGATAGGCGGTGGGGTCGGCCCAGTCCCACTGGGTTATCACGAGGTTGCGCTCCAGTCCCTGGGGCCTTTCCGGTTCCGGCGGCAGCTCGCCGGCAGCGATGCGATCAGTCCAGTCCCCGAACATTTTCGAGGTGTGATCCATGCCCATGCCGGTCCAGGTACGGGTCATGAAGCCGCCTGCCTGCCCGGACTGGATTCGACGGTTCCAGGCAGCGGCACTGCTGTCATAACCGTTAAAAAAAGCGGAAATTTCTCGCGTAGCCTTGTTGCCAAGCTGGTGGCATACCACACAGCCGCCAGAAGTGACCAGACGAATGTAATCTGCCTGGTGCTCAATGGAAGGGCTGATGCCATTGCCGGCAGGACCCGTGCCCGGGAACTGGCTGGCATCAGGAATTTCCAGCAGTGACAACCAGTATCCGGCAGGGTAATACTCTGCCGCTTGCGCCGCACTCGGGGCCAGCACGGCGGCCAGGTTCAGTACTGTTCCAGGAGAGGCTGGGACTTTTTCCGAGTCCACGAGGCCATAGCCCCGCACCCAGATATCGTAGTTCGCCTCCGGCAAATCAGGCAGCACATAACGGCCCTGATCGTCAGTGACCACGATGCGGGCAAAGCGGGTGGCGAAATCATGGGTTTCGGCAATGACCCAGACGCCGGCTTCAGGCCCGTTGGCACTGGTCACCTGTCCCTCAATAACATTGCTGGCAATGGCAGTCGATTGTGTATTTTCGAGTGGCTTCGAGGCAGGGGACTGTTCCTGTGCTGACTGCTCTCCGGAACAGGCCGTCAGCATGGCAATACACAGGGACAGGGTGGATGTGCGGAACAGATGGTGTGGAAATTTCATTTGCTTACCCCTCATTGATTCGAAAACCCTTGCGGATACCTGCCGGCAGCTGCAATCTAGGATATCTGGCCCGGTAACGTCACTGGCGGTTCCGCGAGACTTTGCTAGAATCCGTCGATGATGCGTTTTTTTGAGAGAGTTGTCATGTATTACCGCGCTTTTTGCCATGCCTCCAGCCTTCTGTTTCCGGTAATCCTGTCGATTTTTGCGTTGCCAGTTTCGGCCCATCACAGTGCAGCAGCCTTTGATATCAGTAAAACCATTGAGGTTTCCGGGGTCATTTCAGCGTACAGCTTCCGCAACCCGCATGTTTACATGACGCTGACTGTCAGTGGTGAAAACGGACAATCCGCGGAAGTGGAAGTGGAGGCAGGTGCCGGATCGGTTATCGCCCCTCTGGGGTTCACCCGGGATTCTGTGTCAGTGGGAGACCAGGTCACCGTCATTGGCAATCCCGGTCGTCGTAAACCTGATTCTCTGTTACTTGGGCGGGAGCTCTATACCATTGCCGGGAGTTACTATCCGTTGAATATCTCTTCGCGTAGCGTGGATGATTTCGGGGATGCTGTCGCTGACTCCCTTGCGGGCACCTGGTTTCCACCCCGGGAATCATTTTTTGGGTACCTGGGTGGGGCAAATGCCTGGCAGCTGACTGAGGCAGGCAAAACGGCATCGCAGGCCAGTACCTCAACATCGACCACCCACAAGGACTGTATTCCTATCGGCATTCCCGGGCTGATGGTGTATCCAGTGGCCAACACCGTATCGGTTTATGCTGACCGCGTGGAAATGGATATTGACTGGCTGGATGCCGAAAGGACCATCTGGCTCGATGGCAGGGATCACCCCGACGCTTCGCAAACCTTCCTGCAGGGCCATTCAACCGGTCATTGGGAGGGGGAGGTGCTGGTGGCAGAAACCACCAACTTCACGGATCACAGCATGGGACTGACCATGAGTGTTCCCGGCAGTTCACGCCGCAAAATCACTGAACGTTTCGAACTCAGTGAGGACCGCAAACAAGTGATTTACAGCGGTATGATCATGGATCCGGACTATCTTAAGGCACCTGTCTCCTGGCAGGCCCGCTGGGTTTATCGCCCTGGCATGAGCCATGCCAATGAGGCCTGTGACCTGGAGGTTGCCCGCCGCTTTCTGGATGACTGAACGGTAATTTTTTAACAATATATTCACAGGAAAGGGGGAAGGTTATGCGGGTGAAATTGATCAGGTCGATATGCTGTTGTGTCATGTGGCTGCCCGTTGTGTCACTGGCTCAGGGTAATATGCTGCCCGGCATGACTGTCGCAGAAAATGTTGCGCCAAACCCGTCTTTGCCCATGTACCAACAGACAGGCGAGCAATACCGGGTCTATGAATTTCCCGGTACTGGAGAACCGATTCCATACCGCTTGTATGTGCCCGAAAACTGGACGCCGGATCAGCATCTGCCCATCCTGGTTACCCTGCGGGCCGGCCCCAGTATCAACAATAATCACCGCAACAATAATGACCTGGTCGTGGAAGCTCGCAAGCGTGGCTATATCGTGATTTCACCTCTGGGGTATCGTGGTTATGCCCAGCCGTACTACGGCAGTCCCTATCCCGCGGACAGGGCAGCCGGTCCCTCTGAGCCGGGTGCCGGCTGGGCACAGGAGGAAGATCAGCGTGCCCATCAGGATGTCATCAACGTCCTGCATCTGGTTGCCAGCGAATACCGGGCAGACACCTCACGAATTTTCTTCCATGGACAGAACCCGTCCGGGTCAGCAGTATTCAATTTTGCTGCCCGTTACCCGGATGCAATCAAGGGCATTGTGGTGAGTGCGGGCCCCATCGTCACCGATGACTTCCCCTTTGAAAACCTGCAAGGGAAGGTGGCGGTGATGCTGCTTCAGGGCTCGGAAGACCAGGCCTATACACAAGCCACCGAACTGAAGGTGACGGAGGAATTGAAAAGTCACGGTATTGATGCGCAATACCATGTCGTGCCTGGAGGTGAACACCTGACAGCCTATCTGGATTATGCCAGTGAGATTTTTGATTTCATGGACAGCCTCTAACCGGGCTATTCAAAACACAGCGGGGCGTTGATCAGTCGCGTATATAATTTTCGCATGCGCTGGTGAGGCGTCCAGTGAATCAGGAAGTTTGCCAATGCTTCCCACAGGGAGACCCAGGCAGCAATGGTAAGGCCCTGGGCAAAGACATGCTGGATAACGGATGCATCCCGATTGAGCAGGTTGTTGATCCAGATCGACAGGCCCAGGATGACAAGGCCAGTGATGAGAAAAATAAGTGAAGTCCTCAGACGCTGGGAAAGTGCCCGGGTTTCCCGTTGTTTCATGTAGTCAAAATAATTGTGAACGCTTTCACTGAGGCGGGAGATGACCTCAGGATCTGCACGCTGGGAAAAGCGAAAACTGACAATGAAGGGTTCCTTGCCAATATCCTTTACGGCATTGACCAGATATTCGGAAAGCTCAACGTCCAGGTCCTTTTTGATAAAGGGGGCGTTGCGATCAAAATTATTGTACAGATCCTCGACTTTCTCGGTCGTGACTTCAATGATGAAGGCGTTGTCCGCCGCGCGGGGATATCTGTCGAGTATGGAATGTGGCACGCCAGCGCACCTGCAGCAGAAATCGCAGGCGCACTATATGCCGGTAATTCGCCTCTGAAAAGGGGCGGCAGATAATTTATTTTTCAGCATCGTATGTATGCCAGTTGTCATAGTCCGGCGGCGTGAGTCGTCCTTCCCACAGGCTCTTGTTGTTTTCCTCGCAGGAATATTCGATCAGTTCGAAATCCGCTTCCCGGGTGAAAATCCGTTTATTGCTCCAGGGACGGGAGTAGTACACAGGATCATCAATAATCACTTCGTAATCCATGGTGTCCGCATCACGCAGCGACAGACGCTCAGTCACGGTCATCCGGTCACTGTGGGGGTGGCCGATGGTGTCAAGGCGGGTTTTACCATTGAATTTTGATGTGGTGATGACAAGTGTATCGCCCTCCCAGTCGGCCACAGAATGCCCAAACCAGGCGTCCGGCAGTCGTGCAGAATGATCCTGCCCATCAAGGTTCACGACCTTGAACCAGGTGTTCTGTTCATACAGATAGCCAAAATGGGTTTCGGTCTGAATGAACTGGATAGGATCGGGTGAATTCATGGCGCGTGTCAGGCCGAAGGGCAGACACACACCGGTATAGTCACCTTCAGTGGGATTGTAGTTTTCAAAATTTCGCCGACCAGCGTCAGTGAAAGGCTCCTCTCCTGGTCCAATCTGGGAGCGGCCATTTCCCGCGGCCAGCATGTTTGACACGTAGGGTCTGGCCCATACACCGTTAAAGTCGGGTTTGCCCCAGGGCAACCTTGGGATGTCATCCTGAGCCAGAAGTGCGCTACTAAAATACAGGGCGGCAAGGGCCATGGAGAGTCTCGGTTTGTTGGTCATATCGGTCTCCTCGTCAATGCTGGCAGGAACATTCGGGGCGTGTGTCCTTTGTAGAAATCATTCTGGAATCTGCCTGAATAATCATGCTCATATTCCACTCGGGCTACAGGTGTCTTCAAATACCAACGTCAGATATTGCAAGATAATCATGCAATGAAAATGAATCCAGGATAAGAACGCATGCTGCCGGATCGGTCTTGCTGACAGAACATGTCTACGCCTGTTTTTATCCAGATATTGGCGCTATGATCACTGATCTTTTACAACAACAAATCGGGGTTTGCCGTGCAGACCCGTCATCCGGGGGGATGTTCACATGAGGGTCACAAAGAATGTTTGCAAGGGGGTACTGTTGAGTGCAGTGCTGGCCACTGGAGGTGTCCTGGCAGCGGATGGTGGCCGCACGCCAGCGCCAAGGCCAGGGCTTTTCTGGGAAGAAAGCTGGACCATGGCAACACCTGGCGAACACCCGGTGACGCAGGCGGATGTCGTAAACCCATTTTTGCAGTTGAAAATATATGGCATGCATGGCGAAGAAGGTCTTCAGATTAATGGTGAAATCGGCAGTGATGCCAACCCGCCTCATACCTGGTCTGGTGTCTGTGGTTATGGTTGTACTTTTGCGTTCGGGCACCGGGATCGCTATGCCGATCTTAGTGGCGCTGCCAGGATTAGTGTACAGACCAAGACTTCGGGTTTTCACAAGGTCAGGCCTTACATCAGGCTGGCGGATGGTACGACTCTGGTAGGAGACCTGGAAATTGTCCAGCCCTCCGACTTCCTGTTCACCGAGTTTCGTCCCAGCGATGTCCGCTGGATGGCCTTTGATACAGAAACTGCCGTTACCCGTGGAGTATTGCTGAATGATGTGGACCTTGGTCGTGTAGACGAAATTGGTTTTACCGACCTGCAACCGGGTGCCGGGCATGGACAGGGTGGCTGGACCGATGTTGGTGCCATTCGGGTTTACGCCAACAGCGTCCCCCGTTAAACCGTGTTACAGAAGTCGTTATTCAGGAGTAAGGTCGTGACAAGAATTTCATTGATTGGTTTATGTCTGTTGGTCGTATCCGGATTTCATCAGGTCAGTGCACAGGATGGAGAAGCGCTCTATAACGCCCGGTGTGCGGCCTGTCATGAGTCCCCGGATCCTGAGGCCAATGCCCATGCGCCTTCTCGTGCTGACATGGCACGCTTTACACCGAATTCCGTGTATGCCGCCTTGAATGAAGGTCTCATGACAACCATGGCTGCCGGGTTGTCAGATTCTGACAAGCAGGCCATCGCCGCTTTTCTGACGGGCAGGGAAGTGGAAGACCTGCAACTGACCATTACCGACAATCTCTGCCCGGTGAACCCGCCCATGCAGAATCCCGCACTCAGCCCGTCCTGGAACGGCTGGGGACCGGATAATCGTAATGGTCGTTTTGCTGCTAATGGCGGTATTTCTGCTGCGGATATTCCGGGTCTGAAGCTCAAATGGGCCTATGGTCTGCCGGGCGAAGGGCAGGCGCGCAGTCAGCCTGCGATTATTGATGGCCGGGTTTTTGTCGGCAGCAGTGCCGGGGCACTTTACTCCCTGGATGCTGAAAGCGGTTGTACCTACTGGAGCTATCTGCCGCGCAGTGGCATACGCAGTGCCTTGTCAGTAGGGCCTTACCGCTTTGCTGATGGCAGTGATGGCTATGCGGTCTATTTTGTCGATATCCGGGCCAATGCCTATGCCGTCAATGCGCAAAACGGTCAGGTGCTGTGGGTGCGCAAGGTGGATGATCATCCGAATGTGAGGGGCACAGGTGCTGTAACACTGCATGATGGCGTACTTTATGTGCCGATGACCGGTGTGGGTGAAGAGTCGACCGCGTCCAATCCGGATTATCCCTGCTGCACGTTTCGGGGCAGTGTTACGGCATTCAATGCCGGGAACGGCGATGTTATCTGGAAATCCTACATGGTTCCTGAACCCTTGCCCCGCGGCGTGAGCAGCAACGGTGTCATGCTGTACGGACCCGCCGGCGTGGGTATCTGGAGTGCGCCAACCATCGATGATGATCGCGGTCTGATTTATGTCGCCACCGGCAATGCTTACGCTGAACCGGCACCGGAAACGGCTGATGCCGTTGTTGCCATACGCATGAGTGACGGACAGATCGTCTGGTCAACCCAGTTGACGCCTCGTGATGCCTGGATAGGCGGCTGCAATGATGGGGACAACCCCAATTGCCCGGAAGACATGGGGCCGGATTTCGACTTTTCCGCCTCCCCCATCCTCACGACCACGCCATCCGGTCGCCAGTTGATCATGGTGCCGCAGAAATCCGGTTTCGCCTATGCGCTGGATCCCAATAATGGTGGCGAACAGGTGTGGCAGTATCGTGCAGGACCGGGTAGTCCCGTGGGCGGCGTCTGGGGTTCAGCCGTTGCCGACGGTCTGGCCTATGTCGCCGTGGGTGGCTATATCTTTACCGAAGGGGGCGGCATTCACGCGGTGGATCTGGAGACGGGGGAGCGTGTCTGGTACACCCCGCCGCAGGACCTGTTATGCACCAAAGGCCCGGGATGCAGTGCCACACAGTCTGCTGCCGTGACGGCAGTGCCGGGAGCGGTATTTTCCGGAGCGGCAGACGGCGGGATGCGTGCCTACGATGCCCGGACCGGGGATGTGATCTGGGTATTCAATGCCAATCGCAGTTTCGATACGGTCAATGGCGTTGAAGCCAACGGTGCCTCGTTTGACGGCCCCGGGCCGGTTGTTGCCGGAGGCACACTCTATATGCTGTCAGGCAGTGCCGGATTTGTGGGCAGGCCAGGTAATGTGCTGCTGGCCTTTACTGTAGACGATTAGCAAGTCTGCGGCAGCCTGAATCAGGTGTTCAGGCTGTCAATGTCATCGGCCAGTTTTCGGGCCTTGGCCTGGTTGTGCTGGTCGGTGACTATCCTTTCCAGAACCTCGATGCGTTCTTTCAGTTCGGTCATGTCCTGGTCTCTTTCTGCCATGGCCTTGTCGGACAATTTCTGAAACAAGGGCGGGACGCCGTGCTGGTTTTTACCCCAGTATTGTCGGCCCTCATAAAAGGCTTTCATGCCGCCTGAGATTCCCATGGAAATACTTCTAAGCATGAAAACCACGCCAATCAGAAAGATGATGGAAAACCAGAATTCGTTGTCGTTCATCGCGTTACTCCTTGTCGGTCAACCCATAGGGGGCAGATTGCCTTCATGCCTGTTTCAGGTTGTTAACCTGTTCATTCAGTAAGTCAGTTTTATGGTTATCCGTCACGATGCGTTCCAGAACACGAATCCTGTCTTCCAGTTGGTCTATCTTGTCTTCAGCTGCTTCCAGGGCATCTTCATACGCATCAAGTGCTTTTTCCATGTCCTCACGCTCTCGGGTATGACGTTTGTGGAAATCATCAAAGACACGATGGACGCGCTTGCTGTGGTGGGGCTTGAAGGCCCAGGCAATGACAAAAACCAATGTGATGATCTGCCAGAATTCCAATCCCCAGGGTCCGTATCCCATGTTTTGCTCCTTCTTGTCATTATTGAATTTATCCCCTGGCAGGTGAATTACCAGGATGTTGCAAGAAGGTTTTGCAGTATCTGTGCCAAATATTATCGGCTTGATAAATTCAATAAAATCAATGTGATGCGAAGGGAGTGCGGATATGCCACAACTGGGGGGATAACAGGATTTCCTATTTGTTGGTGAAATTGACCACTCAGTATCAAGTGCCATTAACCCCTGAGCAGATAATTCTCTCCGAGATCGAGCTGGTCCATGAGCCCGCGCAGGATAATGACATCACCACTCTGAAGCGCCAGGCCGGGGTTGTCGACAGCAGACATCACCAGAGAGTCCCGATGGATTTCCAGAATGGTCAGTTCCATGGGCAGGGTCAGATCCTGCACCTGCTTACCACAGGCAAAGGCCTTCGGCGGCAGGCGTACGGCATGTATGATCGGTGAAATGTTATTTTCCTTGGCCAGGAAGCCAAGGCGTTCACCATGATAGAACCCCTGAAGCATCTTGTAGCGGTCACGGCGGGCCTTATCAATAATGCTGTGGATCATGCGGGTGGGATAATCCACCATCAGGAGCAGATGGGACAACAGGGTCAGGCTCGCCTCATGGGTTTCCGGGACGACTTCGGAGGCTCCGGCATTGATGAGGCGGTCCAGATTGCTGTCATCACGGGTGCGAACCAGGACCGGTACTGTTGGATTGATTTCCCGGACATGATGGAGGATTTTTTCGGTAAGGTCGGCATTGGCAAAGGAGATGACCACAATGCTGGCATCGGCGGCACCTGCAGCCTTGAGGATATCCAGGCGGCTGCTGTCCCCGTAAAAGATCGGTTCAGCAGCAGCGCTGGCTTCCCGGATTCTGACATCATCGGTTTCCAGGGCAATGTAGTCGATATTCAACGGGCGCAGGAAGCGGGCAATGGTCTGACCGACACGGCCAAAACCGAGAATCAGAATGTGATTCTTGTGCTCCCGATCAAGGACCAAAGTCTGTTCCTCCGCCTTTTCCAGCGCCTTGCGGGAAATACGTAGAAAGGCGGTGTCCACCAGACGTGGTCCATGGCGAATCGCAAGCGGGGTGAGCAGCATGCTGACGATCACGATGGTGATCATGTTGGAGGCCATGGTTTCGTCTATCAGGGCGTTTCTGGCTGCCAGGGCGAGCAGGGCAAACAGGAATTCACTGCCCTGGGCCAGGGACATGCCGGCGGGTACGGCTGAACGCCAGGATTCACCGAGAAATTTGACCACACCGGTAATCAGGAGTGCTTTACTGATTACCAGCAGAAGGCCGGTTAACAGCAGGAAAGGCCAAATCCTGGCCAGCAGGCTGAGATCAACCAGCATGCCGATGGTGATGAAAAACAGACCCAGCAGCAGGTCACGGAAGGGCCGGATATCGGCCTCAAGCTGGTGACGGAAGCGGGTATCCCCGAGCATCATGCCTGCCAGGAAGGCGCCCAGTTCCATACTCAGGCCGATGCTGGAGGTAAGCGTTGCCGAAAGCAGGACTATGACGAGGGCACTTAACACCAGTAGCTGATCAGATTTCTGGGTGGCAATTTCCCGGAGCAGGCGAGGGAGCAGGTAACGGCCTGCCACGAAGAAAGCGGCCAGCAGCAAAACACCTTCCCCGACGGTAATCAGTACAGTGCCCAGTGAATAACCGCCAGCAGCATTACTGGCCAGTGGGACGGCAATCAGCAGGGAGACAGCCACCAGGTCCTGGAACAGCAGAATCCCTATGGCAATCTCGCCGTGCCGGGTTTTCAGAAAACCCAGGGTACTCAGCTCCCCGGAGACAATGGCAGTGGAGGACAGGGACAGACCGGCCGCGAGGATAAGCGCCACCTGCCAGGTCAGGTCAAACAGGGACAGGATGGCAAAAAAGAACAGGGCGCAGGATATGACCTGGACACTGCCCAGTTTGAACACCGTCTGGCGCAGGGCGATCATGCGGGGCAGTGAGAACTCCAGGCCCAGGATGAAGAGCAGAAAGGTCAGTCCCAGTTCTGCAATGGCGGTCAGTTCTTCCGGGTCCTCGATTACGCCAAGACCGGTTGGGCCAAAAAGGGCGCCGGTGATGACAAAGGCCAGCAAAGACGAAATTCTGAATCGGTAAAACAGGGTAATCAGGATGCTGGATGTTCCCAGCAGCAGAAGAACCGAGGTCAGAATTGAAGAGTAACCGTCATGCAAGGTGATACAGCCCGCTCTTGATGAGCATAGAATTGGTTTAAAAAGCTTAATTTACCCTATCTTCTCCCTTTCTGCCCGGGCAACTGGGGGAATTCCCTCATTGTGAAGGAAAAGTTAAAGTCTTTTAAGGTTTCTCCTTGAACCTGCTGTTTACATGGAAAAAAATCACCAATTCCTGTAGAGTGCGCATACTGGAATTTCTGCCGAAATCCCGGTGATTTGAATTTTTAAAAAGGTATGTTTGAGTGAATTCCGGATCGTTAATATCAGAAGGCATAAATCTGATGTTACTGGGCATGGGCACAGTATTCGTGTTCCTTGCCCTACTGGTGGTGGTGACGACTATCATGTCCACCCTGGTAGAAAAATATGGCCCTGTTCAACCCGCAGGTCCAAAACATCCCGGAGCAACAGGAGAGCTTGACGAAGCCACCCTGTTCGCTGTCATCAGCGCCGCCATACACGCGCATCGCTCCAAACCATAAAAAAACAGCATCTAACTCGCTGTACCAACAAGTCACCGGGCAAGGCTTTCAAGCTGATCGTCAGTCTGTCGTAACACAGGGCAGACAACAAAATTTTGGGTTACTCCGATGATAGAAAATAGAACACCTGTAGGTATTACCGAACTCGTCCTGCGAGACGCTCACCAATCCCTCCTGGCTACCCGTATGCGCCTGGAAGACATGCTGCCGATTGCAGACAAGCTCGACAAGGTTGGCTACTGGTCCGTGGAGACCTGGGGCGGGGCCACCTTTGATGCATGTATCCGCTACCTTGGTGAGGATCCCTGGTACCGTATCCGCGAATTGAAGAAGGCAATCCCCAATACCCGCCACCAGATGCTATTCCGGGCCCAGAACATTCTGGGATACCGGCATTATGCCGATGACGTGGTGGAGAAATTCTGTGAACGTGCCCATACCAATGGTGTGGATGTGTTCCGGGTGTTCGATGCCATGAACGATCCCCGCAACATGGAAACCGCCATCAAAGGCGTCAAGAAAGTGGGTGGGCATGCCCAGGGTACCTTGTCCTATACGGTCAGTCCTGTTCATACCCTGGACACCTGGCTGACCCTGGCCCAGCAGCTCAAGGATATGGGCTCCGACACAATTTGTATCAAGGATATGGCGGGGCTTCTGAAACCTTACGTGGTCTATGAACTGGTCAAACGTCTGAAAGCGGAAGTGGGTCTGCCGGTGCACATACAAAGCCATGCCACCACTGGTCTGGCGACACCAACCCTCATGAAAGCCATAGAAGCAGGCATCGACAATGTCGATACTGCCATCTCTTCCATGAGCATGACCTACGGTCATCCGGCAACGGAAACCATCAATGCCATCTTTGAAGGACTGCCGGGTGATCCTGGGCTGGACCTGAACTTGCTGGCGGAAATCGCGGAATATTTCCGTGGCGTGCGCAAGAAGTACGCCAAATTCGAAGGCGCCCTGAAAGGGGTGGACGCCCGCATCCTGGTTGCACAGGTGCCGGGGGGCATGCTGACCAACATGGAAAGCCAGTTGAAGGAACAGAATGCTTCAGATCGTCTTGGTGAAGTGCTCGAAGAAATTCCCCGCGTGCGTGAAGACCTGGGCAATATTGCCCTGGTGACACCGACTTCCCAGATCGTGGGTACCCAGGCCGTGATCAACGTCCTGTCCGGTGAACGTTACAAGAACATCACCAAGGAAACAGCAGGTATCCTGAAAGGGGAATACGGCGCCACTGCAACACCCGTAAACAAAGAGCTTCAGGCCCGTGTACTGGATGGTGCTGCCCCCATTACCTGTCGCCCGGCAGATCTGCTGGAGCCGGAACTGGAAACGCTGACGGCTGAACTCAGACAAAAAGCCAAAGAAGAGGGCTTTAAACTGGAAAGTGGGGAGCAGGAAATCGATGACGTGCTTACGTATGCACTGTTTCCTCAGATAGGGCTGAAATTCCTAAAAAACCGCGGCAATCCCGATGCCTTTGAACCGGCACCTACCGGCCAGGAAACTGTTACGGCAGCGGCTCCAGCCCCGGCCAAGGCAGGCGAAGCGTCTGTTTACTCTGTCAGCGTCAATGGCCAGACCTATGTGGTTCAGGTGGCTGAAGGCGGCGATGTCAGCAACATTCAACCTGTTGCCCAGGCCGCACCTGCGCCGTCAGCGGCTGCTCCAGCAGCATCTGCGGGCAAACAGGGTGAGCCGTTACTGGCTCCACTGGCAGGCAATATTTTCCAGGTAGGCGTCAGCGTGGGCCAGTCAGTCGCTGAAGGCGAGGTACTGATTATTCTGGAAGCCATGAAAATGGAAACGGAAGTCAGGGCGCCCAAGTCCGGCATCATCAAAAGCATCAAGGTCGCCGAAGGCAATGCCGTTGCCGTTGGCGATGAGCTGCTGACTATCGCCTGATTCCCTAACGCTGTCCTGACCCGGAATATACATCATGGAAAGCCTGCACAAATTGTTTCAGGATTCTGGCATCTACCAGTTGGAAGCTGGCCAGTTTGTCATGATCCTGGTGGGTCTGCTGCTGATCTTTCTGGCAATCCGAAAAGGGTTTGAGCCATTACTGCTCCTGCCTATCGGGTTTGGGGCCATCCTGGTTAATATTCCCGGTGCCGGTTTCCTGGCGGGGCCTGTCTATGATGCAGCCGGGCACCTGGAATCTCCGGGCGGCATCCAGTACTACATTTACGAAGCAGGTATAGCCACAGGCATCTTTCCGCTGGTCATTTTCATGGGGGTAGGCGCCATGGCTGATTTTGGCCCTTTGCTGGCCAATCCCAAAACCCTGCTCCTGGGAGCTGCCGCCCAGTTTGGTATTTTTACCACGGTGCTGGGCGCTCTGGCACTGACCACCATGGGGGTGATGGATTTCTCCGTGGCTGATGCAGCGGCTATTGGCATCATTGGTGGTGCGGATGGTCCGACAGCCATTTTTGTGTCCAGCCGCCTGGCACCGGATCTGTTGGGTGCCATTGCCGTAGCAGCGTATTCCTACATGGCGCTGGTGCCGTTGATCCAGCCGCCCATCATGAGGGCACTGACTACCGTGGAAGAGCGCAAGATCAAAATGGAACAGCTCAGGCCGGTATCCAAAAGAGAAAAAATCATTTTTCCGCTCAGTTTGCTGGTGATGGTAGCCCTGTTTCTGCCCAGTGCAGCACCATTGTTGGGAATGTTCTGTTTTGGCAACCTGATGAAGGAAAGCGGTGTTGTCGATCGTCTTAGCGATACGGCACAGAATGCCCTGATCAATATCACCACTATTTTCCTGGGGTTGGGGGTCGGTTCCAAGTTGAGTTCAGACGCCTTTTTGAACGTGGAAACGCTTGGCATTCTGATGCTGGGCATCGTGGCGTTTGGCATCGGTACGGCCGCCGGGGTATTGATGGCCAAGGTCATGAACAAATTCAGCAAGCATCCCATCAATCCTCTCATTGGCGCTGCAGGCGTTTCTGCAGTACCCATGGCTGCTCGTGTGGCCAATAAAGTCGGGCAGGAAGCGAACTCGCAGAACTTCCTCCTCATGCATGCCATGGGCCCCAACGTAGCCGGCGTGATCGGGTCTGCCGTGGCGGCAGGGGTGATGATCAGTTACCTGGGCTAGCGCTGCGCGCCAGTCAGGATCAGGAGGCAGGAGACAGGAGACAGGGACACGGATTGGATTTGCCGTGGGTGTTTCAAGATTGGTTGCCTGCCCCGATGTATAAATTAATACTGTCACTTCCCGGTAACGCTGGACAGTCCTGGCTCTTTCATCTGTTTCCGTTAAGGTCGAATTCATCTGCACCTTCCTATGATTCTTGCAGGAGGTGAAGATCATGAACAAGATTGCTGTAGTCGTTTTTACCCTGCTTTTTTTCGTCCTGGTGTCGGGGAGTGTCCGCGCGGATTATATGCGCTGCGGCCGGGACCTGGTGTCGGAGGGTGATCATCAGGGCGAAGTGCTGGCGGCTTGTGGTGAACCCTTGCTCAGCTCCCAACGCCGGGTATATCGCTCTGGTATTCCTGCCAGACGTTTCAGATCATTATCTGCCGCAAACCTGGGTAACCGCTATTTTTCGGATTTCACCAGTCGTGAGCTGGCCTATCACAATCGTTCGGTTGTGGAGGTGCCGGTAGATGTCTGGACCTACAACTTTGGCCCCAGGCACTTCATGCGCGAGGTGACCTTTGTTGATGGTCAGGTCGATACCATCAGGACGCTGGGGTATGGTCATTGATACCGTTTCATCGGGCTGGGCTTGTCATCTGTCGGATACTCACTGATTCTCGCTACGTTCTGTTTGTGATAGCTTCTGCATCACGCGGGCTGGAGAATCAACATGGCAGATCAATCCTCATCACATGCAGGCAATCCGAATAACAGGCTTACTCGCCGACAAATTCTAGGCTCAGCAGCAACGGCCACCACGGCAACGCTGATACCATTGACGTCCTGCACAACACCTGTCTCTGCTCCTGCCGGACAGGCATTACCCCGAGAGGCATGGCTGGTCCTGGAAGCCTTCGTAGAGCGACTTATTCCAGCTGATGCCAATGGTCCGGGCGCTATGGCAGCAGGGGTCCCTTATTACATCGACAACACCCTCAGGCAGTGGAACAGTGCAGAACTTGAGTTTCTGTCACTTGGGCTGCTTGAACTGACCCGCGCTGCCCGGCGGCGATATGATCGTGACTTTCAGTTACTGTCCCACACCAACCAGGATGCTCTGCTGGAGGCCATGGAAAAGGGTGAAATCGATGGTTTTGAGAATGCCCAGGCTGTCTTTAACCGATTGCATCGACTGACACTGGAAGGGATGTTCAGTGACCCTTATTACGGCGGCAACCAGAACTATATCGGTTGGGACCTGATTGGCTACCCGGGTGCAGTGATGGCCAGCACACCTGACATGCAGCGCATGGGTGGCAGACTCCCGCCATTGCATACCTCTGCTTACGGCAGCGATTACGACGGGGACTAGTCATGGCGATCAGACTTCCTGAAACCGATGTGGTTGTTGTTGGTCTGGGGGCGGCAGGAGGGGTTGCTGTGTTGCCGTTAACCCGAGCCGGCCTGCAAGTGATCGGACTGGAAGCCGGTACGTGGATGAATCCCGGGCGCGATTACAAGGCCGATGAAATCCACAACAACGTCCGCTCCCTGGTGACCACAGGCAACAAGGTCGGCAGTGAGATCCCTACCGTCAGGCGTTCACCCTCAGATACGGCGGTACAGCAAGCAAGACACCCCATGATGAATGCCGTGGGCGGAACCTCCATTCACTACCATGCCCAGAGCTGGCGCCTGAACCCCTGGGATTTTCGGGCCCGCACCGCAACCATCGAACGTTATGGGCAAGACTATATCCCCGAGAACACCACCCTGGAAGACTGGCCCGTATCCTATGCGGACATGGAGCCTTTTTACGACCATGTGGAGTACGAAGTCGGCGTGAGCGGCAGGGCAGGGAATATCCAGGGCAGAATCAATCCGGAAGGCAATATTTTTGAAGGACCCAGGCAGCGTGACTACCCCATGCCGCCGCTGCGCTCCTGTGATTTCCTTGATCATATGTTCAAGGCTGCACAGGACATCGGTTATCACCCGTATCATGGGCCGGCAGCGATCAATTCCCGGCCCTATGACGGAAGGCCCGGCTGCCAGTTTCATGGCTACTGTGATCGCGGCGGCTGCCATGTGAGAGCCAAAAATTCTACGGACGTATCCACCATTCCCAAGGCCCTGGCCACCGGCAACCTGACTGTCACCGATAACGCCAATGTCAGGCGCATTGAGGTGGACAATACCGGCAAGGTGACCGGCGTGACCTATTTGCATGAAGGCGAAGAATACTTTCAACCGGCACGGGCGGTGTTGCTAGGCTGTTATACCTACGAAAACATCCGATTGCTGCTGTTGTCCCGCTCCGGTTTTTATCCCGATGGTCTGGGTAACAGCCGGGGACAGGTGGGTCGACACTATTTTGGCCACTGGGATATCCAGGGCGGCACACTGGTCTCCGCATTGTTCCCGTTTGATATCAATATCTGGTACGGCGCGATCGCCCAGGGAGTGATGGTGGATGACTGGGCTGATGATAATTTTGATCACAGTGGCCTGGGCTTCATCGGAGGGGCCAGCCTGCATGTCTATACGGAGAAACACCCCATTGGTGCCGCTGCCATGGGAACCTTCGGTAAGGTTAACAAGCGCTGGGGCAGTGAATGGAAGGCCTTTATCCGTGAGAACGCCGCGCGTTCGCAAACCGCCTATATCCAGACCAATACCTTCCCGTACAGCCATACCCGAGCTGACCTGGATCCGCTGGTCAGGGACCCTCACGGCGATCCGGTGCTGCGAATCACCAACGGGCCCAAGCGTAATGAACCCATGGCTGCCGCTCATGCCGCTGACAAAATGGAGGCCTGGTTCCGGGCAGCTGGCGCGACGGATATCGTCAACACCGGCGGCGGCAATGGCCCTAACCTGTCCACCCATGCCCATGGTGGCACCCGCATGGGCAATAATCCGGATACCAGCGTGTGTGATCGTTTCGGGTTTTCCTTTGAAGCCCGAAACCTCGGCATCATTGGCGGCTCCGTCATGCCCACGGCAGGGGCCAGGAATCCCACGCAAACCATCCAGGCTCTGGCCTGGCGTACGGCCCAGCACCTGGTGGATTCATGGGACGATATTACTGCCTGATTGTGCTTATGCTCGCTGTCCGATTGCAGGCGGCAGAGCCTGAAGTCAACTATTTCGCACCAGGCATAGATTTGCCTGATGATGAGGGCAAGGCTCTGATCTTACGATCCTGTACTGGATGCCATACGCTGGAGGGTGTGCCGGCATACCGGAAATACTGGGGGTTTGATCGCTGGCTGCCGATGGTGGAAAACATGGTCAAGCATGGCTCGGTTCTGTCTGCACAGGAGAGCATTATCGTTGCCCGATATCTCGGCAGGCACTTTGGTACGGATGTGAAGGAGGAAAAACCATGAGAGCTAACAGGCTGGCAATCGTGACTTTCATACTGGGAATGATATCCGGAATTTTTGTCATGCAGGTGACCGGACAGGTGCAGGCTAGTGCAAGGGTAACCGGTATTGGCGGTGTATTTTTCAAAGCTGATGATCCAGAGTCCCTTGGACAGTGGTATGCCGACAATCTGGGCATTATGGGTGCCGGGCAGGGCGTGAACTTTTTCTGGCGACTGGTGGATAAGGCTGATCATTACGGCATGACAGTCTGGTCCTTGTTTGAGCGGGGTAGTGACTATTTCGGCGACAGAGACCAGGACTACATGATTAACTATCGTGTGGATAATCTGGCCATGTTACTTGAGACTTTGGCCCTGGCTGGAATCCCGGAGGTCAAACCACGTGAGCACTATGAATACGGGGATTTTGCCTGGATCGAGGATCCCGAGGGCAACCGCATCGAATTGTGGCAATCCTCATCCATAGATGAGGGACTTTACCTGCAGCTGAGCCAATAGCCGGCACAAGGGGAACATTGATGATGACGAGAAAACTGATCCTGCTGGCCTGTCTTGGGCTGGCAAACACGCTGGCTATGGCCCAGCCGGCCGTGCTGGTGCAGACAAATTCGCGGGATGAGGTGTTGCACCTGATTGATGCCCAAACCCTTGATATTGTCGGCACCATAGAAGGCATTCCGGTGAATCATGGTGCAGCGGCATCACCGGATGGCCGCGAGCTGTATGTGTCCAGTGAAGCGAAATTCACCCTGGATGTGGTAAATGTCTCCACCTTGGCGATTGATGCAGAAATCCCCCTGAGTGGGCGGCCCAATAATATTTCAATCGATACGGATGGCAGTCATGTTTACGTGGGTATCATGCAGGAACCGGGCGGCATTGACGTCATCGATACCCGTACGCGCCAGAAAATCCATCATATCGACACCGGTTCACGGGTACACAATACCTATGTGACGCCTGACGGACAGTATCTGGTCGCAGGCACCTTCGGTGGGCAGGGTAATCTAGATGTTTTTCATGCTGATACCTGGGAGCGGGCCTTCCGCCTGTATAACCCCGCAACCGACGACGCCATGGAAGGCATCAGGCCGATTGCCTTTGACACCAACGTCGATGGTTCGACCCGGCACATGTATGTGCAGATTTCCAATGTTCACGGATTTGCCGTGGTGGATTTCAATACCCGGGAGGAAATCAACAGGATCATCCTGCCCTCGGTCCCGGAAGAGGAGATGGACCCTCCACCTTATAATTCGGCGCCGGCGCATGGTATTGGCGTGGCACCCGATCAGAAGACGCTTTGGGTATGCAGCCGCTGGAACGGCAAAGTGTACGGGTTTTCATTGCCGGATCTTGAGCCCCTGGGAGAGGTTAAAGTCGGCAGCCATCCTGACTGGTTATCCTTTAGTCCTGACAGCAGGTATGTTTTTGCCGCCAATGGGGCCAGCAATGATGTCTCGGTTATCGATATCAGTGCCGTGAAAGAAGTCAAACGGATTCCGGTAGGCAATGCCCCCAAGCGAAACATCATGGCGAGACTCCAGCGCTAATGGATAATGGTGGAAATGGATAAGGCACCATAACAAACGACAAACAAACAGGAGAATACGTGTGAAACGAACAGTTTTTTTGACCTTGGGGATAATGGTTTCTGCCCTGGCGAGCCTGAATGTCCAGGCCCAGGTGTCGTGTACCCGCGGCGGTCTGCAGCGGGCAGTCAACATGTACATCGACGCCCAGACCAGTGGGGATACTTCAGGTCTGCCGCTGGCATCCAGTACCGGCTACTGGGAAAACGAAACCCTGATGAACATGGATGAAGGCTTGATCAACAAGGCCATGACCATCAATCACCATCGCAGTATTTTCGATGAGGAAACCTGCCAGTCATTCACCGAAGTGATCGTGACTGACAAGGATGAACCCTATGTGCTGGGCACACGTTTGCGGGTAAATCACGAAAAAATCGCCGAAATTGAAATTCTCTGGACCACCACGGGATACTGGCTGTTTGATGCTGATGCCTATCTGGGCTATTCCTCATCTGAAGACTGGAGTCCGATTCCGGTGGAAGACCGGGACAGTCGCGGCACTATCGTAGCCGCTGCCAATGCCTATCTGGATGCCTTCCTGGAAGGGAAGATTGACCAGGTGCCCTGGGGCTTCCCCTGTGTACGCATAGAGGGTGGTGCCTATACTGGCAAGGGCTCACCCGCAGACAGTTGTGAGGTTGGCGTACCCGCCGGCGTCAATATTGCCAATCGCCGTTTTGTGGTGGACGAGGTCATGGGCTCGGTGGTCGTGTACTGTACCTTCGGTACAGGCTCACCAGGCGGCGGCAGCGGCTCGCCGGATACTCATCTGTTCAGAGTGGAAAATGGCAAGCTGCGCTATGTGCATACCCTGACACATTTGCTGCAGAGTGCTTTTCGCAGCAACTAAAGAGCAGGGCGCTCAGATATCCTGGCCGTAGGTCTGGAAATCATCATCCTTGTCTTCAAGACCGAGTCCGCCCGCTGAGTGGGTGGACTCCCCGGCTGCATCCAGGTTTATACGGATGGACAGGTTGTTGCGTGAGTCCGCATGGTCCAGGGCCTCTTCCTTGCTGATCTTTCCGGATTTGTAGAGATTGAACAGGGACTGGTCGAACGTCTGCATCCCCATTTCGTTGCCTTTCTCGATAGCTTCCTTGAGTGCATCGATATCCCGTTTTTCAATCAGGTCGGCGATATAGGCCGAATGCATCATGATTTCCATGGCAGGGACCATGTTGTTGTCGAGGGTGGGCAGCAGTCGCTGGGAAATCACGGCTTTCAGGTTCAGGGATAAATCCAGAAGCAACTGGGGTTGTGCGCTGTCCGGAAAGAAATTGATGATGCGATCAATAGCCTGGTTGGCATTGTTGGCGTGTAGCGTCGACAGGCACAGGTGTCCGGTTTCTGCATAGGCTATGGCGTGCTGCATGGTGGCGCGGTCACGGATTTCTCCAATCAGGATGACATCAGGTGCCTCGCGCATGGCATTTTTAAGGGCGTTTTCGTAACTCAGGGTATCCAGTCCGACCTCGCGCTGGTCCACAACGGACTGCTTGTGTTCGTACACAAATTCAACCGGGTCCTCAATGGTCAGAATATGCCCGCTTTTGTTGGCGTTGCGGTAATCAATCATCGAGGCCAGCGTGGTGGACTTGCCTGATCCGGTTGCACCGACCACCAGGATCAGGCCGCGTGGTTCCATGACCAGTTCCTTCAGGATTGGCGGCAGGTTCAGTTCTTCCATGCCTGGAATGACAGATTTGATGTACCGCACCACCATGGAAACCTCACCGCGCTGTCGATAGAGATTGATGCGATAACGCCCGACACCTTCCAGGTTCAGGGCGAAATTCAGCTCGAGGTTGCTTTCAAATTCGGCACGTTGCTGGTCAGAGATCAGGCTGTATGCCAGTTTCTGAACATCCCCGGATTTCAGCGGCTCTCTGCTGGCGGGCAGGGTTTTACCCTTCACCTTGACATTGACCGGTGCGCCCACTGTAAAAAAAAGATCAGAGGCATTCTTTTCGGCCATCACTTTCAGAAAGTCCATAATGTCCATTGTTGTTCACCCGTCGGTTATCGGTTACCAGATTCATTGGAACCCGGAAAATCAGTCAGTGCCTTGATGCAGAGTAAATGCAAGCGTCATTCAGGGTAGAGCTGTGATGGTGAATTGACAAGTATGGAATGCGGGAAGGGGCGGGTCAGACCGCACCCGGTCTGCCTGGGGCAAACCGGAACGAGCAGGCTGCAGTATTGGACGGGCAGGTTAGTTCAGCCGGATGCTGACATCACCAACGCCAAGGTCAACTTCGAGATCCTTGTCACCTGAACCCTGTGCCCTGATGCTTTTGGAAATAAAGGCTGATTCCGAATCCAGGACTTCGCCGCCGCGAATTCTGGCATCACCTACACCGACATTCAGGTTGATGCGGCCGACACGCTGTTCCTGCGCGTTGATATTCACATCACCAACACCCAGTTCGACATCAAGATCGGTATCGCTGATATCGAGCACGATTTCACCCACCCCCATCTGTATGATCGTACGCTCTACACTGGGCATTTCCACGGTCCATTCAGCATTGGTGTTTTTCTCATCGAAACTCAGGAACAGGGTGCCGCCTCTCTGCTTGATTTCCAGATCCATATCTTCAACATCGACGGAACGACGGAAAAAGCCTTTCTTTTTGCCCTCAATTTCCAGGACCACGCGAATCTGGTCTACTTCAGTCTGTACCAGATCGATTCGGCCCACGCTGTTGCTGATTTCCACTTCCTGGATGTCATCCAAGGTGATGCTGTGATTTCTGACGACTCTGTCTTCGGCATGTGCCGAGGTGACCAGAATAGTCATCAAAAATACACCGACACACATCAGCATGATTTTTTTGATAAACAACTGACTCTTGATCATGGTTTTGCTCCTGTTGGCTTGCCAGCCGGTTTGATTCTGATACCTGTGGCCGCTGCATTTTCGACCGTCTTGTTACTGGTTAGAGCAAACACTGTGCCATAATAAAAAATATATATAAAACATATAGATAGATATATTTTGGGGTTATGGCGCCGATCAGGTTTATGGCCGGTGAGGCTAATAGTCGGTGAAAAATACCAGCTGGCGTCCGGTATTCAGAACTGGGTATTATTGACAGGCTGTACTGCCGACAGCGTGAAGCACAGGCTGTTGGTCATGGCCGTAATGAGCGGGTGGGGGATGGATTGCTGTTATACGCAATCCCGCTGAATCGCATATGACCTGCCCATTACCCGCTAATAACCT
>CAZBBS010000022.1:26222-37747 GCA_964490145.1 uncultured Enterobacteriaceae bacterium
GTTGATACTCACCAGCCTGTTTGTCTGTAGTGTTGCTGCAGCCCAGGTGGATACAGAAACCCTGATTTCACCTACTGCCAGTTTTACGGAAGAGCAGGTGGCCGCAGGTCTTGCCGCCTACCAGACCAACTGCGCCCAGGGCTGTCACCAGAACGACATGGCGGGTAATGGTCCGATTGCCGCCCTGCGAGGCCCTGCGTTCACCAGTGCCTGGAATAACCGGACTGTCGCTGATCTGATCAACACCATGCGCACAGCGATGCCCCCAACGAATGCAGGGGGGCTGCCCCAGCAGACCTATGTGGATCTGGCGGCCTTCATCCTCTCTGCCAATGGCGGGGAGTCGGGAGAGACTGCTCTCCAGTTCGATTCTCCGGCAGCCATTCGCCAGTTCACCACATCGGGGACACCACAGCCGTTCCAGGCACCACTGGCAGGTCCTGAAAATGAAGGGCCAACCGGTGTGACTTTAGCCGGCATGGTGCCTGGCTATCGTCCTGTCACTGAAGCGATGCTGCAGAATCCTGATCCTGCTGACTGGCTGACACATCGCGGTAACCGCAAGGCCTGGAGCTACAGTGAGCTGGACCAGATTGATACGGGTAATGTCGGGCAATTGCAATTGCAATGGGTCTGGGCGCTGGGTAATCAAGGTGGGAACCAGCAGTCCCCGATAGTGCACGACGGCATCATGTACCTGTTCAATCCTGGCAATAAGGTTCAGGCACTGACGGCCGATACCGGTGAGCTGATCTGGGAGCACAGTCTTGGAGGTCGTACAGGCACCATGCGTGGCCTGGCCATTCATGAGGATCGCCTGATCGTCAATACCCCGGATGCCCGCATTGTTGCACTGCGGGCAGAGGATGGTGAGATGATATGGGAAACCCTGATCGGGGAAGGCTTCGGCAATTCAAGCGGCCCGCTGGTTGCCGATGGCAAGGTATTTACCGGGATGGGAAATTGTCTGCGTTTTCGGCCTGAAAAATGTTATGTCAGTGCCTACGACGTCAATGACGGCAGCTTTCTGTGGAAGTTTGAAACCGTGGCAAGGGAGGGCACCGAAGGCGGGGATAGCTGGGGCGGCGTTGACGACATGTTTCGTGCCGGTACAGATACCTGGATTACCCCCTCTTATGATGATGAGCTGGGTGTCCTGTATATAGGTGTCTCCCAGCCCAAGCCCTGGATGCCGGTCAGCCGCGGCATGACCGTCTTCGATGATGCCCTTTATTCCAATTCCACTCTGGCATTGAATCCAGATACCGGTGAGCTGCTCTGGTATTACCAGCATGTACCGGGAGAAGTGTTTGACCTGGACGAAGTGTTCGAGCGCCTGCTTGTGGATATCGATGGTGAAAAAGTGGTGTTTTCCGTGGGCAAGCACGGCATTCTCTGGAAGCTCAACAGGGAAACCGGCAAGTACCTGGATCATGCCGAAACGGTTCTGCAGACGACCTTCGATTACTTTGATCCGGAAACCGGGCGTCCTCAATACCGGGCTGACGTGATTGAATCAGGTCTCGAAGAGTACCTGGAAGTGTGTCCATCATCGGCTGGTGGAAAAAACTGGCATGCGATGAGTTATCACCCGGGATCCTCACGCCTGATCATTCCTTTAAGCCAGAGTTGTCTGCGTCAACGGGCCAAGGAAATAGATTTCATTGAAGGCGGCGGGGGTGCCGGTGTGGACCGGGAATGGTTCATCATGCCGGGAACGGATGGCAACGTAGGCAAGCTGGCGGCATTTGATATCAGGACACTGGAAGAGCTGTGGTCGGTGGAGCAGCCGGCATCCTTTCTGACAGGCGTACTGAGTACTGCCGGCAATGTGGCTTTTGCCGGCGACCTGGACAGATTTTTCCGGGCGTTCAACGTGGATAATGGAGAAGTCCTCTGGGAAACCCGCCTGGGAACCTCTGTACAGGGATTTCCCATCACCTTCAGTGTCAATGGACGCCAGTATGTGGCGATGTCGGCTGGACTCGGCGGTGGCAGTCCGCGCATTGTGCCTTCCCGCCTGACGCCGGAGATTCATTACCCTGATACAGGGAACGCCCTGTATGTGTTTGCCCTGCCTGAATAAGGCAGGGAAGCACCACCTATTTTTTCTGTCTGCCTTATAATGGCGGACACTTTGAATTATTCCTGTCGACATCCAGAGAATTTATGAAACTTTCCAGCTTTGGTGAAAAATACACCGGCCATTCCGGCATTGTTGATCTGATGGCAGATTTGGGCGAAGCCCTGCACAGCCGACCTGACATGATCTCCATGGGTGGCGGTAATCCATCGCGCCTGCCTGACGTGGAAAAAATCTACAGGGATCACTTGATCAGTCTGCTGAATGAACCCGAAGGGACCTACAACATTCTGGGGAAATATCAGTCTCCACAGGGTGACGAGGTCCTTCTGAATCAACTGGCAGACCTGCTTCGTACTGAATATGGCTGGCCGGTGACCTCAAGGAATGTAGCCATCAGCAACGGAGGGCAGTCCGCTTTTTACGTCCTTTCCAACCTGCTGGCTGGACGTTTCAGTGACGGCACCTTCCGTCGCATCCAGTTTCCGTTGGTGCCGGAATATATTGGCTATGCCGATACCGGACTGGAAGCGGATTTCTTTACCTCAAGCCGTCCGGCCGTTGATATTCTGGATGAGCACGTCTTCAAGTACCGGGTGGATTTTGACAATCTGAATGTCACGGATGAAACCGCGGCTCTGTGTGTGTCCAGGCCAACAAATCCGACGGGTAATGTCCTGACCGATGACGAAGTCAGGCAGCTTGATGCCATTGCGGGGCAACATGATATCCCGCTGATCATAGATGGCGCCTATGGCACGCCATTCCCGAATATCATCTTTGAAACAGTGAGCCCCCACTGGAGTGAAAACACCATTGTGCTGCTCAGTTTGTCCAAACTGGGCCTGCCTGGCGTTCGCACCGGTTTTATCGTTGCCAGTGAGGAGCTGATACAGGCCTATGCCAATGCCAATACGATCCTGAACCTGGCGTGTGGCAATGTGGGGCCGGCCATTGCCGGCAGACTGATGCAGAATCGGGAAGTGCTGGATATCAGCACCAGGCTGATCATGCCTTACTACCGGGACAGGGCCTATGCGACGATGGAGCTGTTCATTGAAGCCATGTCCGATCTGCCGCTGTACATACACAAGCCGGAAGGGGCCATCTTTCTGTGGCTGTGGTTCAAGGACTTGCCGGTCACATCCGCAAAATTCTACGAGATACTCAAGGCGGCGGGTGTGCTGGTCATCCCCGGTCACGATTCCTTTGCCGGTCTGTCACAAGACTGGAAACATGCTCACGAGTGTATCCGCATCTCCTACGCCCAGGATGAGGAGAAGGTCAGGAAGGGGGTGGAAATCATTGCCCGTGAAGCCAGGAAGCTTTACGACAGGGCCTAGCCTGAATCTGTCCGGATTTACGGTTGTGCCGCATCGTCAGAAACATTAGTCTTGCCAACATTTTCAGAAAAACAGGAAAAGCCAGAGATGAAAACAATTAAAACCATGGTGAAGGGCTTGCTGCCTTGCGCTTTGCTGCTTGCAGGCGGGAGCCTGATGGCGCAGGAGCACAGTTATGCGCCCAGTGATATCGAAAACGGCCGGGGTCTTTACCAGGCCAACTGTCTGGGTTGTCACGGGGATGATGGCGACCAGGTGGAAGGGGTGAAGTTCTCCAGCGGCCGTTTCCGCCGGGCCAGTGCTGACGAAGATTTGATTCGCCTGATCCGGGAAGGTATCCCCAATACCCTGATGATTCCGAAAACCAACCTGAGTTACGGTGATACCCGCGCCATCGTTGCCTTCCTGCGCTCTTTGCCCAGTGGTGGCGGCATGCAGGTGGATGATCGTGAAGTCAGGATCGGCAATGCCAGCCGCGGGCAAACCCTGTTCCACTCGGCGCAGACCCGTTGCAGCGAGTGCCACAGCGTTAATGGCGGTGGCAATCTGCTGAGCCCGGATCTGAGCAACATCGGTGCCACACGGACCCCGGGATCCCTGGAGCAGGCTGTGCTCGAACCCCTGGCTGAAGTCAGGGCAGGACAGCGTTTCTACCAGGTTACCGATCGTGAGGGTAGAACAACTATCGGATTGCTGCTGAACCAGGACACCCATTCGGTACAGCTGCTCAATGAGAATGAACAACTTGAAGCTTTCATGAAAGATGATCTTGAAAGCAATGGATTCATACCATCCCCCATGCCGTCCTATCTGGATGTGTTGTCGCCGGATGAAGTCGCCGACCTGGTGGCTTACATGATTTCGCTGAAAGGGGAGTAAGGGACGTGAGAATGAAGAACACTGTAAAACCAATTGCATGCCTGTTGACCGCCTGTCTGTCGTGGCAGGTTGCCAATGCCCAGGTAACCGCCGAGCGACTCCTGAATGCTGATGCCGAGCCCGAAAACTGGCTGCTGTATGGCGGGGATTATGATGACCACCGTCACAGCGACCTTACCCAGATCAGCAAGGACAATGTCGGTGAACTGGAGCTGAAATGGGTCTGGCAGAATCGGGCTCGTGACGGGTCTGCTGAAAAATTCGAGGCTACCCCTCTGGTGGTGGATGGCATCATGTATACGGTGGCTGCGCCAAACACCATCGTGGCTATTGATCCAAAGACCGGACGCCTTTTCTGGGAGTATTCCTACACGCCAGCCCCGGAAGCGCGGGTATGCTGTGGTCGTGTGAATCGTGGTCTGGGCATTCATGGCAACAGCCTGTTCATGGGCACCATTGATGGCAAACTGGTGAAAGTGGATGCCAGGTCCGGCAAACCGGAATGGACAGTGGATGTGGCCGACCCTGAACTGGGCTACGCACTGACCCTGGCCCCTCTGGTTATTGGCGACAAGGTCATTGTAGGTCCCGCAGGTGGTGAATACGGTATCCGCGGTTATATCGTGGCTTATGACGTACACAGCGGTGAAGAACTTTGGCGCTTCTATACTGTGCCTGGCCCCGGTGAACCCGGCTTTGAGAGCTGGGAAGATCCGGCGAAGGAAGCCTGGAAGATCGGCGGTGGTTCCATCTGGCAGACCGGCTCCTATGATCCTGAACTGAATCTGACCTACTGGGGCGTGGGCAATCCCGGCCCGGACTGGAACGGTGATTCCCGTCCCGGTGACAACCTGTATACCGAGTCTGTGGTGGCGCTGGATGCTGATACCGGTGAATTAGCCTGGCATTACCAGTTTACCCCGCATGATGAGATGGACTATGACTCCACCCAGGCGGCGGTGCTTGTCGACATGGAGTGGGAAGGGCGGATGCGCAAGGTCATGCTCTGGGCCAACCGCAACGGCCTGTTCTACGTGCTCGACAGGGCCACCGGTGAATTCCTGCATGGTTCCCCCTTCGTGGAAGTGAACTGGATGAGTGGCTTTGATGACAACGGACGACCGATCCGTGCACTGGCTCCATCTGAGGAAGGCACCTTCATCATGCCGAACAACCAGGGAGCCACCAACTGGTATCCGCCGTCCTATTCACCCGTTACGGAATTGTTCTATATGCCTGCCTGGCTGGACACCTATTCGGTGTACACCAAGCGCCCGGTGGAATACACACCTGGACAGCAGTATGTCGGTGCCTTCCCGACCATGGCGATGCCCGCATTGGGTGTAAATGCCGTCAACCAGCGATTACCTGAGGAAGGTCTTGGTGCTATCCAGGCGATCAATCCGCGTAACGGAGATATCGTCTGGCGCCATGTCATGAATAACGTTACCGACAGCGGGGTACTCAGTACGGCGACCAACCTGGTGTTTGCCGGGGGCAGGGAAGGTCACTTCTATGCCCTGGATGCGCTGACAGGTGAAGAACTGTGGCGTCAGACTCTTGGCGGACAGATTGCGTCGGGTCCGATGAGCTATGCCATTGATGGCAAGCAGTACATCGCTATTTCTGCCGGTGCCGGACTGTTCGTGTTCGGACTGCCTGACTGATGTTCCGGATGCCGGCAGTGACGAGATCGACACTTCTATTCGCGTTGCTGCTGGCCCCTCTGGCTGTGTGGGCAGACCAGAATGATCCCCGGCTGGAAGATCTGTTTGCCGTCCTGAAATCCGAGAATGATGAGGTTCAGGCTAACGGAATAGCCGGTCAGATCTGGGCGATCTGGGTTCAGCATGAAGATTCTCGCGCAAACAGCCTGATGCTTCGCGGCATCAATCAGATGAACGCCAATGACCTGTATTCGGCACTTGATACCTTTGATGAGCTGATCGCCTATAAATCCGATTTCGCTGAAGCCTGGAACAAGCGGGCCACCATATATTGGCAGCTGGGTAATTTTGATGCTTCCCTGAAAGATATTGATGAAGTCCTGAAACTGGAACCCTATCACTTCGGGGCATTGTCAGGACGGGGGCTGGTCTACATGGATCGTGGGGATTACTTCCTCGCCAGAAGTGCATTTCAGACGCTGCTGGAAGTGTATCCGGCGATGCCTGGTGTCAGAAATACCATTCAGCAGTTGGATAGTGTTTTGAAACAAGGGGCCATCTGACATACTCAAGGTATAAAAAACCCGGCAAGAGCCGGGTTTTTTATGTGTGTCGGTATGGCCTTACATGGGAGGCGTGGATTCTTCCTTGCCCATATGCAGGCCCACTTTGCTGGGAGCAGTTTCAACCATGAACAGGGCGACAATGAAGCCCAGGGCCAGGCCGCCTGCGGCAAAGTAGATGGCAGAGCGCAAGCCGTGTTCGGCAGCCAGGCCGCCAGCAATGATGGGGCTGATACCACCCCCGATAAATTCGCCGGCAAAAATCACGAATCCGGCCATGGAGGCCAGCATGCCTGGAGGAGCGGCTTCTGCAGCAACCGGGCCAGCCAGAATGGCCAGAGCGGCAAAGTTGAACAGGGAAGAGAAGAACAGCAGGATCCACAGCACTGTGGTGTTTTCTGGTCCGGTCTGGGAGAAGGTGTACAGGAACACCGCTGCCAGGATGTAGGATGCCAGAGTAGTCATTTTACGTCCCAGCACATCAGACAGGGCTGGCATGGCAAACTGACCAATGCAGCCGCCAACGCCCACTGCTGAAAACACGTTACCGGCAGTGACCGGGTCCAGGCCAAGACCGCCTGCCACTTCCGGTGCTGTGAGATACGCAAACAGGAGGGCAGCGATCACGAAAATCCCGCCCATGGCGCAAATCAGGGTCAGCGGGGCAACCTTGGCATTACGATGACCAAACATGCCAAGTACGGAACCAATCGACAGGGAATTGTTGGCGCTGTCATTGCCTGCTTCAGCTGCCTGCTTCATGGGTTCGCGAATGACGAACCACATAATGACAGCGATGATGACGCCAGGGGCGCCGACCAGCATGAACACCACGGGCCAGTTGTACACTTCCAGCAGGCGGGAGGCGATGACCGGTCCGAGAGCCAGGCCAAACAGGGAGATCATGCACTGGAAAAACCCATTATTAAGACCACGGCGAGAAGGTTTGGATGCTTCAAAAGCAACGGCAACACCGGTAGAGGCCACGGGGCCCTCAGCCAGTCCCATGATGACGCGGACGACAACCAGCATGGTAACCGTGGTGGCCAGTCCGCTGAATGCCGACATCAGGGAGAAAATCAGGATGGCGGGTACAAGTACTGCACGACGTCCGAGTTTGTCGGCCATATAGCCCATGACAAAGGCAGAAACACCCCAGGCCATGCCAAGATATCCGGCGAGAGCGCCACCTTGTTCGGGTGTCAGACCCAGGTCTGCGCCCATGGAAGAGCTGGGTGATTGCAGGATGATTGGCAGGATGAATCGATCAAGGCCCACCAGACCAAAGGTCAGGCTGAGCAGCAGGATGATTTTCCATTCGTAACTGGAGTCCCAGCTACTGGTATCTATTTTTGACATAGAAGTATCCCCTATAACGACGAGTTGGAATTATTTTCAGAGACTGCGTTTCTTGTTATTGGTCAGGGTCTTGGGCCCTGATATTGCAATGCCGAGTAAATCATATCTTTCTGGTAAAGACACTTATTTCTTCATCATGCCCGCCATGGAATAATGAGGTCCATCGAGCAGGGGATCCGGTTGCTCATGTATTGTGGTCCCGTATGAATTTGAGAAAGGCAGGTATGGCATGTTTGTAGACAAATTCAGGAAATTTTTGCCTGGAAATCTTGTCCCGCGATTATTTTTTGCAGGATTGTTTTTACAGGCTGGCGGGTTGCAGGCCCAGGATGCAAGTGAAGCAGTGGCCCGGTTTGATCTGACAACCGGACAATTGTGTTTTCCGGTGCTGCTGGAAGATGATGGCAGTCTCTATGATGTATGCATGGTGCTTGATCAACAGGGGCCAGGATTTCCGTTTTCATTGACCAGTGCCCGCCCGCGCTCAACGGGGCTTCCCAATATCGCGACATATTCCCAGCAGGGCGGACTGAATATTCCGGCGGTGGCTTTTTCCAATGGCGCTAAATTTGCCGATGTGACTTTCGGGGTATCCCTTGATACCGCGTCCAAAGACGTGCGATTCACGGTCAATGGTGGGGAAAAATTGAAACAGCAGACCGGCTGGAGTGTTGCCCGTATCTGGAATGAGGAATTGCTGGATGGCATTCGCAATGATTTTGCCCGCCCAACGGTTCATGCGCGCAATCTCTTTCATACTTCGGTGGTTATGTATGATGCTTGGGCTGTTTTTGATGGTACCGCCGATACCTACATGCTTGGCAACACCCTCGGGGATTTTTCCTGCGCCTATAATGCCATGCCGGTACCCGAAGACGTCCCTGCGGCACGAAACCAGGTGCTGAGCTACGCCGCTTACCGGTTGTTAACGCACCGTTTTGCCAAGGCGCCTGGTGCCGAAATCGTGCATCGCAGCTTCGACCAGACCATGGCGTCGCTGGGTTATGATGCAGCGTTCACCTCAACAGATTACAGTACAGGCAATCCGGCAGCACTGGGAAACTACCTGGCCGAGTGCATGATTGCCTATGGCCTTCAGGATGGTTCCAACGAGCAGAATGACTTCGCGCCACTGGCCTATGAAGCAGTCAATGCCGCGCTAGCCCCGGCTGCAAAGGGCAATCCGAATCTTACGGATCCAGGACGTTGGCAGCCTCTCACCTTTGAAGTGTTCCGTGACCAGAGCGGCAATCTGTTCGAGGGCAATACGCCGGAATTTGTCGGGCCGGAGTGGGGCAATGTCAGTCCGTTTTCCCTGAACAATGAAGAACTGACTGTACACCGCTACAAGGGCATTGACTGGAATGTATACCATGATCCAGGTCCTCCCCCCTATATTGATGACAGTGTGCTGGGGCGTCCTGACGGAGACTATTACAAGTGGGGCTTCCAACTGGTGGCGCAATGGGCATCCCATCTGACCCCGGATGACGGTGTGTTGTGGGATATTTCTCCGGCCAGTATCGGCAATATCCAGGACTATCCGACTTCTATAAGCGCCTACAGAAATTTCTACAAGCTGGAAGCGGGGGGAGACACTTCTCAGGGCTATGAACTGAACCCTCGTACAGGACAGCCCTATATACCCCAACTGGTGCCCAGGGGGGACTATGCCAGGGTGCTGGCAGAATTCTGGGCCGACGGTCCAGATTCTGAAACCCCGCCAGGTCACTGGTTCACCATTCTGAATTATGTGAATGACCACCCCATGCAGGAAAAACGCTTCAAGGGAGAAGGTGACTTGCTGGATGATCTGGAATGGGATGTAAAAACTTACCTTGCCCTGGGCGGGGCCATGCATGACACCGCTGTTGTCGTCTGGGGAATCAAGGGCTGGTATGACTATATACGTCCCATATCGGCCTTGCGCTATATGGCGGACAAGGGACAAAGCACTGATTCTTCGTCAGCCAGTCATGATCCCGAAGGTATTCAGCTGGTTCCAGGCTATATAGAGCTGGTGCAGGCAGGTGATCCACTTGCCGGCAGCAACAGGGAGAATGTCGGCAAGATCAAGTTTTATTCCTGGCGCGGGCCTGATTATGTCGCTGATGCAGAAACAGATTATGCCGGTGTTGGCTGGATTCTGGCTGAAGACTGGTGGCCATATCAGCGTCCGTCATTTGTCACACCGCCATTTGCAGGCTACGTATCAGGGCACAGCACCTTTTCACGCTCTGCAGCCCATGTCATGACATTGCTGACCGGGGATGAGTATTTCCCGGGTGGTATGGGTGAATTCCATGCCCCTAAAAACGAATTCCTGGTTTTTGAAGAAGGTCCAAGCGTAGACCTTACCCTGCAATGGGCGAGGTACATGGATGCTTCGGACCAGTGCAGCCTGTCCAGAATCTGGGGGGGCATTCATCCGCCGGCTGATGACATGCCTGGACGCAGGATTGGTGATACCGTGGGGCCCGAAGCCTTTCACTGGGCTGAACGCTATTTCAATGGGACCGCGCTTCCCTGAAGCCGACAAGCCTGAGGTTTTTCCCAGGGTTACAATGCTTGTGACTTTGTGACGGGTGCATTATGCTTGCGGCTTGTCAGCAATTTTTTCCATAAAAATCAGTTAGTAAGGCGAGAAAGCTTAGGTAAATGGAAGTTGCGGAATATATCATCTATTACTTTAGCCTTTTCTCGTAATAAACTGATAAATAAAGAAAAAGTGAAAATACCGTCTTGTAATTCCACCTATATGAATTTCAAGCAAGCGTAAAGTGAGCTTCTTCACAAAACTTTACATTGTGTGAGTAAAAGTTCACAAATAAGGAATATGCTACTCCTAATCAGGTAAATAAACGTCTTATGATGCCTGCCTAAAGGAGGGGTTCTTTTTATGGGAGCCCGCGGGAAAAGTAAGATGAAACCAACTGGACATTCGGGATGCCATTCAAGGCAACAGGCAAAAACAGGCCTCCCCGGAAGTCCGGCATAAAGGTACACACCATGTATATCGACACCTTGAAAAAATTCTTGAGCACTTTTTCTTGAGTAACGCTTTTACTGTTGGCTGGCACTGCATACGGCCAGAGTGAACCCATTGGCAAGATTCTGATGACCAAGGGGACAGTGGAAGCAGTAACTGCAGATGGTAGCGCCCGTGCCCTGAGACGTCGTTCCGATATTTTTGAAAATGAAACCATTACGACGGATGCATCCGGCTTTGCCCAGATCCGCATGGTCGATGAAGCCATTATCTCGTTAAAGGAAAATTCAGAATTCCGTTTTGATGCCTACACCTTTTCTGAGGAAGGGCAGGGTCAGGACCGTGCCGTGATGAACCTGGTTCGCGGGGGATTTCGCACCATTGATGGTTTGATCGGCGAAGACGCTGATGATGAATATCGCGTGGATACCCAGTATGCCTCCATCGGTGTTCGTGGTACGACCCACGAAGCCTTTATAGACCAGGCGCTGGATGCATTGTTCACCGGTGTTTCGGATGGCGGTACAACGGTAACCGGTAACACCGGCTTGCCCCTGGATCTTGGTGCAGGTGCAGATTTCGACTACAGCCAGAACAATCGTGGCCAGGCGCCAGTAGGTTTGCTGACTCGCCCGGTGCAGT
>CAZBBS010000023.1:0-25751 GCA_964490145.1 uncultured Enterobacteriaceae bacterium
ATCCAGCATCCATCCCAGGAAACTGAGCAGGCAACCCACGATAACGGTAATACACGGATGGGCTGATCTTGAATAAACCATTCACGCCTCAATCGCGCTAGTTACCCATGGTTTATCAGTCCAGCTTTATTTGCAGGGAACCAGAGGCAGATGAATCTGTACCCGGACGTTTCCCCGGGTACAGATTCATCGGACAACTCTCTGGTTATCTAGAGTATCGAGTCTCAGCAAAAATACCAGCCAGGATCAGAAGCTGCTGCCCAGCGTGAAATAGACGCTGGCTGGCTCGCCAACAAAATAACGGTCTCCACCGAAGGCGCTGTAGTCAGCGCGTTCCGCGTAATCGGTATCCAGCAGATTGGTAACCCTGGCGGCAAAAAACCAGTTGTTGCCTGAGTCGTACTGGTAGCGCAGGTTAAGCACATCATGGCCGTCATAACTGTGCAGGTTGGACTCATCCGTGTAGTAAGAGCCCATGTGTACCCACTCCAGGTTGAAGCGGTTTTGCGCATTCATCTGCCAGTTGAGCTGCACATTGCCTGTCAGCTTGGGCGCGGTGTCCATATCCTTGCCATCAAGCAGTATGGAGACACCCAGAGGCGCAATATTGCTGCGATACTTGTGACGGGCATAACTTGCCACCACGTTCAGAGACAGCGAATCAGTCAGTTTGAAGATGGTATTGGCCTCAATACCCTTGTGGCGGGTCTTGCCACCACTGACATTGTTACGGGCACTGTCCTGGAAAATCACATTGTCCTTGTCCATGTAATAGGCACTCAGGGAGTATGAAACTCGGTCCCGGCTGGCACGGTAACCCACTTCAAAACTCTCCACTTCCTCGGAGTCCAGGTCAGTGACAGACTGATCCGCCTGCAGGCGATAAAGCTCGGTGGCCTGGGGAGCCCTGAAGGCATAGGAGACATCGGCAAACACCTGGGATACCGGATCAAAATCATGAATCCAGCCTAACTGCGCCGTGATATTGTCAAAACTGTCAGAGCGATCTGATGGCCGGCTGTAGCGACAGGCCCCTGTCGGATTGAAGGCAGATACCGAACAGGGGGTGCCATTCTCGCCGGTATTGCCGTCAATCATCAGGTTGTCGTAATCGTAATCCAGCATTTCATAGCGCACACCCAGGCTGAACTGGTCAGTTTCCGAACTCTGGATCTTGACCAGGGCATAGGGGGAGATCATTTCCGCATCCACGGTAAAGTCATACTGCTTGCCCGCAGGGAAAGAGCCGAAACCACCGGTCTGGGTCTGTTTGAGATAGCCATCGGTCATTTCCAGATCCACACCGACAGTCCAGTCAACATTGCCGTTTACCACGTGATACATGCTCTGCAGACCGAATGACTCGTGGCCGTTCTGTTCAACCGGCGTTCCAGGCAGGAAGTGCATCAGGAACTTCATGTCCGTATCACGGTAGTAGGGCGTCAGCATCCAGTCGCCGTTGGCAGTTTTTCCTTCGATACGGCTGTGCAGACGGAAACTGTCGGCATCACGGTAAGCTTCGGGATTGCCATTCACTTTTTTCAGACTGCTGTCCTTGTAGACTTCAAACCCCTCTATGTAACCGGCCGTTTCCTGGTTCAGGTTGGTGGCGGCCAGGACGGTGGTGACACGAATATCGCCATTATCAAAACGGTGGCTCAGGTTAAGTTTTTGCTGATCAAAACCGGAGTCATCCTTGTAGCCACCATCAGTGGCGCCGTTGAACCAGGCGCCAAAGGCATGCTCACCCTGGCTGGTGTTGTAGCCGGCGTTTACGCGTCCATAGGAATGCGGCCCCACATCGATGGACACATTGCCGCCATCCTCACCGAGGGTCGGGCTGATGACATTGATGGCGCCATGCAGGGCATTAACACCAAACAGCACACTGCCGGGGCCACGCACGATTTCAATGGCACCGGCCTGCTCACTGTTGGCCTCGAACAGCTGGTTCACGTTGCAGAACCCCGCACCACGCAGGGGAATGCCATCCTGGGCGGTCTGGAAGGAGCCGCAGCTGCCGGCGCCGGTGAGCACAGGTGACCGAATACCTAGCAGGGATTCCTGGCCGTTGCCACGGTTAAACACGACACCGGGAACAGTATTGAGGACTTCACCGATATGCACGTGCCTGAAAGTTTCCAGGGTCTGGCTGTCGATAGCATGAATACTCGCGGCAATATCCTGGGTGGCGATTGCCTGGCGGTCAGAGGTCACAAAAATGGTTTCCAGGGTGTTGCCATCCTGGGCCATGGCGCTACCGCCGAATCCCGCCAGCATCATTGCCAGGGGGATGGATTTATAGGTGAATGCTGAAGGCCTGTGATACTTCTTCATGGCGCAAATTTCCTCATGGATGTTGTTGGAAATGCCCGGTTGTGCATCAGTCAGGGTGGTCAGCCATTAAGATGCTGCCCCCCTCCCCTCACTGATGACAAATACCACCGGGGCAGAAAAATTTGCTATATTCTGCATATTTACTGAACCAAACCAACAAATTGGCCTGTCAAAAAGCTGATTTTTTCCTGATGACCATCAACCAGCCCGTGAACTGCTTCTATATCAATGACATCCTCGTGGATATTGACCGTTGCCGCCTGCAACGAGGCGGGGAAATTATCCCTCTGGAACCCAAAGTGATCCAGGTGCTGGAAGTGCTGGCCAGGCACCAGGGTGAAGTAGTCAGTCACCAGACCCTGCTGGATACCGTGTGGACCAACACCATTGTCGAGCCAAGCGCCCTGCAGCGCTGCATTGCCCAGTTGCGCAAGGCCTTTGGCGATGATGCCCGCCAGCAAAAAATTATCACCACCTATCCAAAGCGGGGATATTCCCTGGTAGTGGAAATCCAGCCTGTGCAATCAGAACGGCCTGACAGCCGCCGGCAATCCCATCGCCCGTGGTGGAGCGGCCTGGCTGCGGCGGCAGTCCTGCTGGCAGCAGGCCTGGCGTTCATCGGCAGTGAAAGACCAGGGACACAGCCTGATGATGACAGCGTGATTGAAAGCGTAGCGGGCGCTTCCCAACTGGATTCGTCCGCCTTTGTGAACGCGACCCAGGAACACAATGACTTTCCGGCTTACTCTCCGGATGGGCGCTATGTGGTCTATCCCCGCTATCTGGAAGAAAATCTTGCCCATTTGTGGGCGCGCGATCTGGCCTATGGCAATGATTTCATGATTACCGAAGAGGCGGGGCAGTATGCCTACCTGGCCTGGTCGAGGGACGGCAGCCAGATGCTGTTTGTCGACGCAGCCTGCCATCAGAGTCATTGCCCGTCAGGACAGTGTTCTACCCTGAAATCGGTTACCCTTTCCCAATCGGAAACCAATGCGCCAACCGTGCAAAAACTGATTGATTGCAGTCCGGATCGCCTGCTCTCTCCCCAGTGGTTGAGCAAACAGACACTGGCTGTCCTAGAATTGAAAGACACCGGGGCGGTGCTTGCCCGGTATGACGTCAAACTGGGCAGTCGTGAGGTACTTTACAACCAATTCGACAGGCTTCCCTACGACCTCAGTTTTTCCCGCCAGACCGGGGTCCTGACCATCATGGCCCTGAATCCGGCGGGCCAGAAGGAACTGCTCTTTCTGGACCTTCGCAGCGGCGCACTCAATCGCAACGACACGGTGCTGACACCGCCACCGGAAGACTGGTATCCAAGTTCAACCCCCTTGTAGAAGAAACAATACTGGCAGGACAAATTCCCGTATTTCCCTTTCCGGGCCCTGATTCATTTATGAACAGCTGCCCATATGGGACAATACGGCTCCCAAAATACAATAATGATTAAAGACAAAAATCTGAATCACCATGCCTATTTATTCTGAACAAATTGAAGGACTGCAGCTGCAGTTGCGCACCATCGCCGATCTGGACACAGTGACCAGCACGGAGAAGTTTTCCCATGTCGACCAGGAAATGATCGACATGATGCTCGACCAGAGCGCCCGTTTTGCCGAGGAAAGGCTCGCCCCCCTTGCCCAGAGCGGTGATGTCGAGGGCTGTCGACTGGAAAACGGCAGAGTCACCTTGCCTGAAGGCACACCTGAGGTTTTCCAGGAATGGTGCGAACTGGGCTTTCCCCTGCTCAGCCTGCCCCTGGACCATGACGGCATGGACTTCCCCCAGATAGTGCAGTGTGCAGTTCAGGAGATCATGGATGGGGCGAATCTCGCCTTCGGCATGATTGGCATTAACCTGCGCTGCGGCCCCAGGGCCCTGATCTCCCATGCCAGCGAAGATCTCGTACAACGCTGGATTCCCGGCATGATCGCCGGCAGCACCACCTTTACCATCGTGATCAGCGAGCCTCAGGCAGGGTCTGATGTGGCCCGAATTCGCACCTCCGCTGTCCCGGCTGAAAACGGGTTGTGGACTCTCAATGGCTCCAAAATCTGGATTTCCTTTGGCGACCATGATGCCACCGAACAGATTGTCCACCTGGTCCTGGCCCGCGTCCCCAGCGAGGAAACCGGTACCCGTGCACTTGGCCTGTTCGCGGTGCCCAAGTTCAGGGATGACATCTGCGGTGATGAGAACCGCAATGGCGTCAGCGTCTCCCGCCTGGAACACAAGATGGGACTGCATGCCTCCCCTACCTGTGTACTGGAACTGGAAAACGCCGAAGGCTACCTGATCGGTGAAGCCGGCAAGGGCCTGCAGGCCCTGTTTGTCATGATGAACGGCATGCGCCTGGCCGTCGGTGTTCAGGGCTCGGCCGTTGCCAATGCGGCTTCACTGCACGCCCTGGAATACGCCAGGGAACGTCCCCAGGGCGGTAAGGCCAACGCCCCTGCCGTGATGATCAGTGAACACGACGATGTGAAGCGTATGCTGCTGGAAATGACCGGACGCAGCGAACTGATCCGCGCCCTGGTGTTAAAGACGGCCGCTTATCTGGATCTGGCCGCCGCTCAGGAAGATGAAACCAGCCAGAAAATCGCCGAACTCATGCTGCCTCTGGCCAAAACCCTTGGTGCAGAACAGGCCTTTGACATCGCCAACCAGGGTATCCAGGTGCTTGGTGGCTACGGTTACACCAATGATTACCCGCTCGAACGGATGACCCGAGACATCCGTGTTGCAGCTATCTATGAAGGCACCAGCGGCATCCAGGCCCTGGATTTTTTCAAACGCAAGGTCATGGGCGATGACGGCGCCACTCTCAGCCTGCTGATTGATACGATCAAAACCGACCTGTCAGCCTGCCCTGACGACAACCCCCTCAAGGCCGGTGTTTCCAGTGCCGTTGCCACCTTTGAAGCCACCCTGGCCGAACTGTCGGCTTTGCATGCCCGGAACCCTGACAGCGGTAAGGCCGGCGCCTATCATTTCCTGCACCTGAGCGGACTGGTTATCAGTCACTGGCTGGGCATGAAACTGTATACCGGTGCCACAGAACAGACCGCTTACCAGGCAAGACTGCGTGCGGCACTGGAATTGTGTGCCCTGTCACTGGAAGAGCAGGCCTTACGTTTGTCAAAACTGGCCTTGCAGACCAGTCCTGACCTGAGACTGTAATTGCCAAAACCATTTGATCTTGCAGGCCCGATTCGATAATTTACACGCCATTCGTTTCGACTGAATACCACTATTATTAGAGCTATAAAAAGACCCTCCAGGGAGTAACCATGAAAGAATATCAATTATTTATCGACGGCAAATACCAGTCCTCCAAATCCGGGGAATACAGCGACAACATGAATCCCGCTGACAATTCGGTATATTGCAAGGTCCAGAACGCCAAGGCTGAAGATCTGGAAACTGTACTGGCCTCTTCCCAAAAAGCCTTTGAAACCTGGAAGGACATGGCACCATCAGCCCGTGAAAGGCTGTTCCTGAATGTCGCCGACCTGATGGAAGAACGCGCCAAGGAACTTGCCGACGTCCTGATCGATGAGGCCGGTTCCACCATGCTCAAGGCCGGATACGAAACCCATCACACCCCCGACTTCCTGCGTTCCATGGCCGGTGAATGTCGTCGTATCAAGGGCGAAACTTTCACCTCCAACTACCCAGGCGTGAAATCCTTCTGTATCCGTCGTCCTCTGGGTGTCACCGTTGCCATCGCCCCGTTCAACTTCCCGCTGCTGCTGGGCGTGCGCAAAATCGGTTTCTCCCTGGCTGCCGGCAACACCATGATCCTGAAGCCGTCTGAAATGACCCCGGTTATCGGCCTGAAACTGGGCGAACTGTTCACCGATGCCGGCTTCCCGCCAGGTGTGCTGAACGTCATTCCTGCCCAGGGCGCTGAACTGGGTGATGGCCTGATTACCGATCCACGCGTTCGCCTGATTACCTTCACCGGTTCCAGCCGTGTGGGTTGGCAGGTGGGTGCGACTGCCGCCTCTGCCGGCAAGCGCTTTGCCCTGGAAATGGGTGGCAAGAATCCGATCATTGTCCTTAACGATGCCGACGTGGATTACGCCGTCGACACCGCCGCCTTCAGTAACTTCATGCACCAGGGCCAGATCTGTATGACCGGCTCCCGCGTGATTGTCGAGGAAGGTGTTTACGATGAATTCTGTGAAAAGATGGCCAAGAAAATTGCCGGCATTCCCTATGGCGCCGACCCGCGCACGCCTGGTCTGATTGTTGGCCCACTGATTCGTCCTACCCAGACCGGCTTCATCAAGGAACAAATGGACGCGGCCGTGGCGGCTGGCGCCAAAATCCTGGCCGGTGGTGAATACGAAGGCAATGTTTTCCAGCCTACCGCTGTGGCAGACGTTACTCCTGACATGAGCCTGTTCAAAACCGAATGCTTCGGTCCTCTGGCCTCCATCATCAAGGCCAGGGATCATGTCCACGCCGTAGAACTGGCCAATGATGTTGACTACGGCCTGTCGTCTGCCGTCATTACCAATGACCTGCAGAAATCCTGGTACTGTATCGAAAACCTGGAAACCGGCATGGTTCATATCAACGGACCAAGCGTACGTGATGAGCCCATCATTCCCTTTGGCGGCGTGAAGAACTCCTCCTTCGGACGTGAAGGCGGTCACTACTCCATCGACGAGTGTACCGAACTGAAGTGGGTCACCATGCAGACCGGCAAGAACGGCTACCCGTTCTAAGCAAGCTGTTCAGATAAAAAGGGCCTTCGGGCCCTTTTTTTATTGGCAGTTTTTACCCGCTGCCAGTGTTGAGGTAAAAGACGTCTTAATCACGCTTGACCGTTGCAGGTGGGTTCTTGCTTCTTGCGCCCGGTTGGCGAACCTTGTCGATGATCACCAAGGTGCTGCTGCCGACAGTGATACTACTGAGCAGCATTTCATCCTGCCCGTTTCTGGCCGGCCATCCCTCAAGCGTGACCAAATCGCCAGGTTGGGCAAAATCCCTGGGCTTGCCCAGTCGATCCCAGCGCCTTGGCGACAGGCTTTCAATGACCCACAATTCCTGCGCACCATTAAAGCCTCGCACAAGCAACTGCGCCCGGATATGAGGCTGACTGAATTCCAGACTTACCAGTTCTCCAGTACGATGAATTTTGTTGTCGACATCGTAAATGGCAAAGGAATGATGGGCTGACGCCATGGGCGCTGCCAGGACCAACCCAAGCAACACCGGTAAAAAAAACCTGATAGTCATTTTCTGCTCCTGAACCCTTTTTATTCTTAACGTGAGCAAGGACAATACGTTGACATCAACAACAGATTTTCCAGATCACCGAAAACGGGTTGGCCATGAAACATTGGACTGAATACAAAAACGCCCCGGCTGTGGGCACTTTTTTATGTGAGAGTGGCGAGATAGGAATTAAACAGGCAAAAGAGTTTCGCTTTGGCAAATCCCCGTTTGATTTCCGGATGTTTGTCTACAATGACGAGGGTGTGTTCAGGGCCTTCCGCAATTCCTGCCCTCACTTTGATGTACCGCTGAATCATGAGCCAGACTACCTGTTCACACCGGATGGTCAGTACTTCCTGTGCATGACCCACCACGCCACCTTCGACAAAACCACAGGAGCCTGCGTTACCGGTCCCTGTGAAAACCAGGGTCTGGACAGCATCCCTTTGCTCCAGGACGGCTCACGCCTGCTGATCGCATGATTGCCCTGCTTGATCTGGACAACACCCTGGAAGCCGATCCGGTAATTGCCAACTGGTGGTCGACCAAATCCCCGGCGCTGTCAGTCATTGCCAGGCACTGGTTTGATGTGATGAAAGCCTGCGGGCCGGATGTCCGTGAATCATTGCATAACGATTATCCTGCCGCCTGTCTCCAGCATTTCCCCTTTGCCTATGTGGACGCCTTTACGGCCCATGTCAATGTAGGTTTTTACCTGGGGGCCATGCTGCCCGACCCCAGCGGCATGCTGATAGGCACAGGCAAGCGCATGCGGCATGTGAAAATTTTTCCGGACACGGACTTGGATGAGCAGGCGCTGGAAGCCCTGATCAGGGCGTCATACCTGGATATGAAAAGCAGACTGGAACAGAGCTAACCGCTGCCTAAAAACGGAACGTGTAATTGAACTTCATCGACAGGTCGCCGTTGATCGACTTGAAGTGATTATCCTTGTCAAAATCCACCAGCCCCCAGTTCAGCACCAGAAACCCTTCCTGCCCAGCCTGGGGAATCCAGCGCACCCTGGAGTTTATACCGATGCCTTCCGAGACATTGTCATACTGAACCCGGTTGGACCAGCTGATTTCCGGCGTGAAATTGATCAGCGAATCAAAGGAAATCTGGCGAACCGTAAAATGTCCTTCTGGCAGATGAATTTCATTTTCCGTGTAATCAGCCCCCAGGTTATAGCGGTTGCTGGGTTGCCAGTTGATGCTGACGCTGCGCTGGAAGTTGTTGCCTCCGAAATAATCGCCCCAGGTGACCCGCAGGTTGCCCGACAGGCGGCGCCGACCGGCAAAATTGATCGCTGCAGAGCCCTGGGTAAATTCATAGTCACCCACCGGAATCACGATGTTGCCGCTACCGTCTGAAGGACGATAAATGGCAAAGGGTCTGCTCAGCACTTCACGGGTACGAACAAGAGCGGCAGAAACGGAATCGCCGGCGTTATTGTTGGCATTGGCCCTTACATCGGTGACATGGGAAATCACCTGGCCGGTGACAAGATCTTCATTGCGATACATATCGAAACCACCGTAGACAGATCGCACCAGACTGCCCGGAGACATGAACTGCCGGTAGCCGAAGTCCAGGGAGTGATCCTCTATTCCTGTCTGATTCACGAATCCCAGGGCAGGATTAAAATTCTGCTCAATGCGCTTGTACCGGTAACCGCCTCGCCAGCCGGCAGTATTGGGTGCACTGATCCCAAGTCCCCAGGAGGCATCCTGACCACTCACCCCATCTGAATCCGTTTGCTGATACCAGGCCTCGCCCTCAACGATCCTGTTGCCGGGCAAGCGCGAGTTCCGGTAGCGAAAATCAACACCCACCAGGTTGTTATCCGTGTTGGCCCGCGGATTGCCGCTGGTGGCAATCACACCCACCTGCGACTCATTCAAGACATTCAGTGCCGCCCTGCCAACAAAAACAGTCTGCCCATCAACACCACTGGCCGCATCACTGTCCTGGTTGACCACCAGGGCGCCCACATCCCAGGCCCCCGTCCGTCCACTCAGCTTGGCACCGGCGTTGATATCAACCGGGGTTCCTGCAGCACTCAGGCCGATTTTACGAGAGAAGAACGGCCTTCCATTTTGCAGGGCAGCGCGGGGCACAGCATCATTCCCTTCTTCGTTGAAGTTGGCCCCGGTACCTATTCTGCCGAACTGGAAAATATCGGAATCCCGGATAAAGAAATCACGGCGTTCAGGAAAGAACAGGTTGAAGCGGGTGAGATTAACCTGTCGGGTATCCACATCTGTCGCTGAAAAATCCGTGTTCAGTGTGAGCGCCGCATTCAACTGGGGAGTGACCTTGTAGTACATATCAACCTGGGGCTCCAGGCTGTCATTTTCATATCCAAGGGGACCGAATACGCGCTCCCGGCGCATCACCAGGTAGGGAACCACGTCCAGACCCAAGCCCTGCTGCAACCCGGTGAGCCCGGTGGCAGTACCGGCGATACTGGGATTGATCAGGCGATTGCGGGAGATCCAGCCGATTTCCTCAGAATTGCGGCGGATGGTGCGTCGGAAATTTATTCCCCACTCGGTGTTGCCGGGATCAAAAGACAGTGTCTGGAACGGGATCCGAATCTCCGTTGCCCAGCCCAGTTCGTCAATCACGGATTCGGCCTGCCAGATTCCTTCCCAGCCACGATCCACACCGGAGACATTCTGGTAAATGCCTTCCACACGAACACCGTTGGCATTGATCTCGAACACAAAGCCGCTACGCCGATCCAGATAGGGATCAAGCATGATGTTGAAGCTGTCGTCGTTCGGCAGTCCCTGCCCCTGCAGCAGCACATTTGCTGTGATCAGAGAAGGATCTTCTTCAAACATTCTTGCGGAGACATACAGGGCATCGGCTGTATAAAACAACCGGACTTCGGTTTTCTGACTGGGCTGGGAGTACTCAAAGGGCGTCATCTGGTGAAAGTCATTGATGGCAGCGGCCCGCCGCCAGTTATCCTCATCCGGCTTGCCATCCAGTTTGATCCCCTCATCGGACAGCATGGGAATGTCGACGGTTTTCCCGCCGGTTACAGCACCAACGCTACCCCCATTCTGGGCCTGGGCCAGTGGGACAAAAACAGCGCCAAACAGGGAAAGGACAAGGGATAACAGTAAATGGGCAGGGAGTAAACGCACGACAACATCCAGAAATTAATCAAACCCGCAAAGGGTACGGATCAATGATGTAATCAATATGGATTTACCGCCCGCTGGAAAGCCGGTTAATGGAGCGTCTGGGATATTTTTTCCAGAAGCAGGCGGGTATCAATCGGCTTGCTGAGGAAGGCGAGGATATGGGGATGCAGTATGGGGATATGCTCCAGGTCAGACAGGTTTCCGGAACAGATAATGACTGGGCATTCCGGTTTGATCTTCCTGATCTCCCCAGCCAGGCTCACACCATTCAATCCCGGCATCGTCTGGTCGGAGATCACAAGATCAATATCCACGGACCCCATGAGTTCAAGCCCATAGTAGCTGTTATTGGCCACGATCGTGTCATAGCCATTCAGGTCCAGCAGCTTGCTCAGGAAAGAGGTGATATCCGGTTCATCATCCACCACCATGATCGTGCGGTTTTTTCGTTCAACCGTTTTGGCAACAGACCGTTTTTCAGGTTTTTGCTCAATGAGATGCTGGTGTTCTTCCCGGGTATTGAGGGGAAACAGCAGTTTGAAGGTTGTGCCTTTTCCGGGCGTGGAAAACACCCTGATATGGCCGCCAAAATTATGCACCGTTCCATGGACCGTGGACAAACCCAGGCCTGTTCCACTGCCCACTTCCTTGGTGGAGTAAAAAGGATCGAAAATGGAATTGAAATGGACAGCATCAATGCGCTGCCCTGTGTCCTCCACGACCAACTCCACATAGCGTCCATAAATGAATTCATGACATGAATTGCACACTGCGCCAGACACGTCGACATTTTCCAGACTGACATTGATCAGACCGTTGCCCTCGATGGCATCCCTGGCATTCAGGCAAAGATTCATCACTATCTGCTCAAACTGCACCGGGTCTATCATGACCTCAGGCAGGCCCTGCGGCAGCTGGGCCCTGATTTCTATTTCCGATGAAATGGATGGCTTGAGCAGCCGCAGAACATTATTGACCAGCGTATCAAGTGCTTGCATCGAACTCTTCTGCGGACTGGAGCGTCTGAAGATCATCAGCTGCCGGATCATGTCCTGGGCCCGCTCACCACCATGTTCGATGTACTCAAGGTAGCTGTCCAGCTCGGAATCTTCCTGGGCCTGAGGACTTAACCTGGCAAGCTGGCAGTATCCCAGTATGGCCTGCAGGATGTTATTGAAGTCATGGGCAATTCCTCCAGTCAGCTGGCCAATAGCCTCCATTTTTCGCGATTGTGAAAGTTTGCTTTCCAGAACCTGCCTTTCCTCTTCCAGTTTGATCGCCGGCCGCCTGTCCCAAACCCAGTTGATATAAAACTGCTCATCGCCAAGCGAAAATTCAGCAACAGTGATAGTGATAGTGATAGTGATAGTGATAGTGATAGTGATAGTGATAGTGATAGGTACTGTTGTTCCATCCCGATGGATCATCTCGGTGTCGAAATTATCCACCTTGTGTTTTTCCCTGAGCATGAGGTTGAAGCGCTTCCTGTCTTCATCCCTGCCCCAGAACTGTTTGATGGAAATGCCATTTTCCACCACTTCCTGGTTGTCATATCCCGTCAGGTTTTACCAGGCTGGATTCACAAACAGGAAGCTGCTGTCTGCATGGCGATGAATCGACACACCTATGGGCGTGGCACTGAAGGCCGCTATAAACAGCTCCCAGGATTTTTTCAGCTTGTCTTCAGCCAGTTTCCGCTCGGTGATATCCGAGGTGGTAATAACGGCACCAATGACATTTCCGTTTTCATCGAAATGCGGATCCATATTTGAGGATACAAAACCTGATGCATTACTACTGACTGTCACCCATCCCTCCAGCTTGACCTGTTTCCCAGTAAGACAACTGGCCAAACCATTCGCGACCTCCCCCTCGTAAATAGAAGGTGGCAGGACTTCTTTCATTGTTTTTCCGATGACGTCCTCGCGGGATTTCCCATGCACTTTCAGAAACGCGTTGTTTACGATCTGGAATACGCCATCTGTATCCACATATGACTGGGTGCTACTGGCGGTATTGACCATCTGCTCCATAATATCGAGACGCGCCTTGCGATAAACTTCAAGCTCATGATCCTTTTTCCGGCTTTCAACCTTTTCCCGAATACTGTTGAATGCCATTTCCGATGACCTGACGCCATTTTTGAGGAAATAAAAAAACAGGGCAGCCGTTGTGTATAAACTTAAAGCAGACTGGGTATCCCAGGATTCCAGGTAGCGAGGCACAGGAAAAAGCATGGTAGGGGCGATGAATGCCAGCAGACATTTAGGCCAGATACCCAGGGTGGTTACAGCCCCAGCAGACACGCCCAGGGACATAATGAGAACAATCAGCTGATGCTCCTGACTGGTTTCAGGATACAGAAGAACCCCTCCGACACCCCAGGTTATCCCCTGTAATAAGACTAATGCCAGATTCCGGTTCCCCCAATAAAGGGATCGCTCTTGTTTATTCCCAGATCGTTTGTATTGGAAATAATTGATAAGCCTGATGGCAAACAGGGTTTCTATAGCGATAAGCCAGGCAATAATGACTGTGGTGTCGACCTGTGCCCACTGAAGATAGGAAAAAAAAGCAGCGGTTATGGCGAGCACCAGCAAGCTGACAGGGCTGGTCTTGTACAGCATCTCGACGATTTCAGGGAATACGTCGTTATCCAGCTCGATTTTTTGCATGCATGCTTAACGGTCGGGGCTGACCAGAAAACGGTCAGAAATGATGCCAAAATGCTACAGTAATGCCTTACACCCGAAAACTGGGGAAAAACACAAGGAAAGTGTGGTTAATAGGCAGACATGGGAAGGTATGCTGACGATCCCCGGGTGACAGTCAGGCGCAGATCACCTTCCCGCCACCGGGGCATATGTGGAGGGGAGTTTCTCAGAGCTTGAAAACCTTTTCGGCAACGCCCTGATAGAACAGCTTCTTGTCGGCATCGGAAATAGCCATGTTATCCATGTCTGTCACTTCCTGGCGGACATACTGGTAGGGATAGTCCATGGCATACATCACCCGGTCCATCCCGATCTGCTCCTGGGCAAAACGCACTGCAGGTTCCCAGGCCATGCCGCTGCAGGTGATGTAGACATTTTCCCGCATATAGTCACTGACCTTTTTCTTCAGGGGTTTGAGGGTTTCATAACGTTTTGAAGACACCTGGGCGTTATGCATGAAATCCAGACGGTACATCCAGTACGGCAGTGCCTCGCCCATGTGACCAATGATGAATTGCAGTTTCGGGAAGCGGTCAAAAACACCGGAGGTAATAATACGCAGCATATGCAGGCCGGTTTCCACGCCAAATCCGAAAATGGCACCATCCAGACCCACTTCCAGCATGGGCTGGATCATATTGGCTGGCGGGGTATTCGGATGCAGGTACACGGGTAATTCCAGTGCCTCCGCCGCTTCCAGGATGGGCCAGAACTTCTGATCACTCAGGTATTCACCATGGGTGTGGGAGTTGATGATGATGCCCCGGAAGCCCTCGGCCTTGCACCGCTGCAGTTCTGCTGCCGCCAATTCGGGTGCCTGGGGAGCAATGGCACACAGGGCCGCATAACGGTCCGGATGACGGGCAACAGCTTCCCTGACCATATCATTGCTGTCACGGGCCACTGAAACGGCCGTGTCACGATCAAAGACCTGCACGCCTGGAGACGTCAGTGCCAGCACGGCAAAGTCGATACCGGCGGCATCCATATCAGCCAGCCTCTCCTCGTCAAGGTTGGCCAGTTTGCGCCTTACCGCCATCGGACGGGGTTCCTGTGAAGTACCGTAAAAACCCCACAGGCTTTCGAACCCCGGATCCTTGATCTTGCCCTTGTTCATGTAGTCCACGTACAGATCCATCATTTCCTGGGGAGCCCAGGCCTCCTCAGTGGCGATACGACGGTATTTGTCGCTGAAAGGGATAGTGCTGGAATCTGTCATGGCGTACTCCGGTTTGCTGTTTTTATAGTTTGAGATGAAGCCAGAGTATATAGAAAAAATTTTACTCAGGCTGCGGTTTAGGTGATCATTACGCCCCCTTAATACGTATACAGCCCATTTACCCAGAATTCAGGAGTCAAACGTGGCGCAAGCAGAGCAATTGAAATCCAATCCCAAAGACCTTTATCCCGAACTGCAGCTGTTTATAGCCGGCGAATGGATAGACAAGGGCGACCGGAAAAGCGAGGAAGTCCTCAATCCGGCTACCGGCGAAGTCCTGGGTATCCTGCCCCATGCCACAGAAGCCGATCTGGATCGTGCCCTGGCTGCTGCAGAGGAAGGTTTCAAGGTCTGGCGGGCCAAACTGCCGGAGGAACGCAGCGCCATTCTGCGCAAGGCTGCCGACCTGATGCGTGAGCGTGCCGAGCAGATCACTACCGTGGCGACCATGGAATCCGGCAAACCGATCATGCAGTCGCGGATCGAACTGAAAATGTCTACCGGTGTCATCGAGTGGTACGCCGAGGAAGGTCGCCGTGCCTATGGCCGCGTCCTGACCCAACGTCAGCCCGGTTCCAGAATGTATGTGGTCAAGGAACCGGTAGGCCCGGTTGCTGCCTTTGCGCCCTGGAACTTCCCGCAGGGGAATCCTGCCCGCAAAATGGGGGCTTCCCTGGCAGCTGGCTGTTCCTGTGTTTTCAAACCGGCCGAGGAGACTCCCGGTACCGCCCTGCTGATGGCCAAGTGCATGCAGGATGCCGGTCTGCCTGACGGTGTATTGTCGGTTGTGTTCGGGGTACCACACCAGGTGTCCAGTTATCTGCTGGCTTCCCCGATCATTCGCAAAATGTCCTTCACCGGCTCCGTACCGGTGGGCAAATCACTGATGAAACTGGCCGCTGACAACATGATCAGAACCACCATGGAACTGGGTGGCCACGGTCCGGTGTTGGTCTTTGAAGATGCCAATCTGGAAAGCACGCTCGACATGTGTGTTACGGCAAAGTACCGCAATGCCGGTCAGGTCTGCGTTTCCCCTACCCGCTTCTATATCCATGAATCCCTGTTTGAGGATTTTGTGGCCGGTTTCACCAAACGCGTTGAAGCCCTGAAAGTGGGAAACGGCCTGGATGAGAACACCCAGATGGGACCACTGATTCATGCACGCCGCCGTGACGCCATTACGTCCCTGGTCAACGATGCCGTGGAAAATGGCGCCACCCTCAACACCGGCGGCGAGGCTATTCCAGGTAATGGCTATTTCTACAAGCCCACCGTCATTTCCAGCGTACCCAAGAGCGCGCGGATCATGAATGAGGAACCTTTTGGTCCGGTGGGCATCATCAATTCGTTCAGCGACTTTGATGAGGTCATAAAGGAAGCCAATCGTCTGCCTTACGGCCTGGCTGCCTTTGCCTTCACGGATTCAGGCAAGCGTCTGAAAATGCTGGGCGAGCAACTGGAAGCCGGCATGATTGGTCTGAACAGCTTTGCCATTTCCCTGCCTGAATCACCCTTTGGCGGGGTCAAGGAATCTGGTCACGGCTCCGAAGAAGGCATCGAAGGACTTGAAGCCTGCCTGGTCACCAAGTTTATCTCTGAAGTGTAGCGACGGATTCGTTAGTCCTTACGTCGCTCATCGTTAAGCCCGGGCCGGCCCCGTACCCAGAAGGGGGCAACCGGGGTCGGGCTTAACGCTTGCTTTACCCTGCCAGACTCTTTTGGCCAACCGCTTTCTTCATCGCAAGTCTGCCTGTACTCCCCTTCCTGCTTTCAGGGTAAATTTGCTTCCCATGAATCCTGCAGAAAACGGCACCTATATCCTGGTACTGGAAAACCCCCAGGATCGCGAAATAGCGACAGGAAAATTTGGCTATATTCATTATCGCCAGGGCTGGTATCTCTATGTTGGCAGCGCTTTTGGGCCGGGAGGTATTCGGGCCAGGGTAAACCGGCACTTCAAGGCAGATAAAAAAGCCCACTGGCATATTGATTACCTGACACTGGCGTTGGGCGTGAAAGAATGCTGGTATCATGCAGGAGCACAACGGCTGGAATGTGCGTGGAGCAGACATCTGGAGTCAATGCATGATCATTATCCTGTTACAGGTTTTGGCAGCAGTGACTGCCAGTGTGCATCCCATCTGCATTATTTTTCAGCCAGGCCCTCACGGGCTGCCCTGGCAAACCTTTTACAACTTACCCTGAACACACGAGGATCCTGACATGCAATTTGTAGTAACCGCCCTGGATTTTACCGACCCTGACGCACTGGACAGGCGTATGACCCACCGTGAAGCCCATCTCGCCGGTGTTCGTGAACTGATCAATCAGGGCCGCTTCCTCAGTGGCGGCGCCATACTGGACGAGAATGAGCGCATGATCGGCTCCACCCTGCACCTGGAATTCCCTGACCGGGACAGCCTGGAAAAACACCTGCAGGCAGACCCCTATGTCAGCGGCAAGGTCTGGGAAAACATCGATATCCGCCTGGCCAGACTGGTCCCCCTGAAATAATCCTGCGGCCGCCAGGTCACATCCCTATGACCCGTTGCAGCGCGACACTCCTGATTATCACCTGTCTGTTTTGGCCTGGCGCCCTTTTTGCCAGGGATTACACCCAGCAGGAATACCTGGCACTGATCAGCCGCTATGTGGACAAGGTGGTCAATATCTATGATGGCAACTGGGCCTATTCCTATACCTCCCATGATCTGCTTGAGGAGGAAACCCTGACCTGGCGCCGTGATCCTTCTCGCCCTTTTGTGGAAAGCGATCAGTTGATTGCTGTAAATCAGGCCCCACCCACTGCCGACCGCCTGGCCCGCCATGAAAAACGCATGCAGCGCCGGTTGCGCCGAAGGCAGGAGTCCCAGCGCAAGCTGACGGTAGAAGAGCAGGAAGCCCGACGGGAGGGAAGTGAGAAGGAACGCTTCCTGTCGCTGATCATTCCGGAAAGCATCCGCCTGGTGAAACAGGAAGGAGATATCCATGTCATTGAGTTCAGGGGCATGGAAGAGGACAGACAAACAGTCTATGAACACCTTGTGGGCACACTGGTACTGGATACCAGACAAGGATACATCAAGGAATTGCAGGTCAGGGTGACGGAACCTTTTTCCACGTTCCTGGTGATGAAAATCAACTCCGGTTATTTTTCCCTGCGCTTTGCCTTGGTTGACGGGCTTCCGGTACAGACAGATGCCACCTGGCAACTGGATGGCCACATTCTTTATGTCAGGGATCTCGACAGGAACGAGGAATTTGAATGGTTCGACTTGAGCCCGTTGAAGCCGGCTGAAAACAGCCAGGGAAACAGTCCGTAAAATTCGTTCAGGCTTTCGCCGCCAATCAGGCAGCCTGGAAACTAGCCCGACGTTTTACTGGCATGCTGATGAATGATATCTGCCAGAAAAGCCTGAAATGGCATACCCGCATTCAGGGCCATCTCCTCCAGAACAGCAATATCCTCATCACGCAACTTGACGTTGACGCGGTTGGAGCGTCTGAGGGGATTCAGGGTAAACCGGTTTGGCAGATCCTCAAGCAGAGGCAGACTGACTTCACCAGCCAACTGCAGGTCTGCAGCCAATTGATTGAAACTCAAAGTACCCATCACCAGACTCCTTTGTTTACGATTCCTTTCCGGTATGAGCAATCCTAACCCAGTTGCAAAAAAGTCTTTGGTGAAGCAGTTCTCAGTTTTGAATGCCTCACCATAAAGGCTTTAATTGTGACTTTTATCAGGTCTTTGGGAAGTTTTCAGCGAACAGGCGTTTTTGTTCTTCCGTGGCTTCCAGCTGGTACTTGTCCTTCCATTCCCCATAGGGCATGCCATAAACCATTTCCCTGGCCGCCTCGTAATCAACATCGAAACCACGTTCAGAAGCCGCTGCAACATACCATTTGGAAAGACAATTTCGACAGAACCCAGCCAGGTTCATCAAGTCGATATTCTGGGCATCCTTGCGGGAATCCAGGTGCTCGAGAAGGCGCCTGAAAACGGCCGCTTCAACGTCAGTTTGTGTTTGTTTATCCATTTGATTCTCCTTGAATGAGGGTTTTAACCGCCAGCCAGCTTCACTTTAAGACCTTTGGCCTGTAATTCTTCGACAATTTTGTGACGCAGATCACCCTGGATTTCGATGACACCGTCCTTGACCGTGCCTCCTGTACCGCAAACCTGTTTCAGGCGTTTACCCAGGGCTTTCAACGCTTCATCTGAACCCTGAAAGCCGGTCACCAGCGTAACACCCTTTCCCTTGCGGCCCTTGGTTTCCCGGGATACCCGGATAATGCCATCACCACCGGAATGGACCTTGCCCTGTTTGCAAGAACAGGCTGCAATAGCCTGGCCACAATCGGGACACAGCCGCCCGGACTCAGTTGAATATACGGATCTGCTTTCTTTCATGACGTTTCTTTTCGATGCTGCTTGAATAAAATTAAACCTGCCAGTTGGGACAGTCGCTGCCTCCTGCCTCCTGCCTCCTGCCTCCTGCCTCCTGCCTCCTGCCTCCTAGACAGGATTATCAATATCAATAAACACGTGCTGCAAGCCAAGCTCACCTGCTACATGTTCTCCTACAGCCTGCACGCCATAACGCTCGGTGGCATGATGACCCGCTGCAAAAAAATGCATGCCGGTTTCACGGGCAAAATGTACGGTCTGCTCCGAAACTTCCCCGGTGATATAGGCATCAGCACCTGCGGCATAGGCCATATCGATATAATTTTGGGCAGAACCTGTGCACCAGGCTACTTTTTCCACGATTTCCGCCTTGCCCGGAATGTGCAGGGGAGCCCTGCCCAGACGCTGGGTAATTCTCGCAGCCAGCTCCTCACCTGAACAGGGTTGCTCCTGCACCCCCCATACCCCGACACGGGATTTATGGTAAGGGTCCAGGTCCGCTTGGATGCTGAAATCGAGTTTCAGGGCCAGCTGGGCATTGTTGCCCAGCACCGGGTGGGCATCCAGGGGCAGATGGTAGGCAAACAGGCTGATGCCATGATCGAGCAGGGTTTTCAGACGATTCCTGTGGATACCGGTCACAATGCCTTCCTCACCACGCCAGAAATAACCATGATGCACAAGAATGGCATCTGCCCCCTTCTTGATAGCTGCATCCAGCAGCGCCTGACTGGCTGTGACACCAGTGACCAGGGTTTGTATCTCGCCTTCACCTTCCACCTGCAGCCCATTGGGACAGTAATCACGAAAATCAGCCGGCCTTAGCAAGGCATTCAGGGTACGTTCCAGATCAAATGGGCGGACTGCCATAATATTTTCCTGTTCCAGATGTTGTGCCTGTTCAGGGCAACCGGCCATGTGACAACCGGCAATTTACGTTATACTTCCCCGTCCTTGCGGGCACACAATCATAACAAAGTCATTATGCTGCCTCTATGTCATATCTATGGCTTATCTATGGCTTAACTATGGCTTAGGGACATGGGAAACGACCTCCCGCCTGACTTTTACCTGGGAAGGTCAACCCAGCCCCAACCTGGATGACTCACGGACTTCTATGAACAGGATACTCAATTACATCATCTGGCCGGCAATCGCAGGACTGGTGTTTGGCATGGTCCTGTTGCAGCTGCCCCGCTTTGCCGGTGACATCCCCGGACTCTCTGCTTACCTGCCCGGGGATACCGGCCAGGAATTCAATCTCAGCGAATTTACCTTTGCCGATGCCTTTGCCAAGGCAGCACCGGCAGTTGTCAGCATCAACTCCACCACGGAAGTAAACAGGTACCTGGGGGTTCAGCGCGTCAACCCTTTCCAGTCACGTCCACTCTTTGCCTCTGATGAAAGCACCAGCCTGGGATCAGGCGTCATCATATCCCCGGAAGGCTACATTATTACCAGCTTCCATATTTTTGAACTCCCTGACCCTGAGTTGACCCCCAACCGTAACGACCCCCTGCCCACAGTCATCGTTACCCTTTATGACGGTCGCAACGTTGAGGCCAACGTCCTGGCAGTGGATGAAGCCAACGACCTGACGCTCCTGAAAATTGACGAAACCAACCTGGCCTACCTGAGCCAGGCGGATGAATACACCCTGGATGCCGGTGACATCGTTCTGGCCATCGGCAATCCACGCAATATCGGGCAGTCCATTACCCTGGGTATTATCAGTGCTCTGCTCAGTACCGGCGACAGCTATGTTATCCAGACGGATGCCGCCATCAACCCCGGCAACTCAGGGGGCGCCCTGGTGGACATCAATGGCAGACTGGTGGGCATCAACTCCACCATTGTCAGTGAATCAGGCGGATCGGAGGGAATCAGTTTTGCCATACCGGCCAGCAAGGCTGTTGGCCTGATGCAGGCATATATCGAACAGGGCCCCGGCGGATTCATGGGTGTCGGCGGCCGTTTCGTCAACAGCGGGTTCAGCCGGTTGATGCTGGATGCGACCGCTGCCGGCCTGTGGGTTGAACGGGTTTCCAAAAACGGACCGGCAGACAAGGCCGGCCTGAGAGTCAACGACATCATCCTGTCACTGGAAGGCATCAACATCACCGACGACCTGACCGCCATGCAGGCCATTCAGACCACCAATAACATGAGGCCCGGTGAAACGGTTGTTGCCACCATCAATCGTGAAGGGGAAATTCTGACTCTCCCCATCATTCTTGGGGTCGGTGAGGCAGTCCTGTGGCTCTCAGAAGAAGATCAGAGCCTTGATCCGGACCCCTTCAGAAACGGGCTGCTGCGTTAATCCTCGTCCCGCATTTCTGCCGAGCGGGCATGCGCAACAAGACCTTCCGATCTTGCCAGCACGGAAGCTATTCCCGCCATCTGACGTGCCGCCTGGGCCGAGCAGTTGATAATCGACGAGCGCTTCTGGAAGTCATATACCCCCAGAGCAGATGAAAAGCGGGCAGTACCGGACGTTGGCAGGACGTGGCTGGGCCCGGCACAGTAATCCCCGAGTGACTCCGACGTGTGCCTGCCCATGAAAATGGCACCGGCATGGCGGATATCCGCCAGCAGTGATTCGGGGTTGGTAACAGACAATTCCACGTGCTCAGGTGCAACGAGATTGCAGACCTGTGCGGCTTCCTTCAGATCCGCTACGTCGATCAGGATGCCGCGACCTGACAGCGAAGCTTCAATAATGGCCTTGCGCGGCATATCTGGCAGCAGCTTTTCCATACTGGCCACAACCTGATCGATAAAACCTGCATCAGTGCTGACCAGGATCGACTGGGCATCTTCATCATGCTCAGCTTGTGAAAACAGATCCATGGCAATCCAGTCAGGATTGCTTTGACCATCACAGATCACCAGAATTTCAGAAGGCCCTGCCACCATATCAATGCCGACCTGGCCGAACACCGCGCGCTTGGCAGTGGCGACATAAATATTGCCAGGACCCACGATCTTGTCGACCCGGGGAACCGTATCAGTGCCATAGGCGAGAGCAGCCACTGCCTGGGCACCACCAATGGTAATGACCTTGTCCACGCCAGCCAGAAAAAGTGCTGCGAGAACCAGGGGATTTTTTTCACCACCCGGGGTTGGCAGGGTGGCAATAATCTCCTGAACGCCAGCCACTTTGGCCGGAATGGCATCCATCAGTACAGTCGATGGATAGACTGCCTTGCCACCAGGCACATACATGCCAACCCGGTCTATGGGCGTCACCTTTTGTCCATAAACAGAGCCATCCGGGTCAGTGTATTCCCAGGATCCCTGCTTCTGCTTTTCATGGTAGCGGCGAATGCGTTCAGCCGCGTCTTCCAGTGCCCGCCTTTGCTCAGGTGTTATCAGCTCCAGACTCTGTTCAAGTTCATCGCGGTCCACAACCAGTTCGGCGGCAGATTCAACAGACAAACGGTCCAGTTTGTTGGTCCAGGCCACCAGGGCATCATCACCCCTGTTACGGACATCGGCCAGAATAGTCGCGACGGTATCCTGCACACTCTGGTCCGAGATGGTCTCCCAGGACAGAGCCTGCTTCAGGTTACCTTCAAACCCGGCATCCTTGAAATTGAGTCTTTTGATTGAAACAGCCATACGCAACGCTCCCGAACTCAGGCGTTGCTGCCGGCAACAGCGGCACCAAGACGTTCAAGCAGCGACTGGACCCGATCATGCTTGATCTTCATGGCCGCCTTGTTGACGATGACCCGGGTACTGACATCAGCGATAAACTCTCGGGGCTCCAGGCCATTGGCCCTGAGTGTGTTGCCCGTATCGACAATATCCACAATACAGTCGGCCAGTCCCATGATGGGAGCAAGCTCCAGGGCGCCATTGAGCTTGATGATGTCGACCTGACGTCCCTGTTCAGAAAAATAGTTCTTGGCGATATTCACAAACTTGCTGGCCACTCGCAGACGCTTGGGCGTGCTGGTCTGGTTAACCGGAGCTGCTGTCATCAGTCGACAGGTGGCCAGTTTCAGGTCCAGCGGCTCGTAATAGCCATCGGACCCGTTTTCCATCAGGATGTCCTTGCCGGTGATACCGATATCAGCGCTGCCCAGTTCCACGTAGGTGGGCACATCGGAACCACGAATCACCATCAGCTGGACGTCCGGCAGGTTGCTGTCAAAAATCAGTTTGCGACTGTTATTGAAATCTTCTGCAGGAATCACCCCTGCCTGTTCCAGCAGCGGCAGCACTTCATCCAGAATACGGCCCTTGGTCAGGGCAATGACCAGTTTCTCTTCACTCATGATTTACGTTCCCGCCTAGGAAGGTAGGCGTCTGATTTTGGCTCCCAGCAACTGGAGCTTTTCCTCAATACATTCATAACCGCGATCAATGTGGTAAATACGATCGACTGTCGTTTTGTCTTCTGACACCAGGCCGGCAATGATCAGGCTGGCAGATGCCCTAAGGTCGGTGGCCATGACCGGCGCTCCCTTGAGACTCTCCTTGCCATTCACGATCACAGTATTGCCCTCCACCGTGATGTCAGCCCCCATGCGATTCATTTCGTGGACATGCATGAAACGGTTTTCAAACACTGTCTCGGTGATATGTCCACTGCCTTCTGCCACTGCATTCAGGGCCGTGAACTGGGCCTGCATATCAGTGGGAAAAGCCGGGTAAGGTGCCGTGGTCAGGGAAACCGCCTTGGGCCGATTGCCTTTCATATCCAGGGCAATCCAGTCGTCACCGGTATCGATATAGGCTCCGGCTTCCTCCAGTTTGGCCAATACCGCCTCCAGTGTGGATGGGCGGGTATCCTTGACCTTGATCTTGCCACGTGTGGCAGCCACGGCAATCAGGTAGGTCCCGGTTTCGATACGGTCCGGCATTACAGGATACTCGCAACCATGCAGTTGCTTGACGCCATTGATAGTGATGGTATCCGTTCCTTCCCCGCTGATTTCAGCACCCATGGCGCGCAGACAACGCGCCAGATCCACCACTTCCGGTTCACGTGCCGCATTTTCGATAATGGTCTGGCCATCCGCCAGTGCGGCCGCCATCATCACGTTCTCTGTACCAGTCACGGTAACCAGATCCATGAAAATATGTGCGCCTTTCAGGCGACCATTCGTGCGGGCCTTGATATAACCGTTTTCCACGGTGATGTCCGCCCCCATACGCTTGAGTGCCGACAGGTGAAGATTGACCGGACGGCTGCCGATGGCGCAGCCACCGGGAAGGGCGACCTCAGCCTGGCCGTAATGGGCCAGCATGGGGCCAAGCACCAGGATGGAGGCACGCATGGTTTTAACCAGCTCATAGGGCGCATTGAAGCGCTTGATAGGACCACTGCAGATTTCCACCCCCAGCTTTTCACCAACAATGGATTCCACACCCATGCAGCCCAGCAATTCAAGCATGGTAGTAATGTCAAACAGGTGCGGCAGATTGCTGACCATGAGCGTTTCCGTGGTCAACAGACTGGAGGCCATGATCGGCAATGCCGAGTTTTTGGCTCCTGCAATTCGGATTTCCCCACTCAGGGTTTTTCCGCCGTGTATTTCCAGTTTATCCACTGTCTGCTTCGTTCCTATGCCGGTGTGCAACAGGGCGCCATTCTAGCAAGATTCCCCTGTTGCCGCTGAATTAATTTAGAGTCGCACAAAACAAAAAGGCCCCTTATCGGGGCCTTTTATACTAAAAACGGATAATCTAGTTTCCGCCTGCCGCTGCCTCCCCAGTCGTCATCAGCTTCATGCTGATCGCATGAATCACGCCACTGGCGATATGGGGATTGAGCACGCGATAAACCGCCTGCTGACGTTTGACAGCATTCAGGCCTTCAAATTCATCAGAGACCACTTTTACCTGGTAGCTGCCCCCCTCACCTTGTGCAGTGATGGCAGCACCGACGAAGACGTCAGCAAGCAGGGTCTCAATTTCGGCTGGAGTAATATTCATTCAGGTTAATTCCGGTGTTTACTCGTCGATGCCCCAAAGGTCAATGACCTTGTCGATATCGAAGTCGTTGCGGTTCATCAGGTTGTCAAAACGGGAATAGTACTGGCGCCTGAGGTTGACGCCCTCGACGTACAGGTTGCGAAGCTTCCAGACCTTGTCATCGTTCAGGAACATGGTGTATTGAACGCTGATGGCGTCACCATCCTGCCCCTTCACATCCATCAGGATATTGGTGGACCGGTCACTGTCACGATCGGCCTGCGGATTTTCCTTGAACTCAAATTCAACGCCATCAAACCCTGCCAGTGCGCTGCCATAGAAATCCACGAGCGATGCCCGAAAGACTTCCGCGAAACGGTCAAGCTGCTCTGGTGTGGCACCACGAGGCCCCTGGCTGTACTTCGCCATGACCCCTCTGGCCACTTCCCTGAAATCCACCAGGTCGGTCAGGGCTACTTCCACTTCATTGAAGTAGGTTTCACGATCCGAATCGAACAGGGGCCTGATCTCATCCATTCGGGTCAGCAAGGCGGTGATATACCGGTCTACAGCCTCCTGGGCACTCAACTGCTGTGCGAATGCCGGCATGGCCAGCGTAGTCAAGCCTGCCATCAAACCCACTGTCATCAACCAGCGGCGCAAGGTATTCATGTCTATACTCCAGATATGCACGATGGGTACATGTTTAGTTAATTCTGATTTACTGAACCTTTAACTCACAAACTCACAAA
>CAZBBS010000023.1:25851-36596 GCA_964490145.1 uncultured Enterobacteriaceae bacterium
AACTCACAAACTCACAAAACTGTGGTTACTGCCGTTACTTTAGTCACCTACGTACGTCACCTTCATAGAACGGTATTTCGCAGGAAAGTTTCAGTGGATTTCAGGGTCGGCTATATTACAGGAAATTGGCCGGCAAAAAAAATTTTCCGTCGATCGCTATTCCTGCACATGGCGCGTTTTTTCAGGGGGCGGCTCTTGATTATTCAGGACATACTTGCCATATTGGCGGCGTTTTTACGCAGGGTGGGCAAACCGGCGTAGTTTGCCCCCCAGGAATTTCAAATGAGTATTGTTTTATCCGCAGTCTATATCGTTTTTGGATTTGCGGGACTTATCTGGAGTGCTGACCGCTTTGTGCTCGGCGCGTCCACCACAGCAAGAAATCTGGGTGTTTCCCCGCTGGTCATCGGTCTTACCATCGTCGCCTTCGGCACCTCCGCACCCGAAATTTTCACCTCAGCCACAGCATCCATCCAGGGCTCACCCAGCATCGCCATAGGCAATGCCCTGGGGTCCAACATTGCCAATCTGGGCATAGTCCTGGCACTGACCGTTCTTATCCGTCCCATTGACATACCCCTGTCGCTGCTGAAAAAAGAACTGCCTGCCCTGCTTATTGTCTCAGCGGCCTGCTTCATCATTTTCGCCGACCTCACCCTGAATACCTTTGACGGCCTTTTTCTCGTTGTCATCCTTCTGGTATTTGCCTGGAAGATGTACCAGAACATGGAAGCCATGGAAAAGTCTGCGAAAAAGCACAATGACGACGCCATCATCAACCCGGATGAAGTGACCGATGAATTCATTGCCGATATATCCACCTCAAAGGCTTTGGGACTTTTGGTGTTCGGCCTGGTGCTGCTTGTCATCAGTTCCAACATCCTGGTGATTGGTGCCCGTAATGTCGCCCTGAGCCTTGGCGTGAGCGAGCTGGTTATCGGTCTCACTGTCATGGCTGTCGGCACCAGCCTTCCGGAGCTGGCCACGTCCATCACCAGTGCGCTGAAGGGCCATTACGACCTGGTGTTGGGCAATATTATCGGCTCCAATATCATGAATATTCTGCTGGTGTTGCCGGTACCGTCTTTCCTGGCCCCTTATGTTGTCCAGCAACAGGTTCTGACCCGCGATTACGCCACCATGATGATCATCACCCTGGGATGTGCCTATTTCCTGTATCGGCGCTCACGCCAGGGCAAGCAGTTCGGGCGGATCGGCGGCAGTGTTTTATTGGGTATCTATATCGCTTACACTGCCTCCCTGATCATTAGCCAGTAAAGCACTGCTGATATTCCATGGATCCTACCGCACTCAAAAACAGTGCCCTGCGCACCATAGCCCTCGAAACGTCGGCAGTCAGTGCGCTTGAACATCGAATTGATGACGGCTTCCTGCATGCCTGTGAACTGATTCTTGCCAGCCAGGGACGGGTCATTGTGATGGGCATGGGAAAATCCGGCCATATTGCCAATAAAATTGCTGCCACACTGGCCAGCACCGGCACACCAGCGCATTTTGTCCATCCTGCGGAAGCCAGTCATGGTGACATTGGCATGGTCACCGATCAGGATGTGGTTATCGCCATTTCCAACTCCGGAACAACCCTGGAAATTGAATCCATCCTCCCCATCCTCAAACGCAAGGGCGTGAAACTGGTCACGCTGACAGGCAACACGGATTCCACACTTGCCAGACAGGCTGATGCCAATCTTGATGTGAGTGTGGCGCAGGAGGCCTGCCCCCTGGGACTGGCCCCCACCACCAGTACTACCGCAGCACTGGTGATGGGTGATGCGCTGGCCATGGCCCTGCTGGAAGCCAGGGGCTTTACCGCTGAGGACTTTGCCTTTTCCCATCCCGGCGGCAAGCTGGGACGCCGACTACTGCTCAAGGTCGGCGATATCATGCACAGTGGCCGGGATATTCCCACCGTCACCATGGATACCAGCATCCGTGATTCCCTGCTGGAAATTTCATCCAAGAAACTGGGTATGACAACTGTGGCGGATGACCGGGGTGTCATTTGCGGCGTGTTCACAGACGGCGATCTGCGCCGCTTCCTTGACAGCGGCAAGGACATTCACAACACCCGCATAGGAGACACCATGACTGACTCCTTCAAGTCCATCAGCGCCCAGGCCCTGGCCTCGGAAGCCGCCCGGATCATGCAGGAAAATGAAATCTATACCCTGGTGGTCCTGGACAGCGACAACGCCACCCAGGGGATAATCACCATGCATGACCTGTTAAAAGCCAATGTTGTGTAACCATTAACTATCCTGACCAGTATTTTCCCTGAACCCTATGAACTACTCTCAAATCGAAGAATTCATCAAGCCGATAGCAGATGGCATTCGCCTGCTGGTCCTCGATGTAGACGGCATCCTGACAGACAACCGCCTGTATTTTTCTGCCAGTGGCGAGGAATTGAAGGCCTTCAACACCCAGGACGGCCTGGGCATCAAACTGCTGCAGCAGGCAGGGGTCAAGGTAGCCCTGATCACCGGCCGGCAATCCACCATCGTGGCCGAACGCGCCAGGTCGCTTGGCATAGAACATGTGATTCAGGGGCGGGATGACAAACTGAACGTGCTGGACGACCTCCTGGCAAAACTGGGCATGCACTACGACGAAGTAGCCTATGCCGGCGATGACCTGCCTGATCTGGCCTGCATCAGCAGAGTGAAACTCGGCATTACGGTGCCCAACGGCCATTTCCTGGTCAGGGAAGCCGCCAGTGTCATGACCTCCAAATCCGGTGGTGAAGGTGCTGTCAGGGAAATCTGCGACTGGCTCATCATTGCCCAGGGCAAACTGGAGCAGATCATCGCGCCGTATCACTGATGCGGGCCGCCTGATCCTGATCATGAACACGCCAGTATCAACGCCAGTATCGGACCCCGTCAGGAAAAGTGATTTGCGTTATCACATGGCAGCCATCCTGCTCCTGTCCGTGGCCGTTTATTACCTGCTGGATTCGGCGACTGATGATGAAGTCCTCGACATCCGCCGATTACTGGACTTTCAGGCGCAGGAATATGATTACTACATGCAGGATATCGACAGCGTCCATTATGCTGCCGACGGCAAGGCCCAATACCGGTTCCAGGCACAGCGTCTGACCCATTACCCAAACCCCGAATACAGCCTGATCGAGACACCACGGTTCCAGATCTTTCTGGAAGACGACTCTGCCTGGCAGGTGGACTCGGAGAACGGCCGAGTCGAGCCTGATCCTGCCACCCTTGAGGACCGGCTGGTTCTGGAGGACAACGTGATCATTAAGGGGCAGCTCAGGGACGGCACCCGGGTAAACATCTTCACAGACAGCCTGACGCTGTATCCTGATTCCAAAACCATTCACTCCTCCAGTGAGGTCAGGTTTGAAACCGAAGGCCTGATCTCATCCAGTACCGGCATTTCTGCGGACCTGGAACAGGGAACCTTCAGACAACTGGCCAATGGTCACATCCGTTATGACCCGTAAACAGACAGTACGGTACGGTGCGGTGACCGGCATGCTCCTGCTGGCTTCATCCGGCAGCCTCCAGGCGCTGCCAGAAGACAGTGAACAGCCAATTATCGGGGTTTATGAATCCAGCCTGATGCTGCTGGATGAAGGCAAACAGGTATTTTATGGCAGCGCTGAGGCACCTGCCGAAATCACCCAGGGCACCCTGCGGATTCGCGGACTGGAAATCACCATAGAACGTCAGGACGGTAAAATCAGGAACGCCACGGTTTCCGGGACACCGGCACATTTTGAGCAAATACCCTCAGCGTCACAGCCCCTGGTCACTGCCGAGGGCGACACCATCATCATGAATTATGAGACTCAGCACGTCTCCGCAGATGGAAATGTGCGATTCACCCAGGGCGAGGACAGCTGGACCGGCTGTCATGTGGATTACTACATGGAGACCAGGCAGCTTTCCACACCGCGCTGTGAAAACGGTGAGCCATCACGCGCGGTGATCACACCCAGAAACAATCGCTGAACCAGCCAGCCTCCCCCCCCCCAGTGCAGCCGAAACCCGAGATAATCAGCCGCACATCATGGAAACAACCCGGCAAATCAGGGCTAGCAAAGCGGCAGGCATAATGCAAGGCAAATGCAATTTACATTCCACACTACCCTGCATTTACTGTTACATAATGGCGAAATTTGCTATTCTTGCCAGCCTGCCTGCGGCCATGAAAATCGGCAAGACAAGCCGAAAACGATAACCTCAAGCAAGCTGCAGGCAACAAGTACACAGGTCTTATGAAATTATCACTCCAGTTAAAAATGGGTCAGCAGCTCACGATGACCCCTCAGTTGCAACAGGCCATCCGTCTGCTGCAACTATCCACACTGGATCTGCAGCAGGAAATCCAGGAAGCCCTGGAATCCAATCCCCTGCTGGAACTGGAAGAAGTATCAGACTCCCCTGACAGCCCGGAATCCAACAGTCAGGAAAATGAGTTTTCCTCAAGTGACGAATATAGCGCCTCAACATCCTCCAGTGAGGCCGACCAGGCCATGGGAGATGACTATTCGGGCGAAGACAGCTGGGAAAACAACGATATTCCGGATGAACTTTCCGTAGACAGCGACTGGGAAGATATTTACATCAACACCACATTGCCGGCATCCGGACCGATGCTTGATGCAGACGATTTCGACTTTGAATCCCGCAACAGCAAAAGTGGCACCCTTCAGGATCATCTGGACTGGCAGCTTAATCTGACGCCCATGTCCGACAGCGACCGCTTGATTGCCATGGCCATTATCGACGGCATCGATCCCAACGGACAGCTGACAGTCACCATCGAATCCATCCACGCCAGCCTGATGCGGGAACTGGATATCGAAGAAGATGAGGTTCTGGCTGTCCTGCACCGCATTCAGCAGTTTGACCCGGTCGGTGTCGGTTACCGCGACCTGAAGGAATGCCTGAGCCTGCAGCTGGCCCATATGGAGCCAAAAACAGCAGACGTGGAGCTGGCCGGGCTGATCATCAATGATTACCTGTCACAACTGGCCAGTCATGATTACGCCCATATCATGAAATCCCTGAAAGTCAGGGAGCCGGAACTGAAGGAAGCGCTCAAGATTATCCTCAGCCTGAATCCCAAGCCCGGCTCGGAAATCACTCCTTCAGATGCCACCTATATTGTTCCAGATGTTTTCGTGAGCAAGAAAAACGGCCGCTGGCTGGTGGAGCTGAACCCCGAGACGGCACCAAGAGTCAGGGTTAATCCTGAATACGCCATGCTCGCCAACAGCAAGAGCTCAGAGTCCGACAGCAACTTCATCAAGGAAAACCTCCAGGAGGCACGCTGGTTCATCAAAAGCCTGCACAGCCGCAATGAAACCCTGATGAAAGTGGCCAGCAAAATCGTTGAACACCAGCAAGGCTTTCTTGATTATGGCGATGAAGCCATGAAGCCCCTGGTACTTCACGATATCGCCGAAGCTGTAGGCATGCATGAATCAACCATTTCCCGGGTAACCACGCAGAAATATATGCACACTCCCCGGGGTATATACGAGTTAAAATATTTCTTCTCCAGCCATGTGGGCACAGAAGGTGGTGGTGAATGCTCATCCACAGCCATCAGGGCCCTGATCAAGAAACTGGTCGCTGCAGAGAACCCCAAGAAACCCTTGAGCGACAGCAAGATTACCCAATTGCTTTCGGAACAGGGCATCAATATTGCCCGCCGTACGATCGCAAAATACCGGGAATCCCTTTCTATCGCCCCTTCCAATGAGCGCAAACGATTGTTGTAGGCTTTTCGCTGTCATTGCTGATAACGCATTAGAGAAAAATCCATGGAACTGAACACAATCCTTTCCCCTGAACTGACATTCTGCAACGTACAGGGTGTAAGCAAAAAACGTCTGCTTGAAACCTCAGCCGACCTGATTGCCAGCCGGGTGGAATCCGTTGACGCACTGCAGATTTTCAATGCCCTGCTCGCACGCGAGCAACTCGGCAGCACCGGTCTTGGCAATGGCATTGCCATACCTCATTGCCGGGTACCCAAATGCAAGGAAACCATCGGCTGTCTGATAAAGCTTGAAAGCGGCATCGACTTTGATGCCATCGATGGCAAGCCGGTAGACCTGCTCTTTTATCTGCTGGTCCCGGAAAACACCATCGAAGGCCACCTGGAAGTCCTGCGTAATCTGGCCGAGCGTTTCAATAATCCGGATTACTGCGCCAGCCTGAGAGGCTGCTCAAGCCATGCAGACCTTTTTTCTGCTGCCACAGCTCCTCTGCCAGGCAAGGACAAGACTGAAGCTTGAGTCTGGCCATTGCTGTTCTGAAGCGACGCCAGATAATTCGGGCCTGGTCCACCCATGACTGACAGCGCCGCCCCGGGCTGGCAGCATGAGCAGCAAACCAGAGATCAATTTCAGCTTTTGACAGGTTTTCATGAAACTTATCGTTATCAGTGGACGTTCCGGATCAGGCAAGAGTACCTGCCTGCATGTACTTGAGGATATCGGTTACTACTGCGTGGACAACCTGCCGGCAAGCATGCTGGGCACACTGACGGAGAGAATCAGCAAGGACACCCATGCCGAATTCCGGCAGGTTGCTGTCAGCATTGATGCCAGAAACATCATTGAGGACCTGGAGCAGTTTCCGGACATTTTTGCGAGCCTCGACAAAAACACCGTAGACCGCCAGATCATCTACCTGGATGCCAATGACAACACCCTGTTAAAGCGTTTCAGCGAAACCCGTCGCCGCCATCCATTGACCAATGACAGCCTCGGCCTGATGGAAGCCATTCAACGGGAGAAGGAATTACTGAACCCGATAATCACGCTGTCAAACCTCACCATCGATACCAGCGCACTGTCGCTGCACCAGCTCAGGGACATTATCAAGAATCGCGTCGCCAACCATGACGCCAAGGGCATGGCAGTTCAGTTCCAGTCTTTTGGCTTCAAGAACGGGGTTCCCGTTGATGCCGACATCGTCTTTGATGCCCGCTGTCTGCCCAATCCCTACTGGGTGGTACAGCTGCGGGGACAAACCGGGCTGGACAGACCGGTCATTGACTATCTGGACAGCCAGCATGAAGTACAGGAAATGTATGACGATATCTGCCATTACCTGGAACGCTGGCTGCCCCGATTTGAGGAAAATAACCGAAGTTATATTACAATAGCGGTTGGCTGCACTGGCGGCCAGCATCGATCTGTATACTTGTGCGAAAAACTTAAACAGCATTTCGCAAGCCAACAGATAAAAGTCCAGGTCAGACACAAGGAAATCCGCTGATCGCTACAGCAGTACAGTTTTATGATTGAGTCCGCAATAACGATAAAAAACAAAACCGGCCTTCATGCCCGGGCCGCCGCCAAATTCGTGGAAGCGGTATCCAGTTTCACAAGCTCGGTTGAAATCAGCCATGGTGATCGTAAAGCCGATGGCAAAAGCATACTGTCAGTCATGATGCTGGCGGCCTCGCCAGGCACTGAACTGCTGCTGATGATAGATGGACAGGATGAAACCGAAGCCCTGGAAGCCATCAGGGCGCTGGTTGAAAATAATTTCGGCGAGGATGAGTGAGCAGGCCACTGCCATGAAATAACCCGCTACCTGGTGGAACAGCCAGATTGTAAACATCATTGCCGTTGAACTGACAGGCTGTATCCATGCTTGAAACAAACGATCAAAGCATCCAGACGCAACAACATCTCCAGGAGCTGAGTGCCGCCCTGGAGAGCGGTGCTTTCGTTCGTGTCCGGCGCATGCTCAATGCGCTGCCAGCAGCCACCATTGCCCACCTGCTGGAATCCTCACCGCACACCGCCCGTGAAGTACTCTGGCAACTCATTGAAAAGAACAATGAGGGGGAAGTACTCAACTACCTGAACGAAAACATACAGGCCGATATTCTTGGGCGCCTCAGTCCGGAGGAAGTGGTATCTCTTACCGAAGGTCTGGATACCGACGACATCGCTGACATCCTTCAGCAATTACCTGAACAGGTGATTTACCAGGTTCTGCTGGCCATGGACGAGCAGGACAGAAACCGGCTTGAAGCGGTACTGTCTTATCCAGAGGACACCGCAGGCGGACTGCTCAACACTGACACGATCACCGTTCGCCGAAGCCATACTCTTGATGTCGTCCTGCGCTACCTGCGTCGGCACAACGAAATACCGCACATGACCGACAACATCCTGGTAACCAGTCGCGATGACCAGCTTGTGGGCATTTTGCCGCTGCGCACTTTACTGGTATCGGATCCGAACCTGACAGTCGATGATGTAATGGTGACCGACTACAACGCCATCCCCGTGGCCATGGACGCCAAGGAAGTGGCCCAGCTTTTCGAGCGCATGGACCTGGTATCAGCACCGGTGGTAAACGAGGAGGGCAAATTACTGGGACGTATCACCATTGATGATGTGGTGGATGTTATCCGTGAAGAAGCCGAACACTCCCTGATGGGCATGGCGGGCCTGGATGAAGAGGACGACACCTTTGCCCCGGTATTGAAAACCAGTAAACGTCGCGCCATCTGGCTGGGCGTTCACCTGGTAACAGCCTTCATTGCCTCGGTTGTGATCAGCCAGTTTTCTGAAACCATTGACCAGGTTGTCGCCCTGGCCGTTCTTATGGGCATTGTTGCCAGTATGGGGGGGGTTGCCGGCAACCAGACTCTCACCCTGATCATCCGCAGTATGGCACTGGGACAGATCGGCAAAACCAACGCTGCCTGGTTGATTAAACGCGAACTCAAGGTGACAGCGCTCAATGGCGTTGTCTGGGCAGTCATTGCCGGCTCCATTTCCGCCTGGTGGTTCGGGGACTACAAACTGGGACTTATTTTCGGCACGGCAATGCTAATCAACCTGACCGTTGCTGCGCTGACCGGCGCCTTCCTGCCGCTGTTCCTGAAATCCATCAAAATTGATCCTGCTCTGGCCGGTGGTGTCGGATTGGTGGCGCTGACAGATGTCGCCGGTTTTCTCACTTTCCTGGGCCTGGCCTCCCTGTTTTACTGAGAATATCTCATGGATTTTGATAAAGATTTTGAAGAACAGAAAAGCAAGACCCGGGTAAAACAGGAAATGCATGCCCTGCAGGACCTGGGCGAGAAACTGACCACTCTGCCCCGCAATTTACTCGACAAGTGTCAGCTGCCCGAAGACCTGCTTCAGGCCATTGCAGAATACAAACGCATTCCCAACAAGCGCGGCGCCCTGAAACGGCAGATGCAGTTTATCGGCAGATTGATGCGGGATATCGATCCTGAACCCATCTATCAGGTACTTGATGAGGAAGGCAAACAGGCGGAACTGGAAAAGCGCCGCTTTCACCGCCTTGAGATCATTCGTGAACAGCTGCTGGCTGGCGATACGGAGATTCTGGAAGTGCTTATCAGCAACAACCCTGGCATGGACATCCAGGGTATACGACAGCTGATCAGGCAGGCTGGCAAGGAGGACTCTGACGGCAAACCACCGGCGGCATCCCGGAAATTATTTGCTGCGCTCAGGCAGCTTGAAACCATTCCTTTCTGATTCAGCCTGCCTCAGTCATCGCTGATGGAAATGCTCGGCATGGCCTTGCCACCAGCCATGGCCAGCTGGGCCGCCACACGGGTAGCCATCTCCAGGTAGATCCCTGTTGCATGCCCCTCAGGCTCTGCCACCACGGTTGGCAGGCCACTGTCACACTGCTCCCGGATTTTCCCGTCCAGGGGCAATTCGGCCAGTAATGGCACATTGTAGGTTGCAGCAATCCGGTTAGCGCCACCGTCACCAAAAATATGCTCACTGTGACCACAGTTGCTGCAAACATGGATACTCATGTTTTCCACCACGCCGAGAATCGGCACTTCCACCTTGCGGAACATCTCGATACCTCGCTTGGCATCCAGCAGTGCCACATCCTGCGGCGTGGTGACAATGACCGCTCCTGTGACTGGTACGGACTGGGCCAGGCTGAGCTGAATATCCCCGGTGCCGGGAGGCATATCTATAATCAGGAAATCCAGGTCTCCCCAGCGAGTGTCATTCAGAATCTGGTTGAAGGCACCCACCACCATTGGGCCACGCCAGACCATGGCCTGATTCTCATCCACCAGCAAACCGACCGAGTTGCACTTGATGCCATGGGCTTCCACCGGGACCATGAACTTGCCATCCACCACCTCTGGACGCGTACCGGGTGCAATACCCAGCATCAGGGGCTGGCTCGGACCATAGATGTCAGCATCGAACAGGCCGGTTTTATGACCCTGCCTGGCCAGCGCCAGCGCCAGGTTGACTGCGGTGGTGGATTTACCGACCCCCCCTTTGCCAGACGCTACAACTATGATGTTTTTTATCTGACTGAGGTTGGAGTCTGGCCGGGGATGGATTTTGTCACTCATGTCCTTTTCCAATACTTTTGTAGGGTTATTTTCAGCGATTAAAAAAGGGGGCCAAAGCCCCCTTTCTTTCTGATCAAGGGTGCAACCCTTAGCCGATCAGGATGCCGCCGTAGTTCACGAAGAACGGGGCAAATACCAGGCTGAGGATGGCAGACAGCTTGATCAGGATGTTCAGGGAAGGACCTGAAGTATCCTTGAGCGGGTCACCAACGGTGTCACCGACAACGGCAGCCTTGTGCTCTTCAGAGCCTTTGCCGCCCATGTTACCGGCTTCGATGTATTTCTTGGCGTTATCCCACGCACCACCGGAGTTGGAGGAGGCAATGGCCAGTACACCACCGGTGACCAGGGAA
>CAZBBS010000024.1:0-36531 GCA_964490145.1 uncultured Enterobacteriaceae bacterium
ATATCTGGGGCTGCGAACCAGACCCATGTCATCGAGGCCCTGGAGGCCGAACTCAAGTGGCAAATCACCGAGCAGGGCGAATATGCCGCTGACTGGGGAATGTTGTTTGAATACGAAAATGAACTTGGCAAGGATATCCAGGAAGTCACCGCAGGCTTGCTCAGTGAACGGGAGTTTGGACGCTGGAGTGGTACCGCCAATCTCAGGCTGATTTATGAATGGGGTGGTGATATCAATAACGAGTTCGAGTCGGTACTGGCCCTGCAAGCCCGCTATCGTCGTTCACCCGGTTTTGAGCCGGGCATCGAGTTCTATTCCGGGCAGAACACCCTCGGGATGGGGCCTGTCATACAGGGGACACTGAGCACCGGGATACGCAAAAAACTGCACTGGGAAACCGGTGTCATTTTTGGCATGGACCATAAAAGTGCCGACACCAGTGTCCGCTTTCTGCTGGAGTACGAGTTCTGAGCCTTTATACTGCTATACGGTATTGATTCAGCTCAAAAAAAAGCCCATCTTTAGCGCCTTTTACCCGGGGTTTGTTCTGGGTAAATGTGCAGCCTTCATGCACATTGTAATCTGTAAGAAAACCGTAAGCTTGGGGCTGTAAAGTGGCGCCCAGATGATCGGCAGGCCCTGTTCGGGTTTGTGCCGGTAACATAAAGCAGGTGTTGGACTTCGTGAAAAAAGTGAAACTGAACAAGGTATTACAACTGGCCCTCATGGTCGGGACAGCTGCTTTGCTGATCTCGCCGACCCGGGCGCAGGATCATGCCCCTCTGGAGCTCAGTTCAACACTGGGTATCAATGAGATCATCGATAGCGCGCTCATGACTGTGCCGGAATCCCTCGAAACCTCGGCCAGACAGGCTCAGGCACGTGATTTTCAGGATGTCGGCAAGGGCTGGATTGCCGGTGTGCCGAACCTGCAACTGGGCTATCTGGATGACGGCCTGCTGGATGATCAGGGTCAGGAAGAGTTTGCCTATGGCTTGCAGCTTCCCCTGTGGTGGCCGGGCCAGCGTCAAGCAGCACAGACACTTGGACAGCGTTACACCGAACAGGCGGATAAATGGGAAAAGGCGCTCACGTGGCAGGTTGCCGGTCGGGTGCGCAGTGTCCTGGCAGCCATAGCCGCCGCAGAACTGGGATTGTCACTGCAAACCCGTGCAGTAGCTGACGCTGAAAGAATGCGTGATGTAACCGCCACCCTGTTTGAGGCCGGAGAGGTGGCGCGACTGGATATGCTGCAGGCAGAAACCCTGCTGCACAACATGGAGGCAGATTTGCTCCAGGCTGAGGCCAGCATGGTGGATGCCGAACGGGCTTATAGTGTGCTGACCGGCCTGCATATGCGCCCTGAACAGGCTTACACGGAAACCCGGACAAGCCAGGAAGATATTGAACCCGATCATCCCTATCTGGTGTTTTTGCGCAGTGGCGTGGATCTGGCGGAGGCCAATATCCGGCAGAGTGAAAATATCGCCAGGGGCAATCCCACTTTGACCCTGGGGGCCAACAAGCAGCGTGGTACACGGGCGGACCAGAGCATAGACAGTATCGAACTGCAGATGAGTATTCCTATCGGCGGTGGTCGCTACGTATCAGCCCAGTCCAGCAGTGCCAGGCGGGCTAAAGTGGATGCCGAGGTGGTCTGGCAGAATGCCTATATCCAGCTCAACCAGGCGCTGCATGAAGTGGAGCATGACCTGTTTGTACTCAGCCAGGAAGAGCCCCTGCGGCGCAGCCAGATGGAAATCAGCCGGGAGCGTTTTGACCTGGCACTCACCGCCTTTGAAGTGGGTGAAATCAACCTGGTACAGGTTGTGGTAGCCCAGCAGGAAGCCCGGGAAAGTGAGCGAGCCCACAGCATGCTGCTGATGGAACGTGAACGCCTGATTACAGAATTCAACCAGTTAATAGGGGTCATGCCATGATCAAAACCCTGAGCCATTTGTTACTGCCTTTAAGCATTGTCCTGTCCTCGGGCATGCAGGCCCAGGAGCATATACCACTGACGGATGCGGAAATTCGCCAGTTTGGCATTGCCTTCAGCCCAGTCCAGGTCATGGACGGTGAAACCGGCATGCAGATTCCGGCTACTGTCGTTAACTCTCCCATGCTGGCCTCAGCCATTACGGCCCGGTACGAAGGCGTGGTGCAGTCCTGGAATGTCATGCCTGGAGAACAGGTCGAGGCTGGCCAGTTGCTGGGTGTGCTCAACAGCCAGGAAATCCTGGGCATTCAGCAGGAATGGATTTTTGCGGAAAGCAGTCTTCAGGAAGCCCGCTTCAATGTGGAAAAGGATGAAAAGCTGAACCAGGAAGGGGTGATTTCCCAGCAGCGCCTGATCCAGACCCAGCGCCAGTACCAGGAAGCCAGGATCAATGCCCAGGCTGCCCGCCAGAAACTGATTCTGGCCGGCTTCTCCGAAGAACAGCTTGGGCGTCTGATGACTGACCACGAAGGATTGGGGATGTATTACATCCGCACACCCGTGGCGGGAACGATCAGTCACATCACCTATATTGCGGGCACTTTCGTTCCAGACAATGCCGAACTGGTCTCGTTCAGCAGCGGCAATCTCTGGGTCCGTGCCGAGTTGCCGGCCCGTCTTGGCAGGCAGCTGGAGATCGGTCAGAAAGTACGGTTGGCAGAAGGGAGCTATTCCCTGACCTTGCGTCAGCAGGATTATGCGGCGGATGAGTACTCACAATTGCTGCATGTCTTTGCCGAGTTTGACCAGGCGGCCCGTTATCTTCCGGGGCAGGTGGTCAGCCTGGTCCTGAGTCCTGCCGGTGGCGGGGTGCTGGTGCCCGCTGATGCCGTGGTTCACAGCGGTGATGAAACCCAGGTGTTTGTGAAGGTGGATGGCGGTGTGGAAGCCATAACGCTTTCCCTGACACCGGTGGGGTCTGCCTACCTGGCCCAGTCCGGCCTGAATGCCGGTGACCAGCTTGTCACACGCGGTACTGCCCAGCTCAAGGGCATGCAACTTGGCCTTGGTGGCGAATAAGCTGCTGTCGATTCTGCTACGAGGAAGCCTTAGGACATGTTTACCCAACTGATTCAGTTTGCCCTCAGTCAGCGCTTGATGACCTGCCTGCTGGCCTTGATGCTGGTGGGCTTCGGTGCCCAGGCACTGGTTAAGCTGCCCATCGATGCGTTTCCTGATATTTCACCGACCCAGGTGAAGATCATCATCAAGGCCCCCGGCATGACACCGGAAGAGGTGGAGTCTTTGATCACCCAGCCCATCGAAGTGGAACTGCTGGGGATTCCAAGACAGGACATTCTGCGCTCCATTTCCAAGTACGCTCTGAGTTCCATCACCCTGGATTTCGAGGAAGGCACCGACATCTACTGGGCCCGCCAGCAGGTGGCTGAACGTATCAACAATGTCTGGGATGACCTGCCCGGCGACATCAGCGGCGGCCTGGCTCCCATGAGCACCCCCCTGGGTGATATGTTCATGTTCACGGTGGAAAGCGACACCCTGAGCCTGGAGGAAAAACGTTTCCTGCTGGACTGGACCATCCGTCCGGCCCTGCGCACGGTACCGGGTGTGGCTGATGTGAACTCACTCGGCGGCTTCGTGAAAACCTTCGAGGTCATTCCCCGTCGTGCCGAGATGGCGGCGCTGGATGTGCGCAATGCCGACATCATTGATGCCCTGGAAATGAACAACAAGAATGATGGCGCCGGACGTATCGACCAGGGCGAGGAAGCCATCCTGGTACGTGTTGCCGGTGCGATTACCACGCTGCAGGATGTGGGCAGTATCCTGGTGGAAAATGCCTTTGGTAAACATATTCCGCTGTCAGAGGTCGCCAATATCCGGCTCGGTACATTGGAGCGTTATGGGTCGGTGACCGCCGATGGCAAGGACGAGGCGGTGCAGGGCCTGGTGATTGGTCTTCGTGGTGCCAATGCCCGGGAAGTGGTGAACGGTGTTCGGGACAAACTGATCGAACTGGAGTCCAGTCTGCCGGAGGGCACCAGTACCCGGATTTTTTATGACCGCAGTGTGTTGATCGAAGGCGCTGTGAAGACCGTGTCCAAGGCACTGATTGAAGCTGTTGTTCTCGTGGTGGTTCTGTTGGGCCTGTTCCTGGGCAATGTGCGTGCAGCACTGACCGTGGCTGCCGTATTGCCGCTATCAGCGCTGGTCACCTTCCTGATGATGAATGCCATGGATATGTCGGCCAACCTCATGAGTCTGGGTGGCCTGGTAATAGCCATTGGCATGCTGGTGGATTCGTCCATCGTGATAGTGGAAAACATTGTGTCTGCCCTGCATCACCAGAAAGAAACCGGCAACCAGCTGCCCCGATTGCATATCGTGTTCCGGGCGGTGAAGGATGTGGCCGTGCCTGTCACTGCCGGCATTATCATTATCATTATCGTGTTCCTGCCGTTGCTGACCCTTGAGGGTCTGGAAGGCAAACTGTTCGGCCCGGTAACGTTGACCATCGTGTTTGCCCTGCTGGGTTCACTGGCACTGTCACTGACGCTGATTCCGGTGATTGCCAGCTACGCCGTGAAAGCGGATGCCCATGAAGAGCCCTGGCTGAGCCGCACGTTGACCAGAATTTATGAACCCCTGCTGGAAAAAACCCTGGCGGCTCCCCGTTACCTGCTGATGCTGGCAGCCGGCCTGCTGGTTGTCACCGTTATCCTGTTCCCCTTTGTGGGCAAGACCTTCATGCCGACCATGGATGAGGGCGATATTATTGTTCAGCTGGAATCCATTCCTTCCGTGAACCTGGTCACCATGACCCGCATGGTGCAGCAGGTGGAAGAGGCCATCATCGCGGAAGTGCCGGAAGTGATTCGCGTGGTATCCCGCAGCGGCTCCGATGAAATCGGTATGGATCCCATGGGCCTGAACGAAACCGACATGTTTCTGCAGCTCAAACCCGCTGATGAGTGGGGACCGGGCGGCAAGGAAGCGCTGGAGGAAAAACTGCGAGTCGTGATGAACCGCATCCGTGGTATCAACTATGGATTCACCCAGCCGATTGATATGCGTGTCTCTGAAATGCTGACCGGATCGCGCGGCGATGTGGCCATCAAGTTGTTTGGCCCCGATCTGGATGTGCTGAACAGCAAGGGACAGGAAATAGCCAATGTGATTGAAACGGTAAGCGGTAGTGTCGATACCATCGCCACCATCAATGAGGGTGCCCAGTACCTGCAGGTGAGCGTTGATCGCTATCGTGCCGGCCTGCTTGGTCTGAATGCCGATGAACTGCAGACCCGTCTGCGTTCTGAAATCGAAGGCCTGCGCGTGGGTACCGTGATCGAGGGATCCGCCCGTGTTCCCCTGATGCTGCGATTTTCACCGATGATGGGTGATGGCCAGGAAATGATGCGCAACAACCTGATCAACCTGCCCGACGGAGGTGTGGTGCCGTTATCTGAAATAGCCTCCATCGAACGGGTTGAAGGCCCGGTGAGTATTTCCCGTGAATCCGGCAGGCGTTTTGCTGTGGTCCGCACCAATGTGGAAGGCCGTGACCTGGTGGGCTTCGTGGAAGAAGCCAAACAGGCCATCGCCGACAACATGGAACTGCCCGGCGGCTACAGCCTGGAGTGGGGCGGTGAATTTGAAAACCAGCAGCGTGCAGCTGCCCGCTTGAGTCTGGTGGTGCCGGTAGCGCTGGCCCTGATTGCTTTTATTCTGTTCCTGACCTTCCGGTCTATCAAGCAGACTCTGATTATTCTGTCCAACATCCCCTTTGCCCTGACCGGTGGACTGATTGCCCTGTGGCTCACCGGTGAGTTCATCTCGGTACCGGCGTCTGTGGGCTTCATTGCCCTGCTCGGTATTGCGGTGCTTAACGGTGTAGTGATGATGTCCCATTTCAATCACCTGGTGTCCAAGGGATACGAGATTGCCCGCGTAGTTCGGGAAGGCGCGCTGAGAAGACTGCGTCCGGTGATGATGACGGCCTCCATCTGTGCGATGGGACTGGTTCCACTGCTGTTGGCTACCGGTCCGGGTTCAGAAATCCAGAAGCCGTTGGCCATCGTGGTGATTGGCGGCCTGATCAGTTCAACCTTGCTGACCCTGTTCCTGTTGCCGATAGTCTATCGTCGCTTTCATGCTGACGTTGACCAGATGAGAAGAAGTTAAGGAATAAATCCATGCAGACATTACTTGTGCTCAATACCAAGCCTGATCTGGAAGAGGATCTGGTGGACTACCTGATGTCACAGCCCTGCGTTGGCGGGTTTACCTCTTATCCCGTACGTGGTCATGGTCAGCATGGTAATCTCAGTGTTGCCGAGCAGGTCACCGGCCGTCGTAAACGTCTGCAGGTGGAAATGCTGCTGGATGAAAAGGAAGTGCAGTGTGTCCTGGATGGACTGGCTGAAAATGTTGGCCGCGATATCAACTGGTGGCTGCAGACAGTCACCGCGAGCGGCTCACTGGATCATCCGGAAAAATAACGCCTGTACTTACGCTTTCCCGGACGGAAACCGGGAAAGGCATCAACTCATATCTGAATATTTATTGGGCAGGTCCAGGCTGATTTTCTGGCCATAGCCCCGTAATGTCATGCCTTCCTGGTCAAACGCCAGATCATCCCCGCCACGGACATCGTGATCAAAATGATAGATCGGTCTTATGGATCGCAGGTTGGTCTGTTCCTCATAAGAGCGGGCATTTGCTTCAACGTTGTCATGGGCAGATGCCCAGGCCGCCATGGCAGATTTGCCGTGGCGTTTTTCCAGCATACGTTGGGTCACTGCAGGGGACATGATGGCTGCTGTGGCATTGTTGCCGCCAAAGCCTTTGGCATTGAGCAGAATGCTGTCGATAGCATCCGCCCCCACATTCTGATGCTGGAGCAGGAATTCCAGGCTGTCCTGGTGCACATCATCAGCAATAGCATCGGTGGCCAGAATGCCGGGCAGGATGCCGTAGTGCCAGATGCCGAGACTGGATGCCAACTGGTCAGCGCCGGCCACACCCAGTGAGTGTCCCAGGTAGGACTTGATGGCTGATACTTTCCAGTTGCTGACACCAAAATATTTTGCCACATCGGCCAGGATGGCGGATTCGGTGACGCGGTTTTGCGGTGTGCCGGTGCCATGAGCCTGGATAAAGGTGCGATTGCGCAGACTGTCTTCACCGAGCACGGCGCGAGTGGCAGCAGCTGCCCGGGCAAAGGTCAGGTAATTGCCGACACCCGGACTGGCAATGGATTTCTTGAAGCCGTCGGCGTTTACAAAGACATCATTCACCGAGCCGTAAATTGTCGCACCCAGTTCCAGGGCCAGAGCATCATCCATCAGGACAAAAAACTGGCAGGATTCGCCCAGGGTAAAGCCGATGTTATTGCCGAAGGGGCGGCAGGGACGGCGGAAGTCAGGCTCAGAGCCACCATCCAGGGCCTGCAGAACATCATCACTGGCAATTGCACCCATGGTGGAAAAGGCTTCGATAATTTCCGGCAGAATGGGGGCTTCGCTTCCACCAACAATCACCACGCGATGAGTGCCATTCTGGATATCGCGTACAGCCTGGGACAGGTTGTAGTGGAAAGTGGCGCAGGCACCCAGGCTGGTGCCGGTATTGCCGACATTGCCCAGGACATAGGCATTGATAAAGTCAGCGGGCATGTCGCAAAAGCCCAGTGGCAATTGCTTGGAGGTGACTTTTTTGCCAAGCAGGCGCGCCTGGAGCATGCCGCCATTGCCGTTGTAGTCCAGCTGGCTCATGCTGCTGCAGGCATAGATGCCGATCTGTTCCGGGGCGACCTTATCCCGGATGATTTCCCAGTCGATGCCCATGGAGTAGAGGGCATCGGAAATACCATAGATGGTCATTTGCAAACCGCGGGGATGGCTGCGGGATGCATATAGTTCGTCAGGCTGGAAACCGCTGGGGAGCTGGCCGGCGTAATTCACGGGGCTGGTGTGGGTATCCTCGAGAAGGACATCCAGTGCGCCTGTGACAGTCACCTGCAACTGATTCCCATCGCCTTCGGTTATTTGCCAGTTGGCTGGCACCTGGCTGGGTAAATGGCTGCGCCTGATGGTGAAGCTCAGGGTTTCCTGGCCGCTGACAGGATCAATACGGGTACGGTTGTGATGACGTTGTGCGGCAGGATCGTAAATATTGGACTCGAGTTTGCGGATCAGGGTGCTGTCCAGCAGGACCTGGCGATGCTGATCAAGCCAGGATTCCAGATCAACCGGATGCTTGAGCTGGTCTTCCCAGTGGTTGCCGTTGTAATGAATCTTTCCGGAGAGAACTGCCAGGTTGATCAGGGTTTCCCTGGCCTTGTCCGAGGAAAGTTGTTCCAGGACCAGCCTGCGGTAACCATAGTGGTTGGAACTGCGGCCGGCCGGGCTGACACCACCCATGGCGGTTATGACGGGGAGATGCGCCATTTCTGGAAAACTCCTTGAAATCAATATGTTGACGACATCATATAGGGCAAACCTTAAAACATATGTGTATTTATGGCCATAAAATATAAAAATATTGCCAATAAGGGGGCGTCATGCAAAATATGTGACGCCGAGAGCACACTTGCATAAACTGCTCTGAGTCTTTTCAAGGGAAGTGACATGGCAGAGAAACCATCACACAGCGACGCCATCCAGGCCATGCTCGACAGGCTTGGGATTCCGGTAGCCTATACGGAGAGCTGTGGCATGGCATATCAGCCTGATTGCATGGATCTGGTGGAGACAGAGCCGGATGTCTTTGGCCGACAGCCTTACATGGACAGAACGGCACATACCGCCTGGTTGGCCATGCAGAAAAAGGCTGGTGAGGCAGGTATCACTCTGCAGATTGTGTCCGCATTCCGCAGTGCAGACTATCAATGCGGCCTTTTGCAGGCCAAACTGGATAAAGGGCAGCATATCAGTGATATTCTGAAAGTGAATGCTGCGCCTGGTTACAGTGAGCATCACAGCGGTTGTGCACTGGACCTGACCACACCGGGTTATTCTCCTCTGGAAGAGGACTTTGAAAACAGTCCAGCCTTTGCCTGGCTGACTCAGCATGCCAGTGAATTTGATTTTCAGTTGAGTTTTCCACGGGATAACACGGCAGGCATTTGCTACGAACCCTGGCATTGGTGCTATCGGAAACAAATTGAAAAAAATTGAACCGCGGTAATTTTTCGGGGTCAATTAAAGAGAATGGGGAAGAAAGCGAAAAGCTAAATTTCACTAATTCAAGCATGGCTTTTTGGTGATGACAAGCAAAACCGGAAAGTTCATATCTACCTCCGGGAGTAAATCAATAGGGCCTGTTTTTCGGCCTTGAATTTCGTTGACAGCACCCCCAGTGAGAGTAGTATGCAAAAGGCAGCCGAAATTATTTCAAGGAGGAATCACCGAGCTGCTGAAACTAAATTGTGTGATGTTGCCGCCAGTGTGCATGAACATTTTAGTCCCTGTACCTACTGTGCATTCCATCACGCAACGAAAAGCGTTTAGGAGGCGCATGTATGATAAGTGATACACAAGTAGTATTCAGAGGTATTGACCACTCCCAAGCCGTAGAAGATGCGGTGCACAAAAGAGCAGAGAAGCTGGAGCGATTCAGCGATCAAATCCAAAGCCTGCGAGTCACGCTCGACACTCCCCACAACAACCATCATAAAGGCAAGGTATACCATGTGGGTGTAGAGGCTTTTCTACCCAATCACGATATCGTGGTGAATCACGAACAGCACGATAAGCATTCCCATGAGGACATATACGTAGCCATTCGTGACACGTTTGATGCTGTCGAGAGACAGATCAAGGAATTCTATGACAAGCAGCGACGGCAAAGTCGAGCCAACGGAAAGCTGGCAGAAGTTGCTGAAACCGTGACTGTTGATGAGGTGGCTGCGAGCCAGTAACTCGACAGAGACAATCATTTTTAATTGAGGAAAAACACGGGCTGCAGGCCCGTGTTTTTTTATGCGTGAAAAAAACTCAGGTGTTTACCTCGAACAGTTTTTTTCTCACCAGGTTGCGATACTCCCTGGGTGTGACATCCATCGCTTTGCGGAAAAGGGCGGAAAAATAACTGTTGTCGGGATAACCCACACTGAAGGCCACTTCAGCGACACTCAGGTTGCTGGTCTTGAGCAGTTCCTGGGCATTTTCGATGCGAATCTGCTGCAGGTACTGCATGGGTGATTTGCCGGTGGCCTGTTTGAACCGCCGGTTGAGCGAACGCATACTGATGTCGAATTTTTCCGTCAGCTGCTCCAGGGTGATTTCCTCGTTATAGCGACTGTGCATCCATTCCTGTATTTCGATGATGTGTTCATCGTCATGGTAATTCTGGGGTGAATTCTTCAGGAAACTGGAGGTATAGGAGCGTTTGATCTCATGGGTGAAATGCCTGGATACCTGGTCAGCGACTCTTGGTGAGAAATAATCCTCGATAAAATGCAGCATGACATCGCGTACGGAATTAACACTGCCTGCGCAAAAAATATTGCCGGCCTTGGTGATAAAACGGTCACGCTGCAACAGGACGTCGGGATAGGTTTTGCTGAACTGATCAAAATAATACCAGTGCGTGGTGGCTACCTTGTTGTTGAGCAGGCCGGCTTCGGCAGGGAAATAACTGCCGGTACCCACGGCGCAGATAATCATGTCGCCACCATGCTTTTCGATGAGCCATTGCGTGAGTTCATTGTTCTGACGAACTATCCCCAGCGGATTGCCCCAGAGCGCGGGGAGAATGACCATGTCCGTGTGTTCGATATCCGCCAGGCGCCTGTTGCAGACCAGTTCCAGGCCAGCATTCAGGGAAATATTGCCCCCATCAAGACTGACCAGCTGCATGGACAGTTTGCCGCTGCGCGGGTTGTCGATGCGATTGATCAGATCGGCAGCGTTGAGCATCTCTATGGGGATGGTGATGCTGGTGCCCAGCACCCGCTTGTAGCCGACGATGGTGACCTTCAGCATCAGTCTGCGCTCCCCTGGGGATAGTCGATGGCGGTGATTTCATAGCGGCGTTCACCGGCTGGTGTTTCAATGGTGACTTCATCATCCAGGTTCTTGCCCAGCAGGGCTCGGCCCAGGACGGAATCAATGCTGATGTACTGTTTGGCGGGGTCGATTTCATCGGGTCCCACCAGCCGGTAACGGACGGTTTCTCCATCATCCCGATAGAGTTCGACCAGGGCGCCAAAATACACCTTGCCGGTATCCGTAGGCAGTTGGTCGACGACATTCAGCACTTCCAGTCGTTTGCGCAGGTAACGCACACGGCGGTCGATTTCTCTGAGGCGTTTCTTGCCGTAGATGTATTCGGCATTCTCTGACCGATCGCCCAGGGCCGCGGCTGCTGAAACCTGGCGGGTAACCTCGGGGCGCTCCTCTTTCCACAGGTAACGCAGCTCTTCCTTCAGGGCCTTTTCCCCCTCGGGTGTGATGTAGGCTGACATGGGTTTTGCTGGAGGTCGATACCGGGACATGGGTTTCCTGTTACTGGTCGCGCCTGAAGCGCAATTCAAGCTGAGTATACAACGGGGCTTCCTTCATTCTCACACCCAGTCCCAAGAGACGGACCGGTTTGTTGCCCCGCTCAAAACCGGTTTTGCACAAGGTTCTGAAGGTGTCGATGTCCAGTGTGTTACCGGTTTGTTCTACGGTGGTGGAGACAAAGTCATTGAACTTGATCTTCACAAACTGTTTGCCGATGGTGACTTTCTTCCTGGACTTGTCGATACGCCGCTGCAATTCATCCATCAGCTCAGGCAGGGTGGACAGGCAGTTGTCCAGGCTGGGCAAGTCCTCGGCAAAGGTGTGTTCGACACTGATGGATTTGCGGCGGCTCTCGGTTTGCACGGGACGTTCATCAATTCCCCGGCACAGGGTGTACAGGGTATCCCCAAAGCTGCCGAACATGTCAATCAGATCCGTTTTGGGGAAGTTCTGTAAATCACCGCAGGTTTCGATGCCCAGCAATTCCATTTTTCTGGCGGTGACCTTGCCTACGCCGTAGAGCTTGCGAACGGGCAGGGACGGCATGAAGCTCTCCACCTCATCGGGTGTGATCACAAACTGGCCGTCCGGTTTGTTCCAGTCGCTGGCAATCTTGGCCAGGAACTTGTTTGGGGCAATGCCGGCTGACAGGGTAATCCGGATTTCCGCGCGCACCCGGTCCCGGATTTCCCGGGCGATCAGGGTGGCACTGCCCCGGCATTTTCGGGTATCGGAAACATCCAGGAAGGCCTCATCCAGTGACAAAGGTTCAATGCGATCCGTGTAGTCCCTGAAGATGGCATGCATCTGCTGTGAGGCCTGCCGGTATTTTTCCATGTTGCCGGGAATGATGATCAGGTCGCGGCATTTGCGTTTGGCCGTGGCCGAGGCCATGGCAGAGTGCACACCGTATTTACGGGCTTCGTAGTTGCAGGTGGCGATCACGCCGCGACGCTCTTCCGAACCGCCGACAGCAACCGGCAGGCCGGCCAGGGCGGGGTCGTCACGGATTTCGATGGCGGCAAAAAAACAGTCGCAATCGCAGTGAATAATCTTGCGGGTCATGGCGGCCTAGTATACCGGGAATCCATTCGGTGGAGGGGTTCTCATACTGTTCAGGCTTTACCGACCTGGTGTATTCTTGCGCCATGCCTATCTATGAATACAAGTGCCGGTCCTGTGGCAAACTGTTTGAGAAAATCGTCAAGCTGAACGAGTCCCCGAATTGTCCCGGTTGTGACAGTAATGACCTGGAAAAACAGTTCACCGTGGCGTCAGTCAGCACAACCCGCAGTCGCGACAAGTCCTTCCAGAAAGCCCGGGCCCGGGCCAATGCCACCAAGAAAGAGCAGGATCACGCTCACGCGGAATATATCCGCAAACATCATGAGGATCATCATTGATTCCACGGTTTTTTGTGATCGGATGTCATCCATAACTGCCGGTATTTTCAGAGAATTTGATGTAAAGTAAGTCCCTTTGTTGGTGTTGGTTTAACATCCCTCCGAATACCCAAGATCAGGCAGTTGAATTACCCGATGTCTTCCGGTTCCAGAATCCTTTTCCTGTGCCTTGTCCCTGCCCTGTTACTGGGCAATTCGGTTGCCAGAGGGCAGGATGATTACCAGCTCGGGCTGGGGTACAAGGTTAATGACGGTCTGACTGTCGGCGGTTATTTCTCCACGGAATATGCCACAGGCGAGAATGTGGAAGAGTTCGTGGTCGATGACCTGGCACTGCTGGCCTATGGCTCCATCACGGAAAAATTTTCCTTTCTGGCTGAACTGGAGTCCGTCAATTTCCTGAAGCATGATTTCGATACCGGTGATACCAGTACCGATATCCCGCCAGCCATCGAAAGGCTGTACGGCGATTTTTCCTTTTCCGACCACCTGAAAGTCCGCTTCGGCAAGCAGATTCGGTTAATATTCAGCCCTATCCGCGACCTGAACAAGCGGCTATATTGCATGACAGGTCAGGTCGGTTCAGTCTTGTTGGATAAGACAGGAGTGACAAGACTTTTCGTTCAGTAATGCAAGGAAGGTCACATGAAAACGTTTCAGGTCATGATAATGTCAGCATTTCTAGGAGGTTGGTTGCCCCTTGCCCTTGGGGCAGATGCTGGTGACCAGGCACCCGGTTTTGACTTGCCGCTGCTCCAGCACGATGAACAGGCTGCCCTGTCTGATTACACGGGAAAGATACTGTACGTGGATTTCTGGGCATCATGGTGTCCACCCTGCCTGGTATCCATGCCAATCATGAATGACCTGCGCAACAAATTGCAGCAACAGGGAATAGATTTTGAGGTTTTGGCGGTCAACGTGGATAGTGATCCTGAAGACGGGATAGATTTTTTACTGGATGCACCTGTGGACTTCGTGGTGCTATCCGATCCGGCAGGCGGGACTCCAGCGCTTTATGGCGTCAAGGGTATGCCAACATCCTACCTGGTCGACCAGCAGGGCAATATTGTCATGAAGCATGAAGGGTTCAAACGCCGTGATGTCGATATGATAGAGGCCCGCATTCTGGCATTAGCCGGGCAGGGGAATTGATACCATGACCATATCCATCAAAACCATCGTGTATATTGCCTTATCAGCGGGCTTTGCCATGCTTGTCAGTGGCTGTCAGCCGGTCCAGGCCTGGGAACGTGGGGTGCTGGCCAAACCGGAGATGGCTATTGATCCTGACCCTCTTGAGACCACATTGAACAACCATATCTATTTCAGTAAGGAAGCGTCCAACGGTGGGCACAGTGCCACCGGCGGCGGTTGCGGCTGTAACTGAACAGGAATCCCTGAACACCATGAAGTCCAGATCTCTGCTCGCCCTGACGGCTTCTGCCATGGCATTGCCAGGTCTTGTACCCGCGGTAAAGGCTGACACGCCCCCAACAGATACCAGCCTGTCTTACCGGATTTCCAGTTATGAAGAGGATGACCTGCCAAGGGAATACCTGCTGGCTGGCAGTCGTGAACGTTACGACATCACCATACACCAGTTCCAGGTGGTCACCCCGGTAGGGGAAAACTATGGTCTGACCTTCAATACCAGCTATGAGTCCATGAGCGGTGCCTCACCCTGGTATGCCGTGGCCCCTTTTGATGGTGAACAGAGTATTGTCATGAGTGGTGCCACCATTCATGAAGAACGTCGTGACTATAACCTGGGACTGCGCCGTTATCTGAACAATGGCAGTGTGGGTGTCAATGTCGGCGCATCCGATGAGAATGACTATGAGTCCTGGAATGGCGGGATTGATATGGAGCGCCATTTCAATAATGACCTGACCACACTAGCTGGCGGTTTCAGTTATTCATCGGATGATATCAACCCTTCCGACGCCGCCCTGTTCAACAGGGTTACAGATGAAAACAAGCATACGAGTTCTGCCTTTTTTTCCGTGAGCCAGATAATCGACAGGAACAGTCTGTTCCAGTCGTCCCTGAACGTGACCCGGCACAGCGGCTACCTGACAGATCCCTACAAACTGGGAGATGCCAGACCTGACTCCCGTACCCAGATTGCCTGGTCCAATGCCTACCGGCGTTATCTGACCAACCTGGATGCTGCCCTGCATCTGGATGCCAGGCTGTACGATGATAATTTCGGCATCAATTCACTGACACTGGATGTCTCCTGGCACCAGAATGTCGGCGACACCTGGCAGGTGATTCCCCGGATACGCTATTACAGTCAGTCGCAAGCCGGCTTCTTTACGCCGGTGAATGATTTTTCCCTGGGCGGTGTATTTAACTCCAGCGATTACCGGCTGTCAGCCTATGGTGCCCTCAGCGGCGGTCTCCAGGTGCAGACCACCCTGGATGATTTCACCGTGTCCTTTGCCCTTGAACGCTATGTCACGGATGACAGTTATTCCCTGTTCGGCGGTGAAACCAGTCCGGCTATTGTCAATTTCACCCGCATGAGTCTGGGCCTGGGCTATCGTTTCTGAGACGATCCCGGCCATGAAAGACAATTTCCATTACCCGTTCAGGGCCATGGGCAGTCCCTGTGAAATCATTCTGCGTGGTCATGACGAGACCTTTTGCCGCGAGTTGTGCACTGGTTTTGAATCTGAAGTCAGACGTCTTGAAAAAGCCTACTCCCGCTTTCTGCCTGACAGCATCACCTCAACCATCAATCAGGCCGCCGGGAGCGGCAGTCCGGTAAATATTGATGAAGAAACCTTGCGGTTGCTGGATTATGCTGACACCTGTTATGCACAGAGCAATGGCTTGTTCGACATCACCTGTGGCTCCCTGCGATCCATCTGGAACTACCATGACCTGGCGGAAAAACAATGCCTGCCTGAGCAATCGGACATCGACAAGGTGCTGGACCTGGTCGGCTGGGAAAAAGTCGAGAGAACCGGGAATGCGGTTGCCTTGCCGCTTGCCGGGATGGAAATTGATTTCGGGGGGATAGTAAAGGAATACGCCGCCGATTGTATTGCCGCGCTGGCCGAAGCGGCTGGCGTCTCCAGCGGCATGATTGAGCTGGGCGGTGACATACGGCTGTTCGGTGTGGCTGGGGAGCCAGCTCCCTGGTCACTGGGCATTCGGAATCCCCATCATACCGACAAGCCACTTGCCCTGCTAAGCCTGGGTCGGGGAGGCCTGGCGACCAGTGGTGATTATGAGCGTTACACCGTGATCAACGGGCAGCGCTTCAGCCATATCCTTAACCCTAAAACCGGCTGGCCGGTGTCAGGATTCAGTTCCGTGAGTGTGGTGGCACAGCAGTGTATTGTCGCGGGCTCTGCCGCTTCGATCGCAGTGTTAATGGGGAAGGCAGGAGAGGGTTGGCTGGCTGAACTGGGTTTGCCTTACCTGTGTGTGAATGAACATGGAGATATCAGTGGCACATTGAGTGCCCGGTAAGGCCAAAACCTGAAGCGGCAGTGTCCTTGCCGTAAAGCAGTATTCATACAAAAAAAATCAGTAATGATGGTACAGGTTGAACATCAGCTGGTTATTGGCATAGGTCTTTGTCGTCTGCCGCATGATGCCCACCTGCCAGCTGGTGTGGTCGGTCATTTTCCAGCCCAGCCCGGCATAGGCGCGGTTCAGTGCATAGTTGACGTTGTCCAGATCAACAAAGTATTCATCATAGAGTGAAAGATACACGGCTCCCTGGTCCAGGGTAGACTGGTTCAGTGGGCGGTTTATGGTGACAAAGGCTCTCAGGCGGCGAAAATTATCCCGGTTCTCGGGTAAATGTTCCTCAAGTCTCAAACGGTAGGTCATGAAGTTTTTTTCGCCGAGTTTCTTCGACACAATGCCCTGCTGGAAAATGATGTGTTCATCGCGGGTGACAGTGGATGGGCCAAAAGTACCATGCCGCAGGTGATAATACCCGGCTCCATAACGGATGGGATGGTCCTTTGGCTTGTAACTGACCAGACCCAGTACCAAGCGCTGTTGCAGGTCGCTGGTGATATCGTAGTAGCGCTGTTGAATGATCATCTGGGTGGCCCAGGGGGTATCCTGGATATTGCGGTTATAGAACCAGCTGTACCATGCGCCAAGCTGATCCTCGTCTATCTGTGCCTGCAGGGGAAGCGTGAACAGGGGCAGGAGAAACAGCAGGGTGGTCCTGAAAAGTGACTTCATGATTTTGGAAAATGCCTCATTCCGCTTAACGGGATTACATATCCCAGAATAACATCCGCCAGTCCCCGGACTTTGGCTTACATCAAGAGTCTGGCGATCCGCTCAGCCGTTTTCCTCGACATTGTCGGCTCGTCTGCCGGACTCATCATTTTCCTGAATGGATGACAGCGGTTTTTCTGTCACCGTCAGCCAGTCCAGTACCACGCCGCTGACAGCATTGAAGCGGGCAATGCGGAAAATCAGTTTCAGCAGTTGTGGTCGAGTACGGATATCGGGTTCTTCGGCATGGGGGATGAACCAGATCAGCACGCCGGCGCGCAACAGTCCGCTGAACAGGAATACCAGGAACAGGGGGCTGTAGAGTGGCAGATTGAGGGAGGTCTGGATGTCCGGAGCCACACTGGCCAGCCAGCCGCCGGTGATGGCACCAATGAAGACCATGACGGCAGAAATGCCCGACTGCACGGCGGCATAGGTGGCAAAGTTGACGTGGTGTGGCCGGATATCGTAGAGGTAGTTGGCGGTGCTCAGGTTGAAGCCGCTCCACACCAGGCCGGAGATCAGCTGCACGGCCAGCAGGTAGTAAAAATTCGGCATCACCATCCATAGCATCGGGACGATGGGGATGGCTATGCTACATCCGAGCATCATGATGCGGTTGCCGTGTTTGTCACTGAAGCGGCCCCACATGGACAGGGTCATGAACTGGGTGGCGATGGAGGCGATGCTGTTGAGGCTGTATTGCAGGTAGCTGAACTCCAGGTCATTGAGCATGTACACCGCAAAGAATGGGGCAGATACCGCTACGGCTCCCTGCATGCCGGCAACAAACAGTGTGTAGCTGCGGAAGGTTTTGTCGTGCATCGAATGGGTGATTTCCCGCAGGGTATTGAAAAATGCATCGGTTTGCACGACTGGCGTATTGCTGTCCGGGTCATGCATGGCCTTGAGCAGGCGGCAGGAAATCAGGCGTCCGGTGAAGGCGATCAGAAAAAGCATGACGAAGCCCATCCAGGTTTTGTCATATTCCGCACTCTTGCTGAGCAGGACGCCGCCACTGACAAAGATCAGCAGGGAAACCGCCATGGTGATGCGGGTCCGGGAGGCAAAATAAACACCGCGCTGCTGCTGGGGGACGATACTGCCCATCCAGGCTCGCCACTGGGGCTGAATCAGGTTGGTCATGGCGTGGTAGCAGATCACCAGCATGATCAGCATGGAGACCACCGGGCCGGTATGCCAGGCAGCCAGGGTGGCCATCAGTACGAGCAGCACGGTCTGCATCCTGGCACCGAACAGGATGATTTTCTTGCGCGGAAGCCAGGCACCGACAAGAACCGAGAGCAGCTGCATGATGGCGCCGATTACCTGGGGGATGGCGGTCAGCCAGCCCATCTGCAGGCTGGTGGCTTTCAGATAGATGGCAAAGGCATTGATGAAATTGTCACAGGTGGTGGTCATGGCCGACGAGGCCATGGCTTCCTTACGGGAGAGATCAAGGGTGGTTTGCAGCTGCCCGGTAGGGTCAGTGTCATCCACACCTGTTGAGGCTGGTGTTGTCGTCAAGGCCTACCTCTGATGGTAAAGCTTCAGGCCGGCATGGTTGGTACGTACACGCCAGATGACGCCTTCGGATGATTCTGTGATGTAAAGCCAGTTGCCGTCAAAGGCGACATTGGTGGTCGCTGCGCCGGCACCAGCCGGCAACCAGATTTTACCGATCTCGTAACCTGCAGGAGAGAATACACTGACCTGTCCACCCTGGAAGATGGCCTGGTAAATATTCCCCACCTCATCTACCGCCATACCATCAGGGCCGATGCCGCCTTCCGTGTTGGCCTTCACATAAGAGGTATCAAACACATCCCGGGAGGCCAGTGACGGCATGGAAATAATCCGCTTCCTGGCATATTCACCGATGTACAGATTGTTGCCGTTCGGGCTCAGGGCGATGCCATTGGGAAAAGCCAGGGTATCAGCCACCACCTGCAGCGTGGCATTGTTGCCGTCGGGTGGCATATAGAAAACACGACCCACGGGGTTCAGAGTGCCGGAGCCATAGGGTTCAGTGAAATAAAAGCCGCCGTTGTCATCAAACACGAGGTCGTTGAACCCGCGAATCAGTTCAGCCCGGTACATGTTGACGATAGTGTCCAGCGTCTTTGTCTCCGGGTCAAAGGCCAGGATCCCTTTGGCTTTGTCAGCGATGAACAAGCGCCCGTCCCGATGATGCTTGGCGCCATTGGGCTGGCCGCCGGTATTGGCTTCGACAGTGCATTGTCCGGTATCCGATACCGACAGGATGTTGCCGCTGAGCAGATCCACCACCCAGAGCCTGCCATTTCTGTCAAAAGTGGCACCTTCCAGAAAACCGCCGCAGTTGGCAAAGCGCTCCACCACACAGTCATCACAGATAGCACTCAGGGTTACAGGTTGGGCATGAAGGTTACATGCCAGCAGCAGCGTGAAAAGCATCGTTGAAAGTGTAAAAGTGAGTGTGCGTAGTTTAGTCATATCGGTTTCCTGTGAGGAAGCAGGTCGGGGATGCCCGGCAGTGAAGCACGGCAATTTTACACGAAAATCCTCTGCGACTTTGCAATGCTTTCCGGGCCACCTGATAATGCCTTGAAGGCCCGGGACAGTAACAGTGGAGTTGCCGACAATGAACAGCCGAATCAATGAGCTAGCCGACAAGATAGCCGCACTGGAAAAGCAGTTGCTGGATGCGTTGGATGAGCAACAGGAAAAATTCAGCTACAAGCTGGAAGGACACAAGGTCCGGTTTGAGAAGGAAATCCAGGATGCCCACCGCAAGCTGAAAGTCGCGGTGCTGCCCTGGCTGCGGTCATCCAGGGTTCGTAATGCCCTGTCCGCTCCCTTCATTTACGGCATGATCATCCCGATTGCTTTTTTCGATCTGACCATCACCCTGTACCAGCATATCTGTTTTCGCTTCTATGGCATCCGCCGGGTAAAACGCGGTGACTATGTGGTTATCGACCGCCACCAACTGGGTTATCTCAACGGTATCGAAAAACTCAACTGCATATACTGTGGGTACGGTAATGGCGTGGTGGCCTATTCCCGGGAAGTGATTGCCAGAACGGAGCAGTACTGGTGTCCCATCAAGCATGCACGAAAAGTGCTGGGTTCCCATCGCCACTATCACAAGTTCGCGGATTTCGGTGATGCCGAGCATTACCAGGAACAACGGATCAGGCTGCGTAATGAGCTGAAGGAAAAAAAATAGAAAAGTTCAGTGGTGCGATTCAAAGCCGGGCGGACTGGCAGGAATGGAGAACGCAGACATACATCCCTGTATGCTCGACCTCGCCATCCATGGCTCGGACGTCTCCCTTCCTGCCAGTCCGCCCGGCTTTTCAGTTCAGTGATACTTTCGACATGTGGAGGGGGTTAACTAGGTACTACGCTCATCACGTAATGACTGTCCATGTACTCGCGAATCTGGTCGATCTGGCCGTCGATGATCTCGAAGGCCCAGCAGTACAGGTTGTCGTACATGTTGCCGGCCTGGAAGGTGCCCACGGCCTGGGTTTCGGCGTAGACCATGTTGTCCTTGGCGGTCAGCTTGTGAATGATCACCTTGGGGTCGCCCTCGATGAACATGCCGCGTACCGGGGCCAGAAATTCATCGATGATGTGGTCACGGCCGGGGTGAGGGCCGGCACCGGGAATTTCCTTGGACATGGCTGTCCAGCAGGCATCTTCCCTAAACATGCCGCGCAGGGTGTCCAGGTCACCGGCACTGAGCACTTCAAAAAATTTCTTCACCAGTGCTTCATTGTTTTTTTCTTGGTCTGACATATCAACATGCTCCCCTTTTCTTTGGTATGCTTGGGTTCGATTTTGATCCGCAAGATACAGGACACCGCTACAAGGCCGCAAGTCCAATGTCCCCGCCATACTGGTAATGGGTACAGGTCAGACCAGCCAAACCCTGGGGATGTCACTTTTCATCTGCTTCTTGCTGCCAGTAACACACTATTTTGATTGGTTTTATTAGGGGATTTACATGTCTGATGCTTATGATGTGGTGGCCATCGGCTCTGGCCACAATGGTCTGGTTGCGGCGGCTTATATGGCCAAAGCGGGAAAAAAGGTCCTGGTGCTCGAGCGCAATGACTGGATTGGCGGTGGTGTGGTTACCCGTGAACTGACCCTGCCGGGCTTCAAACATGACCAGCATTCCATGGCCCATATCTTCATCCAGGCCAACCCCCTGATCGTCAATGACGAACTGGGTCTGTTATCCAAATACGGCCTGGAATACATCCATCCTGAAATTCCGATGATCTCCGTGTTCCCCGATGGCCAGACCCTGGCTATCCATACCGACCGGGAAAAGAATATCGAGGAAATCGCCAAGTTCTCCCAGAAGGATGCTGAAAACTATCGCCGTTTCTCTGAAAAGGCAGCCGGTTTCCTGCCCGCGCTGGTTGGTACACTGTATACCCCGCCGGCACCCATCGGCGCCATGTACGCGATGATGGACCAGAGCCGTGAAGGTCAGGAAATCATGGCAGTGATGATGAAGAGCGCCTACGACATCGTCATGGAATATTTCGAAGATGAACGCGTCCGTCTGCACTTCCTGCGCATGGTGTCCGAAAACCTGACCGGGCCGGAAGAGAAAGGCACGGGCATCGGCCCCTTCATGTTCCTTGGCTGGCTGGAAAAATACGGCATTGGCGTGGCCAAGGGCGGCAGCGGTATGCTCAGCCAGGCCCTGGTGAACTGCATTCAGGATCACGGCGGCGTGGTTGAAACCGGCGTATCTGTCAGCAAGGTCCAGGTTTCCGGCGGCCGTGCTGTTGGTGTTGTCACCGATGATGGTCGTGAGATCAAGGCAGCCGATGCTGTTATCGGCGCGATCCATCCTCACCTGTTGCCGAAGATGGTGGATGGTCTTGAGCCTTTCGTGGCCCAGGCGGCATCCAGAGTCGAACTATCAGCCAACTGTGTGTTCACCATCCATGCTGCCCTGAATGAGCCATTGCAGTTTGCTGCCGGTGATCATGTGAAAAAAGCCATGATGATCGAGCTGCTGCCTGACAGCATCGACACCCTGCGTGATCACTTTGATGACCTGCGCTACGGTCGTATTCCCAAACATTCCCTGTGTGCGTTGGGTTCAGCCACCAATATCGATCCATCCCGCGCCCCGGAAGGCAAGGCCACCATGCACGCCTGGGACTACTGTCCTTACGAGTATCCGGGTGAAGGCGCCCAGGCCTGGGACAAGCACAAGGACGACTTTGCCAACCACATGCTGGCCAGTATGCAGCCCTATGTGCCCAATCTGACCAAAGACATCATCCTGGACTGGCACTGCGATTCACCGCTGGACATGGAGCGCACCTCCGCCAGTTTCCAGAAGGGGGATATTCACGGTGTTGCGCCGTACCTGTACCAGTTCGGAGCCCACCGGCCAACGCCGGAGCTGGGCAAGAACGTGGTACCCGGTATCGAGCGTCTGTACCTGGTGGGTCCGTTCCAGCATCCGGGCGGTGGTGTCTTCGGAGCCGGTCGTGGTACAGCGATTACCATGTTTGACCAGATGGGCATGGACTTCGATAAAGTCATCAACTAATACCAACGCTTAACACAAGAAAAACGCAGTATGAAAATATTTTCCCAGGACGGCAGTGAGCTGATGGATGTCACTGCCATTGAACGTGATGGCAACCAGCTGGTGGTCAAAGGCAAGATTTTCCAGTCCATGCCCATGACGGCCAAGCTCAGACCCGAGGAAGCCCGCAAGGGGATGAAACTGATGAGTTTCTCCACCTGGCTGTTCCTCGTGACTCTCCCTTTCCGCAGAAGCAAGAAATAACCTGGATCAATACCCCTTGGATGCCCTGCAGAACCTGGAAAACTTCCTTCAATCGCTGACAGCGGGGCTGTTGATGGGATCGATGTATGGCCTCATGTGTGTGGGGCTGACCATCATCTTCGGGGTCATGCGGGTGATTAATTTTGCCCAGGGCGAATTCATGATGTTGGGTATGTACTTTACCTACTTCTGTTTTGCCTGGCTCGGGGTCAGTGCCTTTGCCGACGCCTTGTGGCTGCCGTTTTTGCTGGCGCTGCTGGCGGGCCCGGCACTGTTTATCGTCGGCCTCATCCTGCATCGTCTGCTGATCCATTCCGTCACCGGCCGCAAGGCCAGCTCGCTGGAGGCCGGCGGGCATTATGCCCAGCTGGTATTGACGCTCGGCGTGGCCCTGGTCCTGCAGAACGGCGGCCTGTATTTTTTCGGTTCTACACCGGTATCCGTGTCCAATGAATTGTCCTACAGTGCCTGGGAGTGGGGGCCCATGGTGGGTGAGCGCGTCAGTGTCTTCGTCAACCAGGCCCAGACCATTTCAGCCCTGATCGCGATAGTCGTGGTCATTGGCTTTGGATTGCTGATGGGTAAAACCCGCCTGGGCAAGTCCCTGCGCGCTTCTGCGGATAATCCTGATGCTGCCACCTATATGGGCATCAATGTAGATCGCGCCCACCGGATTGCCTTCGGCTTTGGTGTCGGCATTACCGCTATCGGTGGTGGTTTGTTGGCCTCCAATGCCCCGTTCCAGCCCTACATCGGGACGGAGTACGTCATCATCATGTATGCGGGGGTGGTGCTCGGTGGTCTTGGCAGTATCCGCGGTGCCTTTTTTGGCGGCCTGACCATCGGCATTCTGCAGCAGGTCAGTGCCATCATTCTGCCGAACCAGTTACAGAACACCGTGATTTTTGTCTGCTTTCTTATCGTCATACTCTGTCGGCCCCAGGGTTTTTTCGGGCGTAAGGACAGAACGGCATGAGCAGGCTTACCGGCATAAAACGCGACCTGTTTCATATTGGTCTGTTTGGCCTGGCTTACCTGGTGGTGGCGCTGCTGGTCAGTAATTCCTACTACCAGTTGATTCTGACCATAATGCCTGTCTGGGCGGTCATGGGGCTTTCCTGGAACCTGTTTTCGGGCTACAGCGGACTGGTCAGTTTCGGGCATGCCGCCTTCTTCGGCCTGGGGGCCTATCTGGTGGCCTTATGCCTGGTGGTCTGGGAACTGAGTCCCTGGTTCACCATTATTCTGGCAACGCTTTCAGGCGGGCTGGCAGGCATGCTGGTTGGTTTGCCCACCTTCCGTTTACGCGGCCACTATTTTGCCCTGGCCATGCTGGCTTACCCCTTGGCCCTGCTGTACATCTTCGAATGGCTCGGGTACCAGGAAGTGGCGCTGCCTATGATGCGGGAAGCACCCGTCAAGTACATGCAGTTTGAAAACCGTTTTTACGAGATCCTGATTGCCCTTGTGCTGCTCCTGGTGACGCTGGTGATTACCGCCCGGTTATACAACTCCCGCTTTGGCATGTCCCTGCTGGCGATCAAGCTGGATGAGGATGCTGCCGAGGCAGCGGGCATCAACACGCTGTACTGGAAACTGGTGGCCATCACCATCAGTGCTGCCATTGCCAGTGCAGCCGGCGGTTTCTATGCTGTTGTACTGCTGGTGGTCACGCCCTTGGCGGTCTTCGGTATGCTGGTGTCAGCCCAGGCCCTGATCTTCGCCATGTTCGGCGGTGTGGGAACCCTGTGGGGCCCGGTGCTGGGGGCCTTCATTCTGGTGCCGTTGAGTGAATTGTTGTATGCCCGGTATGCCGCTGATTTTCCCGGCATCCAGGGTGTCATTTATGGCGTTGCGATTATCGTTGTCATTCTGTTCGCTCCCGAAGGACTGATCTGGAAGTTGCGAATGCTGATCAAGCCAGGACAGATTCGCATGCTGGGCTCTTCGGCCAGTCAGGCAGACCTGGCCGTCGACACTGGCGTACTCAGGGTGGAAAACATGGGAGGCGACAGGCCGATACTGGAAGTCAGCGGTCTGTTCAAGGCTTTTGGTGGATTGCAGGCGACCAATGATTTGTCCTTCAGTATCCGACAGGGAGAGCTGGTGGGCATTATTGGTCCGAATGGTGCAGGAAAAACCACCCTGTTCAATCAGCTCAACGGGTTTATTCGCCCTGACAAGGGGGCAATCCGTTTTGCAGGTCAGTCGGTGCTTAAAAAGCGCCCGAGCAAAATCTGTGCGTTGGGTATGGCCCGGACCTTTCAGGTGGCCAAGCCTTTCACACATCTATCCGTGCTGGATAACGTGGTGGTTGGAGCCTATGTGCATACCCGCACCCGGAAAGAGGCGGAGCAGTTTGCCTCGGCGGCCATCAAGCTGGTGGGACTGGATGATCAGTTCACGTTGCCTGCTGCCAACCTGACCAACAAGCAGCTCAGATTGATGGAGCTGGCGCGGGCATTGGCCAGCCGACCAGGACTCATCCTGGTGGATGAAATTCTCGCGGGACTTGATCCGGATGCCATGGCGGAGATGCTGGTGGTTCTGCAGAAAGTCAGGGCACTGGGCATCACCATTGTGATTATCGAGCACAGCATGCAGGCTATGGTGAAGTTGGTGGATCGATTCATTGTCCTTGACCATGGCTCCCTGCTGGCCGAGGGTGTGCCTGAAGAGATTGTAAGACATCCTCAGGTTATCGAAGCCTATCTGGGTAAAAAGTGGCTGGATGACAGCGAAGGCAATGGCGAAGGTGGCGGGGTGGCAGATGACGGTCACTGAGATACTCAGCCTGGAAAGTGTCCATGCCGGTTACGGTGGAGCTGCTGTGCTGCAGGATATTTCACTGACATTGAAAGCCGGTGAATTCATCGCTGTTGTCGGGCCCAACGGTGCCGGCAAAACCACCCTGTTCAAAACCCTGTCGGGTATCGTCACGCCAACTTCCGGCAGCATTCACTTCCAGGGCAGCGACCTGCTCAGCGTGGAGGCTTCAAGACGTCCGCACCTTGGACTGGCTCACGTTCCTGAGGGACGCCAGGTGTTTCCCACCCTTACGGTGCAGGAAAATCTGGACATGGGATTTTATGCCCGCCGCGACCAGGGAAAGGAGTCAGCGGTGCTGGAGCAGATTTTTACCTGGTTTCCGGTGTTGAAAGACCGGCAGAATCAGGCGGCAGGAACATTGTCAGGCGGCGAACAGCAGATGCTGGCCATTGGTCGGGGGCTGGCAGCCGGCCCCGATGTATTGATGCTGGATGAGCCTTCCATGGGCCTGGCGCCGGCTATTGCCGATGAAATTTTCGAGCGCCTGGTGGAGATTCATCAAGATGGCGAGCTCAGCATCATCCTGGTTGAGCAGCGCGTTGCCGAGGCCCTGCATTTTGCCAGTCGAGCCTACGTCCTGGAGGCAGGGCGGATCATCCTCAGTGGCAACCCGGCTGACCTGCAAAACGACGACCGTATTCGCCAGGCGTATATGGGCATGTGATTGTTGCCAGGGCAGGGCGTCCCGGCAGATGATTTGCCAGGCGGTGCCGGCTTTGCCAGTTCCATCAACTTTATTGACAAATTTGACAATTTTGCATTTTCTGCAGCCCATTCTGGCTTTTTTATACTTATATAATTCCTTTATAATCAATAAGATAAAGGTTTTGGTGCAAGTTGGCATGAAAACTGCAAATTACTGTGAAATGGACTTCTGAAGGAGGAGTTGCAATGACCAGTGTTTTGCCTTTCACACCGGATATGTCAGTCCGGCCCGAAGTGACCGCTTTTTTTGACCAGGAAACGGAAACCTTTTCCTACGTGGTGAAGGATCCAGCCTCCAGCGCCTGTGCTGTCATTGATTCAGTGATGAATCTGGAATATGCCTCCGGCACCATCAGCTATGAAGGGGCCGATGAAATCATTGACTTCATTCGTGACAACAATCTAAAGCTGCAGTGGTTGATAGAAACCCATGTCCATGCGGATCATCTGACAGCTGCCCCATACATTCAGGAAAGACTCGGCGGCAGAATTGGTATAGGCAGCAAGATCACGGTTGTACAAAATGTCTTCGCCGGCATCTTCAACGCGGGTAACGAATTCAGGTGTGATGGGTCTCAGTTTGATGTTCTTTTTGATGATGGCGACAGCTACCAGATTGGCGAGATGACGGCTTATGCCATGCATACACCGGGACATACCCCGGCCTGTATGACTCATGTTATCGGTGATGCCGTTTTCGTTGGTGACACTATCTTCATGCCGGACGTGGGCACCGCGCGTGCAGATTTTCCTGGCGGCAATGCCGCTGTGCTCTACCAGTCAATCAGCAAAGTGCTGTCATTACCTGATGATGCTCGACTGTTCATGTGCCATGACTATCCCATGGGGCGTTCTGTTGACTACCAGACGACGGTTGCGGAAGAGAAAAAAGGGAACATCCACGTTCATGACGGTGTCGCAGAAGCTGAATTTGTCAGCGTGCGTGAAGCACGTGATGCCACACTGGCCATGCCCCACCTGATACTGCCGTCATTGCAGGTCAATATGCGGGCAGGACATTTACCACCTGTGGAAGATAACAATATGGTGTACCTGAAATTACCGATTAATGCGTTTAAATAAAAAATAAGGTCAAATCAAGTTTTCGGGCGTTCAAGTGAGGAGGGAGTTAATGGAAAACAGTAGCGCAATTCACCCGGTGGTGATTGTTGGTGGCGGCAGTGCCGGTATTTCAGTGGCAACCAGTTTGCTGAAACGCCAGGGTAATCTGGACATTACCATCATTGACCCTGCCGCAGAACATTATTACCAGCCCGGTTTTACCATGGTGGGCGGTGGTGTCTTCAGGATTGGTCAGACCAAACGATCTATGGCGTCGGTCATGCCCTCGGATGTGACCTGGATCCAAAAAGCCGTAGCCTCGTTTGATCCGGATAACAATGCCCTGGCGCTGGATGATGGCAGCACAATCACATACGAGCGTCTGATTGTTTGTCCTGGCCTGAAGCTTAACTGGGACGGTATTGAAGGTCTCAGGGAAACGCTGGGCAAGAATGGTGTCACCTCGAATTATCTCCCGGACTATGCTCCCTATACCTGGGACCTGGTCAGGAAACTGAAATCCGGAAAAGCAGTTTTTACCCAGCCGCCCATGCCCATCAAGTGTGCCGGAGCTCCGCAAAAAGCCCTGTATCTGTCTGCGGATTACTGGCTGAAAAGCGGGGCGCTGAACAAGATCAGTATCGACTTCTGCAACGCTGGCGGGGTGCTGTTTGGTGTAGCTGATTATGTCCCGGCCCTGCAATCCTATATTGATCGTTACAGAGCCAATCTGAAGTTGAACCACAATCTGGTGAAAGTGGATGGTCCAGGGCAGACAGCCTGGTTCAATAAAACCGATGCTGACGGCAATACCGAAACTGTGGAAATCAGGTTTAACATGCTGCATGTCTGTCCCCCGCAAACAGCTCCGGATTTTGTCCGCAACAGCCCCCTGGCGGATGCTGCAGGCTGGGTAGATGTCGATCAGCATACCCTCAGACACAAGGTATACGGCAATATCTGGGGGCTAGGTGATGCCACGAATACGCCTAATGCCAAGACCGCAGCTGCCGTACGCAAACAGGCGCCTGTTGTGGCCTGTAACGTGCTTGAGGACATTCGCAAGGGCAGTCAGACCTATGGCTATGATGGATACGGAGCCTGCCCGTTGACCGTGGAAAACGGCAGGATTGTTCTGGCTGAATTCAGCTATGGCGGCAAGCTGGCACCCAGTCTGCCAACCTGGCTGCTCAAGGGTACGCAGCCCACCTGGCTGGCCTGGTTCCTGAAAAAAGTCATCATGCCCATGCTTTACTGGGATGGTATGCTCAAGGGCAGGGAAACCCTGGTGAAGCCGCAGAAACTGGCTGAGCTGAAAAAATAACCTGCCTGACATTCCGGACTGATTACATGCTGGCCAATTTTCTGCCATGCATCGACTGGATGCGCACGTACAACAGTCGCACGCTGACTGATGATCTGGTGGCCGCTGTTATCGTCACCATCATGCTGGTGCCGCAGTCCCTGGCTTATGCCTTGCTTGCGGGAGTACCCGCTGAAGTGGGCCTGTATGCCAGCATGATGCCCCTGGTGCTGTACACCGTATTTGGCAGTAGCCGAACACTGGCCGTCGGACCGGTGGCAGTGGCTTCCCTGATGACCGCCTCGTCCATAGGCAGTCTTGGCCTGGAAACGGCTGACCAGTACCTGCAGGCAGCGATGGTGCTGGCCATGCTCAGTGGCCTGTTCCTGCTGGCCCTGGGAATCCTTCGCTTTGGCTTTCTGGCCAATTTTCTGTCCCACCCAGTGGTGTCCGGATTCATTACCGCTTCCGGCATCATCATTGCCTTGAGCCAGACCAGACACATCCTGGGTATCAGTGGTGGAGGTGACAACCTGCCAGAGCTGATCGGTACCATGCTGGAAAATCTGGGCAGTACCAACACCAGCACCTTTGCGGTTGGCATTTTTGCCCTGGGCTTCCTGACCGTCGCCAGGGTATGGCTGAAGAAGTGGCTGTCAATGATGCGAGTGCCGGATTTCATGGCAGGGGTTATCACCAAGGCGGCACCGGTGATGGCGGTCATCATCACCATCATCTGGGCTGATGTGGCGAGCCTGGGTGAACAGAACGTTGCGCTGGTCGGTATGATCCCGGCGGGTCTGCCTTCCCTGATGATTCCCGCGCTGGATGTTGGTCTGGTACGGGAGCTGATGCTGCCGGCCATCCTGATTTCGGTGATTGGTTACGTCGAATCCATTTCCGTGGGGAAAACCCTGGCCGCCAAACGCCGACAGAAAATCAACCAGAACCAGGAACTGATCGGGCTGGGAACCGCGAATATTGCCTCGGCTCTGTCTGGCGGCTTTCCGGTGACCGGGGGCTTTTCCCGTTCAGTGGTGAACTTCGATGCCGGTGCGCAAACCCCGGCGGCAGGTTTCTTTACGGCCATCGGCATTGCCATTGCCACACTCACCCTGACCGATTACCTGGCCCTGCTGCCCAAGGCGACACTGGCTGCCACCATCATCGTTGCCGTGCTCGGGCTGGTCGATTTTTCCATCCTGAAAAAAACCTGGAACTATTCACGTAACGATTTCATTGCGGTGGCTGCCACCATCGGTGTCACACTGATTTCAGGTGTTGAGATTGGCGTGTCCACGGGGGTGTTTGCTTCCCTCGTGCTGCACCTGTACAAGACATCCAGGCCACATATTGCAGAGGTGGGCGAGATCAAGGGCACCAAGCATTTTCGCAATATCAAGCGCCACAAGGTGGAAACCTCACCCTCCGTGCTGTCACTGCGTGTCGATGAAAGCCTGTACTTTGCCAACGCCTCCTATCTGGAAGAGGAAATTTTCCGCAACCTGAGTGAGCGTAAAAACCTGAAACACATCGTGTTGATGTGTACCGCGGTGAATGAAATTGACATCAGCGCCCTGGAAGTACTCGAGTCAATCAATGAAATCCTGAAAGAGCAGGGCATAGGGTTTCACCTGTCCGAGGTCAAGGGCCCGGTGATGGACCACCTGGAAAACACCCACTTCCTGCACTCTCTCAACGGCCAGGTGTTCCTGTCCCAGTACCAGGCAGTACAGTCTCTGGCTCTGGAAGATACCCTGCTGTCCCTGTAGTTATTCTGTCTGCCGGGGAAGTGTTGACACATTCTTTTTATGCCTGTAATTTGCGGAGTAATTCAACTGAGAAATAAAAGGAGGTGATCCAATGTCTAGTGATATGTGTAAGGTTTCAGCGGATATTGGTGTTAGTGTTCAATTCGGTCGTAACAGCCGGAGGGAGATATAGCATCCTCCAAGAGAAATCTTGAATGAGTTCCGTTGGAACCAAATCAAATCACGAAAGGGAGCCTTTGGGCTCCCTTTTTTTATTGACGTACCTGTACGATGTGAGTTGATCGACCACACGCCCTTCCTTGCCTTGACACACAGTTATTGCCGTTTGATCATTGGCCCAACAAAAATATCAAGTCACAGGGGAATCATGAAAAGTATTCGCGCCTTTATCGTTTTACTGCTGGTGGTACTCACCATACCTGTCCAGGCTCAGGATCCTATCAAGGTAGGGTTTATCGTTCCGCTGTCCGGCCCCTGGGCCAGGCAGGGCCAGGTGATGCGGGCTGCTGCCGAACTGGCCATCGAGCAGATCAATGCCAGTGGTGGCATCAGGGCTCATGGTGGCCGTCCCCTGGAACTGGCGGTCTTTGATGCCGGGGATTCAGTTGAGCGGGCGAAAAACGCTGCACAGCGCATGGTAGCGGAAGAACCTGACCTGGTCGGTGCCACAGGCGCGTACCTGTCATCCTTCACCCTGGCCGCTACGGAAGTCACCGAGCGCGCCGGTATCCCGCTGTTGACCCTGAGTTATTCTGACCTGATCACATCCCGCGGCTTCACCCACATGTTCCAGACCTCAGCTACCGGCGATTATCAGGCGGAGCATGCACTTCCCCTGTTAATGGACATGGCCGAACAGGCATCCGGCAAGCGCCCCAAAACCATCGGGATAGTGATGGACAATACGGCGGCATCTGTGGCCTTTGTAAAACCCATCGTGGAAGGCACTGCCCTGGCAGAAAACAATCTGGAACTGGTGGTGAACGAAGTGTTTACCCCGCCCCTGGCCAATGCCACACCCCTGATCCAGCGGGTGCGCTCCCGTCGCCCGGATATGCTCCTGCTGCTGCCTACAGCGGTATCGGATGCCAAGCTGCTGCTTGAGAAAATGAATGAGTTCGGACTGGGCCGTGGCCGCCTGCCCACCATATCCAATGGCAGTGCCATGGGGGATCCTGACCTGGCTGCCAACATGCCAACGGCGTTGCTGGAGGGCGTGATGTCGGTGGTCGCCAACTGGAGCCGCAAGGGCCAGGAACAGATGATTGCAGACTACATGGCCTTCTCCGGCGAGCCCTGGATGACCCAGAACCCGTTGTGTGCCTTTGGCCATGTCTGGTTACTGAAAGAAGCCCTGGAACTGGCTCCCACCCCCGACCGGGAAGCCGTGAGCCAGGCCCTGCACACCATGGATATCGACTCCGGTGCCGCCGATTATTTTACCGGTAACCGGGTACGGTTCGACGAAACCGGCAAACGGCTTGATGCAGAAATTCTGGTCATTCAGTGGCAGAAGGGTGAAGCTAAAACCGTATTCCCGGAGTCGGCGGCGCTGGGGCAGCTTGTTTGGCCGTCCAGATAAGGGCAGCTACCAGCCGCCAGAGTGAATCTTCTGATTTGTGTATTTTCTTTCAGTAAGCGCTGAGCGCCGATTGGTTAAAATATTAAACCTGATCCTTCAGCTGACCTGAACAAACTGGCAGCTGGAGGCTGGTAGCTGGCAGCTAACCGCCGGCAAGCCGGCAGGGCTGGCTAGCCGGCAAACCACCCCCCATCCACACTCTCACATGCCCCGGTGACAAATCCTGAAGCATCGGATGCCAGGTAGAGGGCAACGGTGGCGACTTCTTCCGGTTCGCCCATGCGGCCGATGGGCTGGCTGGCGTCCATGTCGGCGCGGATGGCGTCGGGGTCCGGGTATTCATTGATGCGGGCCAGCATGAAGGGAGTGGCGATACGTCCCGGGCAGATACAGTTGACGCGGATATTGTCCTTCGCGCAGTCCAGGGCCATGGCCTTGGTCATACCCACGATGGCAAATTTTGACATGCAATAGGCAAAGCGGTCCGGCACGCCGATCACGCCGCAGATGCTTGCCATATTGACCACATTGCCGGCCTGACGCTCGAGGAAATGGGGCATCAATGCCTGGGTCATGTAAAACACACCTTTCACGTTCACGTTGTACAGGCGGTCGAAGTCTTCCTCCGAGGTCTGCTCAATCCTGCCCACCAGGCCGGCACCGGCATTGTTGAACAGGATGTCCACCGGGCCAGCGGCGAGTACAGCGCCGACAAAGGCATCCACACTGGCTTTATCCGACACATCGCAGTGATGCACGATAATCCGGTCGGCAAATTCAGAGTTGGCATGCCTGGCCTGGCAGGCCGCCAGGTCGATGTCGCTGACATGGACAGTAGCACCCACAGAGGCGAAAAGTTCAGCCGTGGCCGCACCAATGCCAGAGGCAGCCCCGGTAATGATGGCGGTTTTATTTTCCAGATTGAAAGGATTTTTCATGACGTCTCTCTTAAAACGGGGATGATGGGAGGATAAAGGGTGAGGGGGTGGTGGACAAGGAGAAAGAACTGCCAACTGCCAGCTGCCAGCCTCCAGCTGCCAGTTTTTTCAGGTATTTCGGCGATATGCAGGTTTTCTATTTTTATCATGCTCCGCCCAACAACCTGACTGAAAAGAAAACCAAACCAGAAAATTCTCTCTAACTGCTGGCAGCTGGTGGCTGTCTTATCTCCGGTAAAAAATTCACCCCCACTAAACGGTTACAGCCGTACTTGTGTTAATATTTTCGCCTCAATTTTTCCCTGACAACCGGAGATAACACATGTCTGATGATTCCCGTGCCGCCCTTAAAGAACTGGGTATCAAAACCCGCCGTGAAGTGCTTGGTGACAAGTACGTTGATGCGGCCCTGAACAATGCCAATGACTTCAACCAGGGCCTGCAGGATCTGCTTAATGAATACTGCTGGGGTGATGGCTGGAACCGGGGCGTGCTGTCCCGCCGTGATCGCAGTCTGATCAACCTGGGCATGCTGACTGCTCTGGGCAAGTCTCATGAGGTGGCTGTGCATACCCGCGGCGCCAAGAACAATGGCCTTTCAAATGAAGAAATTGCTGCCGTATTCCTGCAGGCAGCGGTTTACTGTGGGGTTCCCGCCGCCGTGGACAGCTTCCGTTCAGCGTCTCCTGTCATCAAAGAAATCGATGGTGAATAATCCATGAGCAGCATTATTCCTCCAGCCGCTATCGGCTTCATTGGCCTGGGTAATATGGGCTACGCCATGGCCAAACGCCTGGCCGAAGCCGGCTATCCCCTGACGGTAGCCGATCTGAACCAGGATGCCGTAAAAACCTTTTGCAATGAAACAGGTGCCAGTGCATCGGCTTCATTGAAAGCGCTGGGTGAAGCATCTGACCTGGTTATCACCATGCTGCCGGAAGGCAAGGCGGTCCGTAAGGTCCTGCTTGGTGATGGCGATAACGTCTGCAGTGGCCTGAAAGACGACACGGTGATTGTCGATATGAGCTCCTGTTCACCTGTGGATACCCGCTCCTTAAGCGAAGAATTAGTCGGCATGGGTTATCACCTGATCGATGCCCCGGTATCCGGCGGCAAGTACAAGGCCGCTGACGGCACGCTGGCGATCATGGCCGGTGGTCGTGAAGATCTGGTTGAAGCCTGCCGCTCCGTATTTGAGGTGATGGGCAAGCCGTTCAGAACCGGTGGTCCGGCATCCGGGCACGCCATGAAGGCGATGAACAATTTTCTGTCAGCCGGTACCCTGGCGCTGGCCTCCGAAGCGGTGATCACCGGCACCAAATTCGGACTGGACCCGAAGGTAATGGTGGATATCATCAATGCCTCCACCGGCCGCAGCAATTCCAGTGAGGACAAGTTTCCGAAGTTCATTCTGCCGCGAACCTTCAACTCAGGTTTCTATCTGGGACTGATGGCCAAGGACCTGCGCTTTGCCGTGGACCTGGCCAAATCCGAAGGCACCTCTGCCGGTTTCATTGATCTGCTCAGCAGCATCTATGACAAGGCGGAAGCCGAGCTGGGATTCGAAGCAGACAATACCGAACTGTTCAGTTACCTGGAATTACAGGTCGAGCAATAAGGAACGATAAGGAAAAGTGACTATGGGCAGCCTGGAACCCTTTGCCGTTTACGCCATCCGTTATGCGCGGGTTAACCGTAAGGCCTCGGAGAACTTCCTGGGGGGCGACCCCCATGAAGCCGGCATGCCCATGGACTATTTTGTCTGGGTGGCGATCAGTGACAGCAAGACCTGGATGATTGACACTGGCTTCAACCAGGCGGCGGCGGACAAACGCAAACGCGAGTTTCTGCGTTGCCCGACCGAAGGCCTGGCCCTGTTGGGGGTGGATGCCGCGCAGGTTGAGGATATAGTGGTCACCCACCTGCATTACGATCATATCGGCAATTTCGACAAGTTCCCGAAAGCCCGTTTTCACCTGCAGGACAGCGAAATGGCCTACGCTACCGGCCGTTATATGGCCAATCCGCTTTTTGGCCATGCGTTCGAAGTGGATGAAGTGGTGGCGATGGTGCGCAATGTCTATGGCGGTCGGGTCAGTTTTTATGACGGGGATGCACACTTGGCCCCAAATATTTCGGTTCACCATGTCGGTGGGCATACAAAGGGTCTGCAGGTAGTGAGACTATGGACGGAATCAGGTTGGCTGGTGCTGGCGTCTGATGCCAGCCATTATGCGGCTAACATGAACGAGAGGCGTCCTTTCCCGATCGTGGTGGATGTGGCGCAGATGATCGATGGCTGGGACAAGATGAAAACCCTGGTGGATGATCCGTCAAGGATAATCCCTGGCCATGATCCTGCCGTCATGTCGCTTTATCAGGCACCCTCGCCCGAGCTGGAAGGGATTGCCGTCCGCCTGGCCTGATCGGCTCTCAACAGCCTGCTAGTTTTCCACGCTTTCCGCCTTCCTGACCTTTTCCTGCGCTGCCGCCATACGTTGGCGGACATTCTCCATGCGATTCCGGGGTAATTCCCATCCGGGGTTGAGCTCCAGCGCCTTTTCATAATGTCTCAGCGCGGTCTCATCATTGCCCTGTATTTCATAGACCATCCCCATGTTGTAATGCACCAGATGCAGTTGTCTGATGCCCAGGTCCATCGAGTGTTCGTAATCATCCATGGCCATCATGAAATCGCGCATCATGAAAAAGGCGTTGCCTCTGTTCACATAGGACTCCGGTGACTTGGGGGTCAGGGCAATGGCTGTGTCGTAGTCAGACATGGCGGCCTCGTAATTACCCAGGCCGGCATAAATAATGCCCCGGTTGGCAAAAGTGGCGGCACGGTCGCGCAGATTCAGGTCCGCATAATCCAGGGCGTAATCGCAGGGTTTTAACAGGCTGCGGCTAATACCGGTAAAGTTTCTGGCGGCCATTTCGGCATTGTTGAAACACTCCTGCGCCTTTTCATTGCCACCGATGACACTCAGGGGCTGGGCGGTCAGGCTGGCAGACAGCATGCTGGCAAGCGCCAGAACATAGACGTTGATTGAACGATTCATGACCAGTACCTCGTCGTTGGATACTGCAGTTGTGGTATGTAAGCGGGAAGGTGCTGAGCCCGGGTTATTTCAGTAAGCTTTGACCCATCTTTCCCTACGTGAAAATCCTAAAGTAATTTTTTGCCGCCAACAATTGACCTTGAACAGGGAGCTGGCAAGTTTCTTTCAACAGGCATAAAAAAACCGGCTGCCTAGCGACAGCCGGTTTCTGGTTCAGCTCGTTTGAGCGTATGACCTAGAAGTTCACGGTCAGTGACGCACCAAACTCACGTGGACGTGACACGGTAGCGAAGTTGTAACCCCAGATACCGTGGAAGAAACCCGAGTTCAGCAT